>NZ_JARAXF010000019.1:0-217143 GCF_033793745.1 Streptomyces sp. ME19-01-6 | reverse complement strand
AAACCCTCCCGCCCTGCAACAACCAGATCCCATAAATCCTCTGGAGACCCCACACCACCCGGAAAACGACAGGCCATACCCACAATCGCAATCGGATCGGTGCCCGACACAGTCCTGGCTGCCGAGGCTCGTGGGATGGCGGTGTCGGGCCCGGATGACGCCTCGGACAGGTGTGCGGCCAGTGCGGCAGGTGTGGGGTAGTCGAAGACCAGGGTTGAGGCCAGAGGCCGGCCGAGCGCCTGACGGAGGCGGTTTCGCAGTTCCACCGCCGCGAGCGAGTCGAATCCCAGCTCCTTGAACGTCTTCCGGGCGTTGACGGCGCTCGGGTCAACATGGCCGAGTACCGCGGCCACTTCCTGGTGGACGACGTCGGGGATCGCTGTCCGCCGCTCAGTAGTGGTGTCGCTCGTCGCGAGGCGTTCGGCGGCGTGCAGCGCCTGGACCGCTGCCGGTATGCCGGAGAGCAGGGGGCTCTGCCTACTGCTGGTAAACAGCGGAGCAAAGCGCTCCCAGTCCACCTCCGCCACCGTCAGGGTGGCCTCGTCCCGTCGCACCGCTTCGTCGAGCTCGGCGAGAGCCACGTCCGGCGGCATCGCCCGTAGGCCGACTCGTGCCAGGCGTTCCCCTGTCACCCCTTCGCCCATGCCGTCACCGGCCCAGACTCCCCAAGCCACCGAGGTGGCCGGCAGCCCGCGCTGCCGCCGCTGCTGGGCCAGCGCGTCGAGGTAGGCGTTGCCTGCGGCGTAGGCACCGTTGGTGGCGCTGCCCCAGGTGGCAGCGATCGAGGAGAACAGGATGAACGCGTCCAGCGGGTGGTCGACCAGCAGCGCATCCAGATGCGCGGCACCGTCCACCTTGGCTGCCAGCACCGCGTTCACATCGGGCACAGTCGTGGTTGCCAGTTCAGCGAAGTCGCTGACTCCGGCAGCGTGCACCACCGCCGTCAACGGATACTGATCGGGAATCTCCGCCAACAGCGCGGACAGGGCGGTCCGGTCGGCGACGTCGCACGAGGCCACCGTGACTTGGCACCCTGATGCCGTCAAATCGGTGACCAGGTCGCTGATCCCGGGCGTGTCCGCCCCGCGTCGGCCGGTCAGGAGCAGGTGTTCCGCTCCGCGGGCCGCGAGTCGGCGGGCGACATGGCCGCCGAGTGCGCCGGTTCCGCCCGTGATGAGAACCGTTCCGGTGCGGCCCCACTCCTGAGGGGAACGAGACATCAGTGGTTCAGCCGGTTCCAAGCGTCTGGCCCACACCCCCGAGGGGCGCAGGGCGAGTTGGTCTTCGCCACCCGGGTCGGCGAGCAGACGCACCAGCTGGCTCACCGTGCCGTCGTCCACGGTCTGCGGGAGGTCCACCAGACCGCCCCAGGGACGGGGCTGTTCCAGTGCGATCACCCGGCCCAGGCCCCAGATCTGTGCCTGCGCGGGCTCTTCCAGCCGGTCAGTGGCACCGACGCTGACGGCCCCCTGGGTGACGCACCACAGCGGTGCCTGCACTTCCGTGTCCAGCAATGCCTGCAGCAGGAGCACAGTCTTGCCGACCTCGTCGGCAAGCAGGGAGAGCACCCCTGCGATGGCCGGCTCCTCGTCGAGTACCGAGCGGACCCTTCCGCTCAGGGCCGATCGACCGGTGCCGAAGGCCACCTTCAACAGCCGTACCTGTACGCCGTGGCGACGCATGCCTTCGATGCAGGTCCGCACTGTTCCCTGTTCGGCATCGGCCTCCGGTACGGCCACCAGCCAGACACCGGAAATTCCGGCATCGGCCGACTCGGGTACAGGACGCCACGTCTCCTGGTAACTCCACGAACCGGCCGCCGAAGGAGCGCGCTCGACGCCGCTTTCCAGCCAGTAGTACTCGCGTTGGAAGGGGTAGGTCGGCAGCTCCACCAGCCGGTCGGCTCCGTGGAAGCACGCGTGCCAGGAGATGTCCGCACCGCGGACGAAGGCCCGTGCCATGGCATCGAGGAACGTCCGCTCCTCGTCGTGGCCGCGACGGGCCGTGGCAAAGAACGCCGGCGGCGTATCGGCCGCGTCGGCCATACAGTCCTGGCCCAGCGCGGTCAGCACACTGTCGGGCCCCATTTCCACAAAGGTGCGTACGCCGGCGTCGTAGAGACTGCGCACGCCGTCGGCGAAGCGCACTGTGTCGTGAACGTGACGGACCCAGTATTCGGGGCTGTGCAGGTCAGCGATGGTTCCGCAACGGGGCGGGTGCAGGGTCAGTTCCTCGACCACCGCGCGGAACTCCTCCAGCATCGGCTCCATCAGCGGGGAGTGGAAGGCATGGCTCACCTGGAGCCGGGTGACCTTGCGTCCACGGTCACGCCACAGCGCGGCGAGCCGTTCGACCTCCACCGTCGCGCCGGAGATCACCACCGATGTGGGTCCGTTGACCGCGGCGAGGGCCGTGTCCGGGCCGAGGGTGTCGGTCACCTCCGCTTCGGACGCCTCGATGGCCACCATCGCTCCACCGGGCGGGAGCTGCTGCATCAACGCGCCCCGCTTGGCCACCAGCCGACAGGCATCGGCCAGCGAGAAGACCCCTGCCACATGCGCGGCGGCTATCTCGCCGACCGAGTGACCGGCAACGAAATCGGGCGTCAGTCCCCAGCTCTCCGCCAGCCGGAACAGCGCCACTTCCACCGCGAACAGTCCTGCCTGCGCGAAGTCGGTCCGGTGCACTAGATCCTCTTCGCCGAACAGGACATCCTTCAGGGGGTGCGGCAGGAGCGGGTCCAGTTCCTCGCACGCCTCGTCCAGTGCCGACGCGAAGGCCGGCATCGCGTGGTAGAGCTCGCGGCCCATGCCGGGCCGCTGCGAGCCCTGCCCGGAGAAGACCACGGCAAGCCGGCCCTCGTCGACCACACCCTGGATGACGTGGGACCGGCCTTCGGCCAAGTCCTCCAGGCCCGCGAGCAGTTCCGCCCGGTCGTGGCCGGTCACGACCGCGCGGTGCTCCAGCGCCGCCCGTGCGGTCGCCAGTGTGTGGCCGACCTCCGCGATCGGCTCAACGTACTCGGCCAGATGCGCGCTCAGCTGCCCGGCCTGGGCCCGCAGGACGTCGGCGGTCTGACCGGACAGCACCCACGGCAGCAGTCCGGACGCGGCTGTCGGCGTATCCTCGTGCGCTGCCGGTGGGGCCTGCTCCAGGATCAGATGTGCGTTGGTGCCGCTGATGCCAAACGAGGACACCCCGGCGCGCCGCGGTCCCCCAGTCTGCGGCCAGGGCCGGTTCTCGGTCAGCACGTGGACGTTCCCCGTCGACCAGTTCACGTGCGGCGTGGGCTCGTCGACATGAAGCGTCCGCGGCAGCGTGCCACGCCGCATCGCCTGCACCATCTTGATCACACCGAGCACGCCGGCGGCGGCCTGGGTGTGGCCAAAGTTGGACTTCAGCGAGCCCAGCCACAGTGGTCGCTCCCTGCCCTGCCCGTAGGTCGCCAGCAGGGCCTGCGCCTCGATCGGATCCCCCAGGACGGTCCCCGTTCCGTGGGCCTCGACGACGTCCACCTGGTCGGCGGCGAGCCGGGCGTTGGCCAGCGCCTGCCGGATCACCCGCTGCTGCGCCGGTCCGTTCGGCGCGGCCAGGCCGTTGGACGCTCCATCGGAGTTGATCGCGCTGCCCCGTATCACGGCCAGAATCGGGTGACCGTTCCGCTCGGCGTCGGACAGCCGCTCCACCAGCAGCAGGCCCGCTCCCTCGCCCCAGGACGTGCCGTCCGCGTGTGCGCCGAACGGTTTGCACCGGCCATCGGGGGCGAGGCCGCCGTGTCGGCTGAACTCGACGAACAGCCCCGGGTTGGCCATCACGGTCACCCCGCCGGCCACGGCCAGTGAGCAGTCCCCCTGACGCAGTGCGTGGCACGCCTGGTGCAGGGCGACGAGCGAGGAGGAGCACGCCGTGTCCACGGTGACGGCCGGCCCGCCCAACCCGAAGACGTACGCCAGTCGGCCCGAGGAAACGCTGCCCAGAGTGCCGGTGAGCAGGTACCCCTGGGCCTTCTCCGGGGCGGCGTGCAGGCGGGGCCCGTAGTCCTGGGTCATCGCGCCCAGGAAGACCCCGATGCCCTGGTCTCCGCCCAGCGCCTTCGGATTCATACCGGCGCGCTCGAAAAGTTCCCAGCAGGTTTCCAGGAGCACCCGCTGCTGCGGATCCATGGCCTCCGCTTCTCGGGGGCCGATCCCGAAGAGTTCATTGTCGAAGTACCCCGCGTCGTGCAGGAATCCGCCGTGCCTGACGTACGTCGTTCCCGACTTTCCAGGCTCCGGGTCGTACAGCGACCGGATGTCCCATCCCCGGTCGGCCGGGAACTCCGAAATCGCATCGCGGCCCTCGATCAGCAACTGCCACAGCTGTTCAGGGGTGCGTACACCCCCGGCGGTTCGACAGCTCATCCCGATGACAGCGATCAGTTCCTCGTCCGGCAGGCGGCCCGTCACCACCTCGCTCACGGCGCCGTCGCCGCTCAGCTCCGCGAGCAGCCGTTCCGTGATCGCCGCGGGCGTGGGGTGGTCGAAGGCCAGCGTCACCGGCAGGCTGAGCCCGGACGCCGCCGTGAGTCGCTGCTGGAACTCGACCGCCTTCACCGAGTCGAAGCCGAGTTCCTGGAAGGTGGATCCGGGCTGCACCGCCTGGGACCGGCCGAGTTCCGCGGTCACCTCACAGACCAGGTCCAGCACGATCTGCCGCTGCTCCGGCTCGGGACGGCCGGCGGTCCGCTCCGCCAGTACGGCTGGGCCGGTACCGGCCCCTTCGACACGCAGGTGCACGTCGGCGACCGATTCCAGGAAGCGGTCCAGGCCGCCGTCATCGCGCCGTAGCGTACCGCCCAGGGCCGCCCCCTTCCCCCCGACCGCGTCGAGTGTTTCCCGGACCGGCATCACCAGGACCGGATGCGGGCTCACCTCCACGAACACCGGATCGTCCGCCGCGGCGGCAGCCGCGCGCACGGCGGCCCCGAACTGGACCGTCGTCTGTCCGTTCCGGCACCAGTAGTCCGCATCCAGCAGCTTGCCTGGCGGCAAGAGGCCGCCGGTTGTCGAGGCATAGAACGGGATACGAGGGGGGCGGGGCGCAATTGCCCGCAAGTCGTGCAGCAGGGTGGCGCGAATGGCCTCGAACTGCGGGGAGTGTGCGGCCAGGCCGACCGGAATCTTCTGCGCCCGCACGCTCTCCGCGGTGAACTGCCGCAACAGTGCGTCGACGGAGCTCGGGTCTCCGGAAACGACCGTGGAGGTCGGGCCGTTGACCGCGGCGATCACGGTTTCGCCGGAGAGGTACTCCTGCACCCGCTCCGGGGGCAGAAGGACCGACGCCATGTCGCCCCGACCGATCAGGACCCGCTGCGCGCGGCTCCACAACGCGGCCACCCGTGCCCCGTCGGCCAGGGACAGCGCACCCGACACACACGCAGCGGTGACCTCGCCCATGCTGTGCCCGACCACGAAGTCGGGGACGACGCCGTACCACTTCCACGCTTCGGTCAACGCGTACATGACGGCGAACAGGGCCGGTTGGACAACGTCCACGCCGTCGAGCGGCGGCGCGACGGGGGCGCCTCGGAGAACGTCGACGAGAGACCAGTCGACGTGTGGGGACAGCGCCTCGTCGCACTCGGACAGCGCATCGCGGAAAACGGCCAGCGAGTCGAAGAGTTCCATGGCCATTCCGTCCCACTGCGATCCCTGGCCGGGGAAGACGAATCCGATCTTGGTGTTCTCCCGGCCCGTGACCAAGGGGGCAGCAGCGCTCGCCCCATCCGAGCTCTCCAAGTACTCGCGCAACTGGAGAGCCCGCTCGGTCGTCGCGTTGATTTCGTCCACCAACTACCCCATTTGTCTCGGGACACACAGCTCGACGCATTACCGACTCCGCCGAACGCTATTCCACATACCACCCCTGTCCTCAACCCCTAAATGCCCCCTACGTGGAGTACACAGGGACCTTATAGGGGCGAAAAGCAGGGACCCTAGGGGGTTGGCCAGAGGTCATCGACCACCTACCGTCAGGAACCCAGTGCCGATGTTCGGTTCAGCTCTCCAGAGGGAAAGGCCGTACTGCTGCGATGGGCAATGAAGTCGCTTTCTTCGAGATCGGTTCCGAAGACCCGGAGGCCCTTGAACGCTTCTACAGCGATGTCTTCGGCTGGACATTCACCGCAGGGCACGGAAATCCGTACAGCATCATCCAGACCCAGGGAGAAGGCGGCCTGGCGCTGGGCGGCCTGTGGGACAGCAAGGTGGAGAAGAACAACCCGCTGCCCGCCAACTACGCGATCTGCGTCATCAAAGTCGACGACGTGGCCAAGACGTGCGAACGCGTCACCGAGGCGGGTGGAACCGTGATCGTTCCGGCCATGCCGAGCGATGACGGCGCTGCCATCTTCGCGCATCTGCGAGATCCTTCGGGCAACCACATCGCCGTTTTCCACTCGGAGCTCACCTACGAAAAGGGTGAGCTGTTCTAAATGGGAAACGTCCGGGAGAGCCGGTGGATCCACCGACTCCAGTCCGCGTCCGACCCAGACGCCCGGCTGATCGCCTTCCCGCACGCCGGCGGCTCGGCCAGCTACTTCTTTCCGCTCGCGCAAGCCTTACGGCAGGCTGGGCAACCGCTCGCTCTGGACGTCATGGCGGTGCAGTATCCAGGCAGGCAGGAACGGCGAAGGGAACCATGCATCGACGATCTGCCGACTCTGGCTGACGCGGTGTGCCGGGAAATCCTTCTGTTCGCTGACCGTCCACTGATTCTCTTCGGTCACAGCATGGGCTCCTGGGTGGCCTTCGAGGTGACTCGCCGGCTTGAGCAAAAGCACGGCATCACCCCACTCGCGCTGTTCGCGTCCGGTCGTCGTGCGCCGTCCATTACCCGCCAGGAGAACATCCACCAACTCCCCGACAGCGGCATCGTCAAGGAAATCGCCCTTCTGGACGGCACCGACTCCGTGCTGCTGTCCGACCCAGAAATCCTACAGATGGCCCTGCCGGCGATCCGGGGCGACTACAAAGCCATAGAAACGTACGCGTTTCATCCCGGCCCCCGGCTGCAATGCCCTATCCACGCCGTTCTCGGCGAGGCCGATCCCAGGGTCTCGGTCGACGACGCACGCGGCTGGGCGAAACACACATCGGGCGGCTTCGAGCTGAGCATGGCCCACGGCAGCCACTTCTATCTCAAAGATCAGCAGGACTTCCTGGCCGGAAAAATCGTGGACCGCCTGACAACACTATCCGCAGAAAGGACCCGTCATGGCTAAGGGGCTCAGCACGATCGAGCTACTCGCGTCTCCCAAGGAAGTGTGGACACTCCTGTCCGACCGCACCCGGTACGACGAATGGCTCAGCGTACATTTCTCCTGGCCTGACGGGGCCCCTGCGGACCTGAAGGTCGGCGACGTCTTCACCCAGCAGCTCAAGCTCATGGGACCGCCTTCCACCGTCCACTGGACCGTCGAAACCAACAAGGCCGACACCCTGTTGGAGCTCACGGGCAAAGGCCCCACCGAAGTAGGCGCTCGCTTTTCCTACGCGGTGACACCTGCCGTGTCCGGCAGCTCGGTGGAACTCGTCCTGGAACTCTTCGGCGGCCCGATCGACGGCACCCTGGGGAAGATGATTGAACCCGGCCTTTGCGCGGAAATGGAGAAAAGCCTCAAGAGCCTCGCCGGGCTGACCAGTTAACCCTGCCGTTCCAATTGGGCTGGTCTGCATGTTGACCAACAACGCGAAAGTGCCTTCCTGAGCTGGGACGATGAACCTTGTCTAGCCCCAGTACCGGTAACTTAAGGCTTTGATGTTCGTTTGACCCGTTTGGGGTTGGTGGTACCAACGATGGTGACGGACGGAAACGCGTGGGCGGTCTGCAAGGCGGTGGGCAACGAATTTGAGGGTGTGGCGTTCAGAAATGCGTTGCTGCAGGCAGTAGGCGGTCTGGTGGCGCTCGAGGCTGCCTGGGACGATGCCGTGGATGATGATCCCGCTGGTCTACCAGGTAAGGAGTAGGGCCAGCCGGGGATGAACTGATCCGCGCTGCGGCCCCGCCCGTACACGTGGCAGAACAGCAGGCCAGGGCTGGTGGGGGCGTCGGGACGCAGCCAGTTGCTCACATCCACCGCGAGCACGATCCGCCCGTCGGCGGCACGAGGCAGCGGAGTGGAGGCAAGCAGCCTGCGCAGGCGGCGCGGTTCCAGCCAGCCGTGATTGACCGCGTCGTACATCGCCCCGTGCCCACGCCGGTGCTCGGCTGTGAGCGTCAACTCGACCAGCGACGTCACCGGACCGTCCGAGCACAGCACCGCGTCGGTGAGCTCGAAGAGCGCATCCGCCCGGGTGTAGCAGCAGTCATAACTCGCCCGCGGACGCGGGCCAACCGGCGTCTACCGGATCGGCGCCACCTTCTCCAGCGCGCTCAGCCACGCGGTGCGCACGCGTGTGATCGCGGCCAACCCGTGCCGGTATGTGCTACTGCCCCGTCCGTTCGCGCCGGAGCGCACCTGCTGGAACCCCACCCAGGCCGCGGCAGCAGCAGCCGCATCCGGATCCTCGGCGCCACCGCACACCCGACCACCTCCTGGGTAACCCAGGAGGCGAAGAACCTGGTCATGGACCTCGAGGATGCAGGCTGCCGGGTACGGTTCATGATCAGAGACCGGGATGGAAAGTTCCCCGGACTGTTCGATGACGTCCTCAAAGACGCGGGGATCGAGGTCGTCCTCACCGGCGTCCAGATGCCGAGAATGAACTCGATCATGGAACGGTGGGTGCAAACCTGCAGACACGAGCTCCTGGACCGGACCTTGATCTGAAACCAGCACCACCTCCTCCATGCACTCCGGGAGTTCGAGCAGTTCTACAACACTCATCGGCCCCGCCAGGGCGTCGCGAACGCCCGACCACTGCACCCTGAGCCGCTCAGAAACTCATCGCTGCTGGTGAGACTGGATATCGGTACTCATACGAAATGACCTGCTGACGACGGCTGCGAGACTGGAACGAGGCCGGGGTCTGGCAGCACCTGCACGAGCTGCTGCTCTCCGAGCTGCGGGCCGCAGACCTGCCCGGTGGACCGGGGCAAGGCCGGCAGCAAGCACCACCTGATCGTCGAGGCGCACGGCATCCCGCTCGCCGCGACCACCACCGGCGGCAACCGCAACGACGTCACCCAACTGATCCCGCTGATCCAGGCCGTCCCGCCGATCCGCGGCAAGCGCGGCCAGCCGCTGCGTCGCCCCAAGCACCTGTATGCCGACCGCGGCTATGACCACGAGGTCTACCGGGACAAGGTCCGCCGGTTCCAGATCATCCCGCACCTCGCCCGGCGCGGGCACCGGGCACGGCTCCGGCCTGGAGGTGTACCGATGGGTCGCGGAAGGGGCGATCGCGCTGCTGCACTGGTTCCGCCGCCTGCGCACCCGCTGGGAGATCCGCGACGCTCGATGCGTCAGAACGCATACCTGGCAGTCGGGCCTGCGCAGCCTCACATCCGGGATCTCAGTACGTCGACCTCACAGCCCGGCGCGAACGGGTCGAAGCCGTGCTCGATCAGCCAGCGAACTATCAGCAGGCTTCGCAACGACCACCACGCGTGGATCACGTCGAGGTCGATGTCGGTGCCATAGCCGGCGATGACGTCGTCGAGGTGCTCCTCGTGTCCGAGCGTGAAGGTGGCGAGGTCGAACAGGGCATCACCCCGGCCCGCCTCGGACCAGTCGATGATGCCGGTGACCTCGTCGCCGTCGACGAACACGTGATCGATCTGCAGGTCGCCGTGCGTGAACGCCGGAGTCCAAGGTCGGAGCGCGGCCTCGGCGACCTGGCGGTTGCGGGTGACCAGGTCGGCGGGCAGGACGCCGTTCGTCACGAGCCACTCGCACTCGTCGTCGAGTTCCGCCGCCAGCGCGACGATGCTCCGGCCGGCCTGGCCCGGCCGGGACGGCGGCGGCGCGTCGTGCAGCTTCCGGATGGCGGCGCCCGCCGCGGCCCACGCCGCCGGCGACCCGGTCGACGGCCCGCCGAGGCGCCCAAGCGTCGTCCCCGGGAGTGCGGCGGTCGCGAGCACGGGCGGCTTGCGCCACAGGACCTCCGGGGTCGGGACCGGCGCGAGGGACATCGCCTCGACCTCGACGTCGATGCGCGCCTGATCGGCGTCCACCTTCAGGAACACGTCGCCGACGCGCAGAGTCGCGCGCTCGGAATGGGCGACGACGACTTTGACCTCATCCATGGGCGACCAGTATCCCAGGGGTGATCCCCGACGTCGCCAGGTCTATCGTCTGCGATGACGCGGCTGACCGCGTCCCGCTACCCAGCGGCCTCGTGCACGACACCGACCTCTGACCAGGTCAAGCCCACCACTTTTGTCAGGAATCCTTAGGCCATCGTCCCGCCAACCGCGCCCTCCACCGGCGGCAGTACCAAGCCGGGGCAGTAGCACCCTGATCGCGGCTCATGCCAAAGGAGGTGTCTGCGGCGGCCTCTTGCCATCTCGCAGAGAACCCTCCGCCCTAACGGGCCGCGCCCATGAACGCCGGTCCGGCCGGCCCGAGGCGACCGGATACAGTGCGCGAGACGGCAGTCTGGTCAGGGAGGGGAAGCGTGACTGATACCAGCAACACCCGGCCCGCCGAGGGTGAAGCGCAAGCGCCGCGGCAGAGCCGACTGCGCCGCCTGATGGGCTACGTCCCCCTGATCGCCCCCGTGCTGCTGTGGGCCGTGCCCTGCTGGGTGCTCCTGCACACCGGCCAGCACTGGCCGCTGCCCGTCACGCTGGTCGGCACCGCCCTGTTCGCCCTCGGTCTCATCGGTATGCCGCTCGCGATGGTGCGCGGCCACGGCCGGCGCCAGCAGGATCGGGCGGCGATCATCGGCGACACCCTGCTGGGCACCAGTTGGGTGCTGTTCACCTGGTCCGTTCTGATCGGCGTCCTGTTGCGGCTCGCCCTGACCGTGGCCGGCGTCGGCGAGAGTCAGGACCGGGCCCGAATCGTCACCTGGGCCGTCCTCGGCGTAACCGGCGTACTGCTCGGCTGGGGGTACGCCGAGGCCCGCCGCGTGCCACGCGTGCGACGACTCGACGTGCAACTCCCGAGGCTGGGTGCCGGGTTGGACGGCATCCGCGTCGTCCTCATCACCGACACCCACTACGGCCCGCTCGATCGCGCTCGCTGGTCGGCGCGGGTATGCGAGACGGTGAACACTCTGGAAGCCGACCTGGTCTGCCACACCGGCGACATCGCGGACGGCACGGCCGAACGCCGCCGCGCCCAGGCCGTCCCACTCGGTACCGTGCGGGCCACCCGGGCCCGTGTATATGTCACCGGCAACCACGAGTACTACAGCGAGGCCCAGGGCTGGGTCGACCTGATGGACGAGCTGGGCTGGGAGCCGCTGCGCAACCGCCATCTGCTGCTCGAACGCGGAGGCGACACCCTCGTGGTCGCCGGTGTGGATGACGTCACCGCCGAGTCCTCCGGCCTGGCAGGCCACCGCGCCCATCTTGCCGGAGCCTTGAACGGCGCCGACCCCGACCTGCCCGTCCTGCTCTTGGCACACCAGCCCAAGTTCGTCGACCGGGCGGCAGCCGCTGGCATCGACCTCCAACTCTCCGGCCACACCCACGGCGGCCAGATCTGGCCCTTCCATCATCTCGTCCGCATCGATCAGCCCGCCCTCGCCGGCCTCAGCCACCACGGCCCCCGCACCCTCCTCTACACCAGCCGCGGCACCGGCTTCTGGGGCCCGCCGTTCCGCGTCTTCGCCCCCAGCGAGATCACCCTGCTCGTACTCCGCTCCCCGCACCTGCCCACCTCGACATAGCACTCGACGGGCCGACACATCCGCTTGGAGCAGTCCACGAGCCGAGGGATGCGGCGTCGACAGATGACCAGGCCCGCCTCGCTGCGGCCAAGATCCGGACCATTCCCGGGCCGACGGCTCCAACAAGCCATACGCCGGATCTCGACGGCGAGTGCGAGCGGCTCGTGACGAACGGCACCCTGCCCGCCGACCTGGCCACCCGCAACCGCCAGACCGCCAAGACCGCGCTCCAACCGTGGACTCCGGCGTTGACGCACACGGCGACCTGCAGATCACTCACCTGTTCGTCGACGGCGACGAGATCACTGGCATCATCGACTGGTCCGACGCGGGCCACGATGATGCCCTGTTCGACCTCGCCACCTTCACGCTCGGACACGACGAGCACCTCAGCGACATCGTCGCCGGCTATCTATGGAACCGACATCGACCTCGACATGATCCAAGCGTGGTGGTCGTTACGAAGCCTGCTGACGATTCGCCGGCTGATCGAGCACACGGCTTCGACCCGTCCGCGCCGGGCTGTGGTCGACGTGTTGAGATTCCGGCTGTGCGGCTGCGCGGCCCCGACTGCTACGAGTGCGTCCTGACGTATCGAACAAGCCAGCTCCTTGGGGCTCATCACCTGCCCTTACTCACTCTGCTGCAGCCGGCTGCTGCGAGGTGACGTTGGGGCGTCAGGTCTCCCAGTGCCCGCTCAGAACAGTGCCAGGCCCTCGCCGCTGGTGTCCGCGATGACTGGCCGGAACTGGGCAGGGAGTCCGTCCAAACGGTCAGGACCGGCCGCGGCGGCCACGGCAGGAGCCGTCTCGGCCAACCAGACACCAAACCGCTCGGCGGCTTCGCGGTAGGGGACTCGAGCCAGGACACGGTGCTCGCCGGAGGGACAGAAATCGACTGCGACAGTGAGCAGGCAGGAACGGGGCGCGTTCTGACTGCCCGTCCAGGACACGCGCAGGACACCGCAGGGCTCGCGCCCGCCGGGGGCGCGGTGGGTCGGGCGCAGCGATCGGCAAGCTATGTGGGCGGTCCATGCGGCGAGGTGCGGCAGGGGCAGGGTGGTGCGTGCGCGGCAGCCGGGGCAGCGGTGCCAGTGGCGAAGCCAGTCGTCCGTGTCGGTGTGGAAGAGGCGTGTGTAGCGGTTCGCCACGCGGATGTCGTTGCTGTACAGGTGGTCGGGACGTTCCTGTGTGTTGCAGGACTGGCAGACGGGGGCGCGGACGTAGCCGTGTTCGTGGCAGTGGTCGAGGACTGCGGCGGGCGCGGTGCGGCAGACGGCGCACGCCCACCCCGCCACCCTGCGGGAGGTACCGGGCTTCCTGCTGAGGACCGAGTACAGCTGGCCTTCCAGCTCTCCGTTGTACAGACGCAGTGAGGCGGTGGGATCCTCGGGGCTGGTCGTCTGCCGATCGTCGGCGTCTCGGGCCTCCCGGGGGTGGGAGGGCAGCTCGGTGACAGCTGCGCTTGCCTCGCGGGTCCGCGCGGCTTGCACCCACTGCGCTTCGGCGTGCTCAGCCGCGTCCAGCAGCCTGACCACGGCACGCGGCAGCCACCACGTGCGCTGCGTCCCGTCGCGGGTCCGCTCCACGAGTATCTGTCGCCAGTCGATCCCCGCCAGATGGTACGGCCGGCCGACTTCACGTCGTGCTGCCCGCTCGGGGCCGCCCAGCTTCCGCAGTTCCCCCGTGATGCGCCGGCGCCAACGCAGCGGCGTTTCCTCATCGCACTCCTGCCTCGGCGTCCCACGAAACGGACCGATGCGGACCAGATCCTGCCGATCCATCCCCACCGCGTTCAGTTCCGCGGCCGCCCGGCGCACCTTAACCTCCGGAACCCTCCACTGCCCGCCGCTCGCCCTCACCGTCGCCACCACATGGCCGCCGAGCAGGACGTACCCCACCCGGGCATGGGCAGGAGAGCAGGTAAATGCCCCAAAAGCCGCTGGCACAGCACTGTCGGCCGTCAAATCGACCCACAGAGCGTCCGCTGCACCCAGGGTGATCAGGCCGTCCGTGCAACCGGGCATGACACGCTCTGACATACCGACAGGCTAACGGCTTGCTGACGCGGCAACGGGTTCCCAGTCAGTCGGGCCGCCGCCCACACCGTATCCGCCGCCCACAACTCCTGATTCCTGAGCATCTGGTTCGTCAGTCCCGTGCCCGCAGCCTCACCACCAGAACGTCAAAGATCGAGCAAGTCACCCTCGCGTATCAACGGTCCCCGAGGGCGACGAACGCGTGGTGGATGTCGTCGCGGATCTCCCAGCAGATGCGCAGACGGCGGACCAGTGCAGCAGCACGATCGCTCCTTCCACGACCCAGCGGTACACGCCCAGGCCGGAGCCGTGCCCGGTGCCGCGCCGGGTGATGTGCGGGGTGATCTGGAAGCGGCGGACCTTGTCCCGGTAGACCGGCGGCCGGCCCGCCTGAGGTGACCCCCCGGAATGTAGACACAGGGGTTTATGCCGCGAGCGAGAGCTTAGCGGTCGTGTGATGCTGCTGTTCGAACTGCATCGGCGACAGATAGGCCAGCGCGCTGTGACGCCGTCGCGCGGTGTAGTACGTGAGCCACCGGAAGATATCCAGTCGGGCCTGACACATCGTGGAGAACGCCTTCTTGTACATGGCCTCTCGCTTCAGGCTCTTCCACAGGCTCTCGGCCAGGGCATTGTCGTAGCTGGAGCCAGCCCGGCACCTGACGCCTACGTCGAACGGACTCACCGGTCGGCTCCGACCAAGCTCTGCGGCAGAGCATCTTGACGCAGCACCACCCTGTCGGTGATGTGGTCGCGCGGTCACCCCGCGTTCAATGCGTTACGAATCTGATGACGCTTGTTGTCGACATACCCTGCTGGTTCAACTCGACCGTCCGACCGCTTGTGCGCGCTTACCGACTGACGCACTCGCTGAGAGGCGCCGGCTGATGGTGTCCCACCAGTGGTGTAACAGCGATCTCCGCGTAGCCCCTGGTCAAGGGTCGGCCGCCGCCCCACTCTCCGAGTGGAGAGGCTCGTCCAACGAGAGGTGTCTCGATGACCTTGTCCCAGCACGACTTAGTCCGGCTGATGTACGGCGGACGGAATCGAGTTGACCCGTGTTCTGGCTCAGCGGATCCTCCAGGAAGTCATTGAGGCCGAGGCCACCGCCCACATCGGTGCCGCACCGGGCGAGCACCGCGAGACCAGCACGACGATGCGCAACGGGCACCGCGAGAAGGTCCCGCATCTGCGGCGCCCTGGACACGGAACTGAGCGTAGGAGGTACGAGGTGAGCCCCCAGCCGGAGGCAGCCGTGGGTGCGCCGTTGTCCCGGGTGGACGGGCGGCTGAAAATCACGGGCAAGGCGCTGTACGCCGCCGAGCACGAGCTCGACGGGCCCGTGCACGCCGTCATCGTCGACAGCTGCATCGGCCACAGCCGCATCACGTCCCTCGACGCCCGCGCAGCCGAAGCCCAGCCCGGCGTACTGGGAATGATCAGCCACGAGAACGCGCCGAAGCTGCCGTACCGCGACAACAGCGGATCGAACAACCCGCCCGGCCGGCGCCTGCGGGTCTTCCAGGACAACCGGGTGCTCTTTCAGGGGCAGCCGTCCGCCGTCACCGCGACGGCCGGATCGTCCATGCCGACCTCGCCAACTAGCTCGTCCCTGTCAACGCGGATGTGCCCGAGGTGAAGGCGATCTATCTGGAAGGCGAGGACCGCGAGGCCGACACACTCGGGGTGAAGGGTCTCGGCGAACTGGTGTTGATCTGTGTGGCGCCCGCCATTGCCAACGCGGTCTTCAACACCACCGGCCGCCGGCTGCGCGCACTGCCCATCACAGCAGAGGCATTGCTCTGACGCACTTGAGGCGATCAGCTCGCCGACAGCAGTGCACACCCGCCCCTCCGGCAGCCCGTCTCCCCTTCCGGCTGTCGGCCCTCCCCCGGCCGCCGCCGGGCGACACTCCCCCGGCGCGGCGGCGGCCCGCCCTCACCTCCACGGAGACAGGCCCCATGCTGAACATCGCGCAGACACTGCTCCGCTGGTGCCGCGACGCACGACCCTTCGCCCTGGCCACCGTCGTCGACGTCCGCGGCAGCACACCCTTGCCCATCGGCACAGCCGTAGCGGTGGACACGGACGGCAACACGGTCGGCAGCATTTCCGGCGGCTGCGTCGAGGGCGCGGTCTACGACATGTGCCGGCAAGTGCTTCGCGAGGGGGGCACCCCTCACCGTGCCTGGTTCGGGTATTCCGACGACGACGCCTTCGCGGTGGGCCTGACGTGCGGCGGCGAACTCGATGTCCTCGTCCAGGTTGTCGACCCTGCGGCGCAGCCGCACATCGCCGCGGCCCTCGATGAGGTTGTGCAGGACCTGCCCGTCGCCGTGGCCCAGGTTGTGGACGGGCCAACCGGCCTCCTCGGCGCGACACTCAGCGTTCTCGGGGACGGCCAGGTCATCTCCGGGACGCTGGACAACGGCTCGGTGGACACTGTGGTGGTGGACGAGGCCCTTGCCCTGCTGCGGGCGGGGCGCACCGCCCGCGTCGCGCTCGGAGGGAGCGGACAGGGCTGCCCAGGGCCACTGTCCGTCCTCGTGCACGTCCACGCGTCCCGCCCGCGCATGCTGGTCTTCGGCGCCGTGGACTTCGCCGCCGCTCTCAGCCAGGCCGGGGCCTTCGTGGGCTACCGGGTCACGGTGTGCGACGCCCGGCCCGTCTTCGCCACCGCGGCGCGCTTTCCGTACGCGGACGAGGTCGTGGCCGGCTGGCCCCACTGTTACCTGGAACACACCGAGGTGGACCCTCGTACCGCCGTGTGCGTCCTCACTCACGACGCAAAGTTCGACGTTCCCCTGTTGCGTCTGGCGCTGGACCTGCCCGTCGGCTACATCGGCGCCATGGGATCCAGGCGTACCCACGACGAACGCCTGCGCCTGCTGCGGGAAGAAGGCGTGTGCGAAGAACAGCTGGCCCGGCTGTGCTCCCCGATCGGCCTGGACCTCGGTGCGCGCACACCCGAGGAGACGGCGGTATCCATCACCGCGGAGATCATCGCCCACATCAGCGGGGGCTCGGGCCTGCCCCTGTCCCAGGGCACGGGCCCGATCCACCGCACCGTGCCACGGAGGTGGCCCTCGCCTGTCAGCTGACGGCGGAAAGGGCGGCGCGTGCTGGTCAGCGGCCCAGGAGGCTAGGATGCGCAGCCGTTCATGGGTGGGAGAACCCAGGGCGGCGGTTCAGTGAACCGTTCCGGGTTCGGTAGGGACTCTTGGGGCTGTCCTTGCCGAGAACTTCATCCATGCAGGTCATGCGGCATGTCGGTATTCATGGAGGATGCCGCCGAGGCGCTCGCGCCTTCGTATGTCGAGGCCAGCGATTTGGTCCGGATCGGTGATCGGTGCGGGTAACGGGTGCAGCGGTCGGGCGTTCGCGATGCCCTGGTGGGGCCGATGAGTGTTGTAGAACTGCTCAAACTCCCGGAGCGCATGGAGCAGGTGCCGCTGGTTCCAGATCAAGGTCCGGTCCAGGAGCTCGTGCCTGCAGGTCTGCCCCCACCGTTCCATGATCGAGTTCATTCGTGGCATCTGGATGCCGCTGAGGATGACCTCGATCCCCGCGTCTTTGAGGACGTCATCAAACAATCCGGGGAACTTCCCGTCCCTGTCCCTGATCATGAACCGTGCCCGGCATCCGACATCATCGAGGTCCATGACCAGATTCTTCGCCGCTTGCGCCACCCAGGAGGTGGTCGGGTGTGCGGTGGCGCCCAGGACACGGATGCGGCGGCTGCCGTGTTCGATCACCGCGAGTACGTACATCCGCACGCCGGACGGGGTGACCGTCTCAAAGAAGTCACGGGCCAGGAGGGCGTCGGCTTGGGAGCGCAGGAAGCCGGCCCAGGTGCTGGAGCTCCGGTCGGGCGCTGGTTCGACGCCGGCATCCTTCAGGATCTTCCAGACGGTCGAGGCGGCCACCTTCACTTCCAGCACGAGCAGCTCGCCGTGCAGACGCCGGTAGCCCAGGTCGGATTCTCCCTCACCAGACGCAGCACCAGAATCCGGATGAAGCACACGGCACGAGGCCGACCGGGCCGCTTGGGCCGCGACAAGGCGGCATGACGACGCCTGACGAGATCGCGATGTCGGCGCAGCACCGTGTCAGGACGCACGAGCAGCCGCACACGCCCCAGGGCGGCCAACGGCAGCCGGTGCAGCAGCGCCGCCAGGAACGCCCGATCGCTCGGAGTGAACCGTACTCGGGCACCATCGAGTTGGCGTTCGAGCACCGTGATCTGATGGCGGAGAGCCAGGATCTCCGCATCCTTGTCCCGGTCGCTCATCGGCAGCAGACGCAGCAGCGCGAACGCATTCGTCACGCCCAGGTAGGCCAGTCGCAGCAGCACGATCGATCATCATGACGCGTGAACCACCGACTACGCGAGAGCGCCTACTCGAGCGACGAGGCCGACGACCGCCAGTCCCGATGCAGGTCTCCGACCAGGGCGGATGACATTCTCGGCGAGCACAACCCTCGGCATAGGCGCCCGCCCGGTCCCGGCAGATGATCTCCACGCCGGGGTGGCGGATCAGCCAGGCGGCCAGCGGCCCGGCTTCACGCGTCGGGAGCACATCGACCACGCGATGGTCTTCGACGCTGGTCAACACGGTGGAGTAGGTCTGGCCGCGGCGGATCGCGAAGTCGTCCACGCCCAGCACACGCGGAGTACTGAACCGTGGATCGGGCAATGCCACGACCCTGCATAACAAAGTCATCCTTCCCGCGCCGAAGCCCAGCTGGGCAGCCAGCCGGGCACCGGCCCGCCCGGCCAGGGCGAGCCCCACTCGCTCCAGGGCGTGGTTGAGCCGTGTGGTGAACCGTGCGTGCGGGGCGACCAGCCGGGAGAACGGCTCGGCGAACGTTCGGCGCGGGCAGTCCGCCGACCCACAGATGAAGCGCCGGACCGTCAGCCGGATCACAAAGCCCTGCTCAGCGAGCGGAAGGTCCTTCAGCCATCGTCGATTCCGTCGAACACCAGCGAGTCCCAGAACGGTGCATCGGTCTGCATGACCACCACCATCACCCGTCCACAGCAGCGGTCGGCAAGCACCTGAGGGAGCCAGTCCCCTCGCAATCGAACATCGAGGTAACGCTCCGCGACGGCTCCCCAAGATCTGTGCCAGAACCTAGAAGCGAGAGCACTTGTCGGTGGGTTTCGGCATCACTCCGTGTCCGTAGAGCGCATGAAAGTCGATGAGAAGTAAGAGCACCCGCTGTGGTGCGGTGCACCCGCCCTCGTACGGGACCGACCGTCGGCCAGTACGCTGCGCTCATGGATGACCCCGTGCTCACCGCCCGCGAACTGGTGCAAGACCGATTTCCCGCCGCCCGGGCGGCCTTCCTCGCCGGCAGTGTGCTGACCGACCGCCGGACGCCCACATCCGATCTGGACATCGTGGTCCTCTTGGATGGGCCGCCCGCCCCCAGCCGGGAGAACTTGGTGTATCGCGGCTGGCCGGTGGAGCTGTTCGTGCAAACGGAGGCCGTCTGGCACAGCTTCGCCGACCAGGAGACCGCGAAGCGGAGATCGCCGCTGCTCGCTATGTGTGCTGACGGCATGCTCCTGGTAGACACGGACGGGCTGGGCGCTTCGCTCCAGGACGAGGCGCGAAAGCGCTGGGCCGCGGGCCCGCCGCCGCTCTCGGACCGTGAGCGTGACTACCAGCGGTATGTCCTGACCGACTTGCTCGATGACCTGCGCGGCTGCATGGACCCTGTAGAGCGGCTGTACTTGGTCTCGCACATGCTGCAGCGCTCCTCGGAGCTGGTCCTCCTGGTCGGCGGGCACTGGCTCGGCGGAGGCAAATGGTTGTCGAGGCGGCTGGCTGCGGCCGACCCCGGGGTGCACCGCGCGTTGTCCGAAGCTGCCGCGCAGGCGATCGCCGGGGATGCGGAGGTCTTCGCCGCGGTCGTGGCAGAGGTACTGGACCTGGCTGGCGGCCTGCTGTGGGACGGGTATGCCATCCGATGAGTCGGTGGGGGCAATCACACCATCACAGGAGTGTGGTCGCGATCAGCCAGCGGATGCCTGTTGTTCGGCGCGGGCACGGGTGGTGGCGAGGCGGTAGGAGTCGGTGCCGGTCTCGATGATGGTGCCGCCGAAGGTGAGGCGATCGACGATGGCTGCGCAGAGGCGGGGGCGGTGAAGGTCTTGGTCCATCCATCTGGGGCTGGCACTTGTTCCCTCACAAGGGTTGCCGCTGCCACCTGGCCGTATCCCGTCTTGCGGACCTCGTTGGTTCTCGCGGTAGTACTCCGGTTTTCCAGGTGCTGCCTTGACCGTTCAGGTGCGAGGAAGGTGTGCCGGTGACCGAGGCGAGACTGCAGGTCATCGCGGGCGGGGCAGTCCCGCAGGAGCCCCCACACCGCCATCGCTGTCGACTCCGCAGGCCACGAAGTGGCCCAGCGCCGGTTCATCGTCAATGCCGGTACCCTCCGCCAGCTGATGCGCTGGTGCGAGCAGTGGCCAGAGCGCCGTTTCGCCATCGAGGGCGCCCGCGGCCTGGGCCGCACCCTCGCCCAGCAGCTGGCCGCCGCGGGCGAGAACGTGGTGGACGTGCCCTCCACCTGTCGGCCAGGGCCCGGCTGCTGGCCACCGGCGGCAACCGCAAGACCGACGCGAACGACGCCCGCCACGTCGCCCAGGTCGCCCTGTTCCGCCACGACCTGCGGGCCGTGGAGCCCGAGGACCAGACCACGATCCTGCGGCTGCTGACCGAACGGCACGACGACCTGGTCCACGAACGCACCCGCGTCCTCAACCGGCTCCACGCCGTCCTGCGCGACCTCCTGCCCTGCGGCGTTCCCACCGGCCTGTCCGCCGACAAGGCAGCCGTCGCGATGAAGGGCATCCGGCCCGTGACAGCCACGGACGCCTGCCGCCGGGACATAGCCCGCGACCTGCTGGCTGACCTGCGGCGCCTGGACCGGCAGGTCAAGGACAGCGAGGCCGAGATGCGCGACGCCCTCGCAGTGACCCGCACCGGGCTGACCACTCTGCCGGGCCTGGGCACCGTGCTGGCCGCCAAGGTCATCGGCCACGTCGGCGACGTCAGCCGCTTCCCCACCGAACACCACTTCGCCAGCTACACCGGCAGCGCACCCCTGGACGCCTCCAGCGGCAACAACGTCCGCCACCGGCTCAACACCGGCGGCAACCGCGCGCTGAACTCCGTGCTGCACATCATCGCCGTCTGCCAGGTCCGCGACGGCGGACGCGGGCAGGAGTACTACCTGCGCAAAATCGCGGAAGGGAAGACGCCAGCGGAGGCCCGCCGGGCCCTGAAACGACGGCTGTCCAACGTGGTCTACCGGATCATGAAACGAGATCAACGGAACCACCTCGCTCGGGCCGCTTGACACACAGAGGCGCTATGAGGTCACAGGCTCCCGACCGGCGCGGTACGTGCTGGCACCGCCCGGAAGGACGACGGTTCCAGCCAAGGACAGCCGAAGCGTCAGTCAGGCGAGGGGTCAGACCCCCGAGCGGTGCCGTCTACATCCTCACTGTCAGGCGAAGTCGGTCGGCCGGCCGAGAGGCTCGACGGCGTCGACTTCCTGCAGTCGCTGCTGGAGCCGTTCACGGATCCGGTCGACGGCGTTGGCGCCCAATGGCAGGCGCAGCGGCGGCTTGTCCATGTGCGTGGCGGTGATGATGGCTCGGGCTGCGCGGGTGGGGTCGCCGGGCTGGGTGCCGTGCATGGCCATGAACTGTTGCTTGGCCGGGTCCAGGGCGGGGCGGTAGTCGTCGAGGGGGGCGGCGTAGCGTACGGAGCGGCTGGTGAAGTCGGTGCGGAAGGGGCCGGGTTCGACGATGAGGACGTGGATGCCGAGGTGGGCGACTTCGGCGGCCAGTCCTTCGGAGAGGCCTTCGAGGGCGAACTTGGTGCCCGCGTAGGCCGTTCCGCCCAGGGTGGCCAGGACGCCTCCGACCGAGGACATCTGCACGATGCAGCCCGAGCGCTGGGCGCGCAGGACGGGCAGGGTTGCCCGTGTGACGTCGAGCGCTCCGAAGACGTTGGTGTCGAACTGGCGGCGCAGTTCGTTTTCCGAGAGTTCCTCGAGGGCGCCGCGCAGGGCGTAGCCGGCGTTGTTGACAAGGACGTCGATGCGGCCGAAGTCCTTGACGGCGGTGTCGACGGCGAGGCGTACGGCGGTGGGGTCGGTGACGTCGAGCGGGAGCGTGCGGACACGGTCGGGTGCAAGCGCTGTGAGGTCGTCGAGGGTGCGGGGGTCGCGGGCGGTGGCGACAACGCGGTCGCCGTCGGCGATAACTTCCTGGGCCAGGGCGCGGCCCAGGCCGGTGCTGGTGCCGGTGATGAACCACACCTTGGTGGCCGCGTGTCCGGTCTGCTGTGACGGCATCAGGGTTCCTTACTGGTGAGTGGTCGGGTCGGCGTTCGGTGTCAACCGGAGGTGCGGGAGGCTGCGGCCGGGACGTCGTCGGGCTGGTTCTGCGGGGCAGAGCCGGGTTCGGGCGCGTCGCCGATGGTGGTGGCAGGGAAGGCGGTGCGGCCGGTGAGGGCTGCGAGGCCCAGGACTGCGGCGAAGAGGCCGAGGCTGGCCCAGGGCAGGGGACCGGTGGAGTGGGTTGCGTAGAGGGCTCCACCGAGCAGAGGACCTGCGGCCATACCGGCGTTGAGCATCGTCACCAGCAGGGACTGGGCGATCTCCATGGCGGAGCCGGCAGCGCGGGCGGATGCGGCTTGCAGCATCGTCGGGGCCGCCCCCAGGGCCATGCCCCACACCGCGATGGCCGCGACGGTGGCCATGGGGCTGGAGCCGAGGGTGGCGAGCAGGACCATGGCGCTGATGAAGGCTGCGAAGGTGGTCAGGACGACGGCGCGCAGGTGGCGGTCGATGAGGGCGCCGGTGAGCCACAGACCGGTGATGGCGGCGATACCGAAGACGAGCAGGACGACGTCGACGCGGTCCTGCAGGCCGGAGGAGGACAGGAAGGAGGCGATGTAGGTGTACATGTTCATGTGGGCGACTTCGAAGGCGAAGGCGATCAGCATCAGCGCGGGAATGCCGGGGAGCGCGAGGACTCGCCTGACCGGGACGCGTTCGTGGGCGGCTTCCGCGGCGATGGGCGGGAGGGCGGCTCGGGCCCAGAGGGTGACGATGAGGCCGAGGGCGGCCATGACGGCGAAGGTGGAGCGCCATCCGATGCCGGTGCCCAAGGCGGTGCCGACGGGGACGCCGGCGGCCAGGGCGAGGGGGACGCCGGCCATGGAGATGGCCAGTGCCCGGCCCTTGCTGGCCTCGGGGACCATACGCATCGCGTATCCGGCGATCATCGCCCACTGCAGGCCGGCCCCGAGTCCGGCGATCAGGCGGCCGGTGAAGGTCAGGGCGTACCAGGGCGAGGCCGCGGTGACGGCGTTGGCCGCGACCACGGACAGGACGGTGGCGAGGAGTACGGGGCGGCGTGGCCAGCGGCGGGTGAGGGTGGTCAGCGGGATCGCGGCGAGCATCGAGCCGGCGGCGTAGACGGTCACGAGCTGTCCGGTGGTGGCCTGGGAGACCTTGAGGCCGTCGCTGATCTGCGGCAGGAGGCCGGCGGGGACAGTTTCGGTGAGGACAGTGACGAATCCGGCGACGGCAAGGGCGAGGAGCCCATCCCAGGGCAGGCCGTGCGTGTCCTCGTGGGTGGACGTGTGTGTCACGAGCCCTCCTGATGTGGTTACCTTGAGTCTCAAGGTAAATTATCTTGAGACTCAAGGGAGTGTCAAAGGTGCACAGATCCGAGCAGCCACCCATGCCACAGGACTCGGTGCAGGCCGAACTGTCGCGCTGGGTCGCCGACATGCCCGATGTCGACCCGCAGACCGAAGCCGCCCGCCAACGCATCGGGCGCATGTCCCGGCTGTTCGAGCGTCTGCTCGCCCAGGTCGCGGCGGACCACGAGCTCACCGCCGGCGACTGGGCGGCGCTCTCGGCGCTGCAACGCTCGGGCCCGCCCTACCAGGCTTCCCCCACCACGCTCTCCCAGCAGCTGGGCATCACGTCCGGCACGATGAGCGTGCGCCTGGCCCGCCTCGCCCAGGCAGGCTTGATCGAGTCCGTGGCTTCGGCCGACGGCCGCAGCAAGCCCGTCCGGCTCACCCTGCATGGCCAGGACCGCTGGCGCGCCGCCACCCAGCAGCGCACGGCCCGGGAACACCGGCTGTTCACCGAAGCCCTCACCCGGCACGACCTCGAGGAACTCAACGCACTCCTCGGCCGACTCCTGGGTCGATTGGAGGACGAGTTCGGGCAGGCAACACGTCACGACGTCCCCAAGGACACATGAGCACACCTGCCCCACCGGCCACGCCCACAGCCAGCGGAATCGACGCCTCTCGGCCCCTGATGACGATCAGCGGTGACCTCGCACGGACGAGCCTGCAGTCACCCGGGGCCGAACTTCTCCGTGACCGTGTTGTGCGCCACGGGCACGTTCCTGAGGTAAGTCGGACCGCAGTACCGCCATTCAGTGGTGTGCATCGTAAAGTTGCCGGGTCATGGGGCTGCTGTGCGCGGGCTTCGAAATACTCGGGCTGGTCACGAGCGCATGACAAAGGCGCGGTGACCATGGCGGCGAGTGCCGCTCCCGCCGCACCCCGGCAGAAGGGGACGGTCCACGGGGCCCTGCACCTCGCCCTGTCCGCCGTGCTGGTCGGCATGGGCAACTACGGGCTTTCCCTGTTCCTCGTCAACCGCCTGCCCGCACCCGACTTCACCGTCTACGCCGCCGTCCCCTCGGTGCTGCTCAGCGTCGACACCCTCGCCGGCGCCACCGTCCCCTGGGTGCTGGCCCGCGAGGTCGCCGACAGCGTCCCGGGCAGCACACGACGGCGGCTGGCGGTGCGCACCTGCCTGTGGCCGGCGCTCGGCCTGTCCTTCCTGACCGCCGTCGCGGCATGCAAGGCTGTCGCCTCGTACGCCGGGCCAGGCCCGCTCGCCGGGCTGGCTGCGACTTTGGAAAGGCTCCGCGTCGATCGACAACTTGAAGAGGCCATGGTCCAGGGCCCCGATCCCCTCCACTTTGCCGAGGTGTTCGGGCTTCACGAGAAGGCGGCCATGCGCTACGCGGACTCCGCACGAGTTCTGCTGGAGCAGGCTGCCGAGACCGGCCCCGCGGGTTGGCCCCGAACCCACGGGCCCATCCCCCAGAATCAGGGCACCGCACCCTCGGGTTCGCGAGCCGGAGGGACTTGCTGGGAAGCCGGGCATGCAACCTGGCGCATCCCCTGAACACACGTGTGGTCCTGGACCGAGTTGGTCCAGGACCACATCGAGCTGCAGGCGGTCCCTCCTACCGGGGGGGGTGCGGTGCGGACCTGGGAGCTGACGGACGTTGCCGGCTACTTGTCCGATGTTCCTCAACCTCCGATCCATATGGAAGAAGCCACACCGCCCCGGCATCGGCACCAGCTGATGTGGTCCGCTCAGCTGCTCTCGCGGTTCCTGAACCGGCTGTGGTGACCCAGGTGGCAGCCGTTAACGGCTGCTCCACTGGTCACCACAGCCGACGAAGCAGTCCACCGCCGCGCAGCGCGCCCGCGAGGCCGCGCGCCAAGGCGGGAAGTACACCCGTGCCCTCCGCGGCGCCGAAGGCCCAGCAACCGCCATGACCGGGCCGGACGACGGGTTCGGATGTCTTGGGCGACCAAGAGTCGTAGCGAAGTTTGAGCAGTTTCATAGAAGTCTGAGCACTGCCTTCGCGGTCTCCTCCGCGGTAAGTGCGGTGGAGTCGAGGACGTTCGTCTCGTACGGGCCGAGGTCGGCGAAGCCGTCGTAGATCTGGCCGAGGATCTCCCGGTCGGCGAGCGGATGCCGAGAGCGGGACGTCCCGCGGTCGAGCGCGGTCTCCCGGTCGGGCCGCAGCACCACGTAGGCCAGCCCGACACCCGCGGCCTTCGCCGCCTTCTCGTACGCCTCCAGGAACCACGGCCCGACCACCCCGTCCACCACGGTGTGATAGCCACCTGCGGCGTATCCGGCGGCGGCCAGGGCGATCACCCCGGTGACGATCTCGTTCTGCGCATGCGCCTCCGGCAGGTACGGCGCCAGCGCACCCTGCTTGATCGCCGCGTAGAAGTCGTCCGTATGCAGATGCACGCTGGGAGACAGCATGCTCTCGGCCAGGATGCGCGCGACGGTCGTCTTCCCCGACCCCGAGGGTCCGCTCACCAGGATGATTTGCATTCCTCCCACCCTAGTACTCCAGCCGTAGATCGTAATCAGGCTGCCTGTCAGGAGCCTGGCGAGGTTCGGGTCATCGGGTGGATCGCCCGGTGCTCCATGGTGAAGCTGTGGAGGTAGAGATCGCGAAGAAGGCCGAGTTCGGCACCTTGGTGGGCAGCTTCGTCCAAGGCGTGGAGAGCCAGCTGCAGGTAGCTCGCGTGAGCGTACGGACCGGCGATGGGACCCATGGGCCGAAGAAGGTGGTCATCGCCGAGGGATTCGACGTGGTTGCGGAATCGGGACCAGTCGTCCGCCACTGCCTGGACGCCTTCGGCCGCCGTGCCCGGCCACAGATGCCGGTCGACGTCCTGGACGTCCTCACATGTCACCGCCGAACGCGACCGGTGCGTGGGCTCCGGCCAGTGCACGATGCTCAGCCCGGAGGTGTTCGCCCAGGACGACGAGGGTCTGGTCGTCGTCCTGGTCGAGGAACCGGCCGGGGATCTCCGCAAGGGGGTACTGCGGGCGTGGACCTGTGCCCGTCGCGCTCGTTGCGCGTACTCGGCTGACCGGCTATCCCTTCCGCGTGAACGAGCAGGTGCGATCTTCTTCCTCGAACCGCATCCCGGTGAGGGCACCGTCGGACGATCGGTTATAGAGGAGCGAGAAGAGGGTCCTGTCGTATTTCAGGTCGAGGGAAGGGGGCGGGGCGCCCTTCCCTCCGCGGTACAGGTACCACTGGCCGCTCCCGCTGAGCCGCCGCTCGTCGTGTGGTCCCTCTCCTGACGGGAATTCGGCGAACGTAAGGTGACCGTTCCTCGCCACATCGAGAGTGGCGCCGCAGTCACCCCTCCAGTGGCCGATCACGGCCGAGGACGAGACAGGTGGCAGACGTTTCTCCTGGGCGGCGCACCCGGTGACCGACCCGAGCAGGGTCGTGCACGCCACCGCCGCGACGGTCCATCTCATGGACGCCTGTCTCATCTCCTACGTCCTCGAAGATTTCGAGCTGGTCGTGGGTGACCGGGGCTGGACGAGGTCATTGGCTGCTCCAGGTTCGCTCAGACGCGGCCACCGCTGATCATCGGCGTGTGAAGACTAACGATCTTGCAGTGGCCGCAGGTCACAGCGTAGTGCCTGCCCGGTGGCAGGCTATGTTCGAGAGCCTGATGGACCGGATCGCAGGACGATTCAGCCGGGTCGAACCCAGGCGTCGAGCAGAGAAGTTGATGCTCAGGCTGATGTCGGACCTGTCGCGCAAGAACTGCTGGTCGATCGCCGAGTGGGCCGGGGAGGCGAGTCCGGACGGCATGCAGCACCTGCTCGGCCGGGCCAGGTGGGACGCCGACGCCGTGCGTGATGACGTGCGTGAGTACGTACTGGAGCATCTGCACGACGAGGACGCGGTGCTGGTGGTCGACGAGACCGGGGATGTGAAGAAGGGCACGCACACCGTCGGTGTCCAGCGCCAGTACACCGGCACCGCCGGCACAATCGAAAACGCGCAGGTCGCCGTTTATCTCGTCTACGCGGGCCGCCGCGGGCACGCAGCGGTGGACCGTGAACTGTACGTTCCGCGCTCGTGGACCTGCGACCCGGACCGCTGCCAGGCAGCCGGGCTCGGCGACGACACCGTCTTCGCGACCAAGCCGGAGCTGGCCGCCCGCGTGATCGGCCGGTTCCTGGACGCTGAGCACCGCGTGGGCTGGGTCGCGGGCGACGAGGTCTACGGCGGCAACCCGAAGCTGCGGTCCGCGCTGGAAGAGCGCAAGGTCGGCTACGTGCTCGCTATCGCCTGCTCGGCCGAAGTCACCACCGGTGCGGGCAAGTTCCGCGCGGACGCCTTGGCCGCGAAGGTGCCCAGGCGGGCCTGGCAGAAGCTGTCGGCAGGGGCCGGCACCAAGGGGCACCGCTTCTACGACTGGGCCGTCATTGACCTGGCCGAAGAACGGCCCGGCACTCACCGGCTGCTGATCCGCCGTAATCGCACCACCGGTGAACTGGCCTACTACCGCTGTTTCTCGCCCACCCCGGTGCCCCTGGCCGCCCTGGTCCGCGTCGCCGGATCAAGGTGACGGGTGGAAGAAACCTTTCAGGCCGGAAAGGGCCTGGCCGGACTGGACGAGCACCAGCTCCGCCGCTTCACCTCGTGGTCCCGCTGGGTCACCCTGGCCATGCTCGCTCACGCCTTCCTCGCCGTCGTGCGCCGACGAACACGCCCGCCATCCCGCCCCCCACGGGCTGATCCCGCTCACCTGCAATGAAATCCAGTGCCTGTTCACGACGCTTGTCGTCCGGCCTGTGCACGACGTGGCCCACCGGCTCCGCTGGTCCGCCTGGCGACGCCGCCACCAGGCCCGAGCCCAGGCCAGCCATTCCCGCCGACAAGCCGCGAATCAGACATGAAGATCACGTTCTACGGCTGGAGTACTAGGCCCTCACAGATGTGCTCAGTACGTGCTTCTGAACCCGAAGGGGCAGGTCAGCGGCAGGAAACGATGAGGACTGCGAAGAGGTGCCGTTCGTCAAACGGTCACAGTCTTGCCATTTATGGTCCGGCGTCGAACGCGGCTCGAACTTGGTCGGCGTTTTCGCAGTTCAGCGGACGTGAAGGCGGCCTTCGTCTGATCCTGTGCTCCGTCACAGAGTGGATCAGCGCGAAGGCCGTGGTCGTGAGTTTGGTGCATCAGGGCGTCCTGCGGGATGCGTTCGCGGAAGTGTCGCACTTCCGGTCGGAGCTGTACGCGTGTCTGACCGCGCGAGGCGCCGCGTTGTTCGAGTTAGGCGACGCGCTGTTGTGCACGGACGGGCCGGTGCGAACGCTCGTTGATCTCGCGCTCGCGCCCGAACACCGTCGCGGGCACGGAGCTCTGTACGGCGGACTCAACCAGGGTCGGATCGACGTCGCCCGGCTGCGTTGTGCCCTGGCCGGGGTGCCGTTGCCGAGGGCGGCGGATGGTCGGCTCGTGCTGGCGGTGGATGTTTCGCCGTGGCTGCGTCCGGACGCCAACACGTGTGCTGACCCGGTCCTTTTGTCACGCGTTCGGCGGGGGTGAGGGCAAGCACCAGATGGTGCCCGGGTGGCCGTACTCGGTGGTGGCCGCGCTGGAGACCGGCCGCACGTCCTGGACGGCGGTGCTGGACGCCATCCGCCTGGAGCCCGGCGCCGACGTCGCCGCCGTGACCACGGTCCAGATCCGCGAGGTCGTCGAGCGGTTGGTCGCCGCCGGCCAGTGGCGGCCGGGCGACCCGAAGGTCCTGGTCGTGCTGGACGCGGGATACGACGCTCCGCGCATCGCCCACCTGCTGGCCGGGCTGCCCATCGAGATCCTCGGCCGGCTCCGTTCGGATCGGGTGATGCGGCGTCCGGCACCCTCCCGCAATGAGTTCCACCTGGCCAACCCCCAAAGGCGGCCGGCCGCCCAAGCACGGCGGCGAGTTCGTCTTCGGCGACCCCACAACCTGGGGCACCGAGCAGGCCGTGACGACCACGGACACCCGGCTCTATGGGAAGGCGACCGCGCAGGCGTGGGACCGGTTGCACCCGTGGCTGACCCGCCGGGCCGCATGGCTCGACCACGACGGGCCGCTGCCCCTCATCGAGGGCACCGTCATCCGCCTGGTCGTGGAGAAGCTGCCCAGCGGTGGGGTCAACAAGCCGCTCTGGCTGTGGTGGTCGCGCACGGGCGCCACCGAAGCGGACGTCGACCGCTGCTGGCAGTCCTTCTTGCGCCGCTTCGACATCGCCTGCACGCGAAGACCGGCTCCCCGGCTGGTGCACCGAAACCGTCTTGCCCCGGCCCAGGCAGGCCGCCAGGCTCGAAGAACCAGCGCCCGGCACCCCGGCACGACGTCGGGCGGGTCCTCGCCACCGGTGAGGCACACGCCCGACCAGCCCACCACAAGGTCGGCACCAGACCCCGCCGTGGCAACTGAACTTCCGCCCGCGTGAACCGCCAGGAAGCCGACGAGGTTGGATAGCTCCGTGGTGGGACGAGAGCGCGTGAAGAAGAGACGGCCTCCCTTTGGCATGCCGAAAAGCATCGCCCTGCTGGCGACGCCGGAAGGCTGGCGCCACAGTGTCCTCACAGAGGAAGGCGGGATAATTTGCGGGCGTCTTGCCGAGGTGCCGCCGAACACCGACCCAGCCGAGGCACGGGCCGCCGTGGCCGCCATGGTGGTGGGACTCGCACACGAATTTCACGAAGCTGACGTCGACGTGACCTGGGATCCGCCTCGGGAACCCGGGTCATGGACAGCACAGGTCACCGTTGCCGCGACCCCGCCGAACGCCTGAAGTTAAACGACAAGTTTAAAGGTTGTCCCGTAACCCTCACACCCGATACGGGGCAACCTCTAGGTCTGAGGTCCTGCTGTCCACGCACGGGTCCGGCTGCGTCGGCCGGACCTCGTGTCGGCCGAGCTGCGCGGGCCCCAGCCAACGCCGGGGGGTTATCGAAGGTCCACCCACAGCGCCGAGGCGACTGCGCAAAGGTCGCCCCCCGCCGTGGCCAGGGCAACAGCCACCCGGTGCTTCCGCCCTTCCTCCGAGAGGACCCACGCATAAGACACGAGCCGGGAGGAAACCGGCACCGGCCGGAGCAGTCGTGCCGTGAGCGAGGCCGTCACGGCCCCCTCCCGCAACTTCCCCTGCAGCCGACCCGCCGCGTTCCCGGGGCAGTCGAGTGCCCCCCACACCAGCTCCGCCCGCAGCTTCCCCTCCGTGTCGGCGAGTGCGGGCCCGGCCGTCCACGCTGCGGCCACCAGATCCCGTCCCGGCACTCCTCCGCAGTGCTGGCGCAACCCGGTGTCAGGCGTGCGATCAAGTCCGCACCCGAAGCAGTCCGCAGCCCCCTCCAGCGGAGCCGCGCGGTACGCCTCGGCCGCCGCCGATGCCTCGTCCCAGGAGGGCGGTTCGGGGACTTCGAGGTCCAGTTCGTCGGGCGTGGCCACCGCGAGCACCCCCTCCGCACCAGTCAGCACGGCCCCGCCGTCGGCGGTCTCCGTGAGCCCCACCGGTACCTCCACTGGGGTCGGCCGTCGGAAGTCCACCCGTACGGTCTTGGCCGCCGCCCGCCCGGCGAGCACCCCCGCTATGTATCCGCCGAACGCCACCCCGGGATATCCCCGCAGATGGCGGGGCACCGTGATCGTCTCGATGTCGGTCATGGCGCCCACTCCATCACACCCCCCGTTGTCCGGGCCGGGCGGCGGCCAGTTGCGGTTCGCAGTGAGCAGGTCCAGCAGCGTCTCGCGCTCGTCGGCCTTGACCCCGGTCAGGGGCGAACTAACCGTCTCGGACTCAAAGGATCCTTGGTTACTCAAGAGGAGCGTATTTGTGCAGGTCAGCGTCAGCGGGTTTCACTCTGACGAGCGCGACATCTGGTGTGCAGAGGAAGATGTGAGTGAAGCAACGAATGGGCTGCCTGGTGAGCGGTTTCGCTTGTTGAGTAACTTCTGTCCCATGCGGCAGATCATCGAGCACGATTTCGACGAGGACACCCGGCTCAACTGGGCCGGTGAGACAAGCTGCACGGCTCAGCTCACCGATCGCTGGAACACCACCAGCGGCAACCCCAACGGTGGCTATCTCATGGCCGTTGGGGTTCGTGCCCTGCAGGAGCGCTCTGCCCATCCAGATCCGCTGGTGGCCTCGGCGTTCTTCCTCCGGCCGGGATCAGCGGGGCCGGCCGAGATTCAGGTGGAGTCGGCCAGGGAAGGGCGCCGAACCTCTACCCGCGAGGCACGGATGTGCCAGGGCGGCCAGGAGATCCTGCGGATCGTGGCGACGTTCACCGACTTCGACCAGGCGGACGGTCGCAGTCTGTCGCTGGCGAAGATGCCGGACCTGCCATCGCCGGACGACCTCTCCGATCCACTTGCCGGGATCGAACTGCCCGGCATCACCGTCGCAGACCGGGTCGAATACCGGACTGCTCAACCGCCCGGTTGGCTGCATGGACAGCCCAGCGGTAACCCCAGCATGACGTTCTGGATGCGGTTCGCCGACGGCCGCCAACCCGACCTTGTGAGTCTGCCGTTCCTGGCCGACGCGGCATATCCGGCGATCATGGAGCTGGGAGAGATGCCCTCGGCCACTCTCGAGCTGACCATCCACCTGCGGGATCGGCCCGCCCCAGGCTGGTTGGCCTGCAAGATCAACACCCGTCACGTCGCCGGCGGCTTTCATGAAGAGGATTGCGACATCTGGGACTCGCGAGGCGTCCTCGTCGCCCAATCACGCCAACTCGCTCTCCTTCCTTGAGTCTGTGTGGGGCTGGATTCGGTTCGTGCCGCTGCTCGTGGGGAGCGGCCGGTGCTCGATGCATTCCGAGGTGACGGCACGCTGGTGAGGTAGGGGGTAGGGAGCCGACCGGCTGTTCTCGTCGCTGGGATGAGCGGAACTGATCGTCCACGGCCCGAGGTACACGTCATCTCCTACGAGATCACACGCTGGTTCATGGAGCGGGTGGCCGAGCAGATTGAACTCTGCCGTACCGCGTTCGAGCAGGGAGAACCTGAAGCAGTGGAATGATCGCGACGTGACTGGTGTGATCACGGCGTCGGAGCCTTCCTGGATAATCCCCTTCACCGGGTTGACAGCGCAGCAGTTCGGCAAGCTGCTCACCGCGTTACGACGCGAGGGCGCGGATCCGGTTCGCAAAGGTCGGCCGTGGAGCCTGCCGTTGGAGGACCGGCTCCTGCTTGTCGCTGCGTACTGGCGGACGAACCTGACACTGCGGCAGCTCGCTCCGCTCTTCGGGATCTCGAAGTCGGCCGTCGGCCGCATCATCGACCAGCTCGCCCCGTCACTCGCCCTGCAGCCGCGCAAGCGGTTCCGCAAGGATGCCGCACTGATCGTGGACGGCACACTGATCCCGACAACACCTACAAGTCCCACAGGACATCGTTGTGCCAGTCAAGATCACCGTAGTCATCCGCACGGCCGCAGACTTGCAGAACGCGGCGGCCCGCACGGCCGCCGGGTCCTTGTCCGTGACAACACCTGGGGCACCACACCATGAGCGAACGCGTCATTGCGCCCAAAAGCCGGGGCTTCCTGTTCCTCGACTCCCATCCTGGCGGCTGCCAACAGCTGGTGGACGACATGTGGCAGGCCGTCCCCACCCCGGCCACCGTCGGCGGCGAAGCGCCGGTAGCGCTGATCATCGGCTCGTCCGCCGGGTACGGTCTGGCCGCTACGATCGCGGGCCTGGCCCGGGTCGGTATCCGTGGCATCGGCGTGTGCTTCGAGAAGGCGCCCGCGCGCCGCACCGGCACAGCTGGCTGGTATCGCACCGCCGCCACCGCCCGGCTCGCCCAACAGCACGGCCGGGACGTGGTCTTCCTCAACGGCGACGCGTTCAGCGACACGGTGAAGGAGCAGGTCGCCGACCTGATCGCCGAGCGGTTCGGCGGGCGACTCGACTTCCTGATCTACTCGGTGGCCGCGCCCCGCCGCACCGACCCGGACACCGGCACCGTGTATGCGTCGGTCCTCAAGCCGGTCGACTCGCCGTACACCACCAAGACCCTCGTCTTCGACGAGCACGGTGCCCCGGAGGTCAAGGACGTCACCACCGCGCCGGCCGAGGGCGACGACATCGAGCAGACCGTGGCGGTGATGGGCGGCGCCGACTGGGAACGTTGGATCACCTTCCTGGCCGACCGGTCCCTGCTCGCCGACGGGTTCACCACCGCCGCCCTCTCCTACATCGGCTCGCCACTCACTGCGGCGATCTACCGCCAGGGCACCATCGGCGCCGCGAAGTCTCATCTGGAAGCCACCGCACGCACGTTGAACGAGCGCCTCGGCAAGATGCTGGGGGGCCGGGCCGTCACCTCGGTCAACGCCGCCGCCGTCACCCAGTCCTCCACGGCCATCCCCGGCATCGCCCTGTACGTCGGGCTGCTGCGCGGCGTCCTCGGCGACGCCATGGTGGCCCCGATCGGTCAGCTGGTAGAGCTATGGGACCAGCTGACCGGCGCCCGCCCCCTCGACCTCGACGACGAGGGCCGCGTCCGCCTCGATACCTGGGAACTCGACTCCGCCGTGCAGAACGCCGTCGCCGAACGCTGGAACACCGCCACCAGCGACACCATCACCGAACTCGCCGACCTCGACTGGTTCACCGACGAAGTCCGCCGTCTCTACGGATTCTCCGTCCCCGGCATCGACTACACCGACCCCGTCGAAACCGACACCCCCTGGCCCAGCCCCACCAACTGACCCGCGCCACGAACACCCCTGATCACGTGGGGATCACTTGCTGCCCTCCAGCTGGTGCGGGACGAGGGAGTTGCGGAGCTCCTTGAGGTCCGGAATGTGGTTGTAGAGCCTCCCGACGGAGACGCCAAGGATCTTCGCGATGGAGGTCACGCTGCTGGCCGGGTTGGGGAGCATGTCCCGGGCCGCCCGAATCAGGTCCTCGTCGACGACGGTGGGGCGCCCGCCGACCTTGCCCCGGGCGCGGGCCGCGGCCAGGCCCTCGTAAGTGCCGACGACGATGAGTTCGCGGATGAACTCGGCGAGCGCCGCGAAGACGTGGAAGATCAGGCGCCCGCCCGGGGTCATGGTGTCGAGCGCCTCACGCAGGGACTGGAAGCCGATCCGCGCTCGCGGAGCTCGGCGACCATGTTGACGAGGTCCTGGAGCGAGCGGCCGTACCGTCCGAGGCTGGGCACCACGAGGGTGTCGCCGGGATCGAGGAAGGCATGGCACGCCTTCAGACAGTTCCGGGCGCAGGTCGTTCTTGCCGGACTTCTTGTCGGCGAAGATCTTGCGGCAGCCCACCGCGCTGAGTGCGTCGATCTGGCGGTCGAGCTTCTGCCCGCCGGTCGACACCCTGGCGTACCCGATCCGGATGTCGGTCAGGATCACAGGCGAGGCGACGAGGAGTTCGGACGGCTCCAGGGGCGCGTTCATGCCCGAGATCTTCTCAGAGGGTGGTATGCGAGTTGATAGGTGATTTGTCGTCACCTGAACTTGTGGGACTGTGGCATCCCAGGCGGTCGGAGGGCTGGGGCGTGCTGAGCTGTACACCGTGAGCGAGCGCAAGCCCTACAAGACCGACCACGGCGTAGCAGCGGAGGCGGCTGCCCCGGATCGGGGCGGCCGCCTCTGTGGCGTTCCGCGGCTTCCGGTCACGCTCGAGCGGACGGCGGCCCGCGGTCGGAGGAGGGCGCAGGTCCATCGCCTGGCATACCTGCCGCGCCCGCAGTGGCGCGTCGGCCGTGGCAAACACGGCCATGATCTGCTGGTAGGCCGGATGGTCCGGCAGCTTGGGGGCCGGCGGCCCTGGCGGCTGCGGATCGGGCAGCTCCAGCAGTGTCTTGCGAGTCATCCGGACCTCCTCGGCGGCCCGGCCGAGCTCGTCCAGCCGGCCCCGGACTCCCAGCTCTGTCCCCAGGGGCAAAGTAGCCCGCCGGTTGGTTTCAGGACTTCGGGGCGGCGGTCTTCCTGGGTTGGCGGGGGACGGTCCTGGTCTTGTCGAGGTGCCCGTACACCGTCGACCGCGGCACGCCGAACATGTCTGCGATCTGCTGGACGGTCTTCTCCCGCTCGTCGTAGAGCCGTTGGGCGAGCGCGGCCTGGTCCTCGGTGAGCTTCGGTCGGCGCCCGCCGACCCGCCCCCGGGCCCGCGCGGAGGCGAGCCCGTCGTTCGTATTCGCCACAATCAGCTCGCGCTGGAGCTCAGCCAGTACCGACAGCATCCCGAACATCGCCCGGCCCTCCATGGTGGCGGTGTCGATACCCTGCTCGATGACGTGCAGCCCGATGCGGCGCACGCGCAGGTCGGCGCCGAGGGTCACCAGATGCAGCACGGAGCGGGAGAGCCGGTCGAGCCGGGTGACCTTCAAGGTGTCCCCCTCACACATCAGCTGCATGACGAGATCGAGCTTCGGGCGGGACGCCTTCGCGCCGCTGGCGACGTCGACGTGGATGCTTTCGCGGTCGACGCCGTTGCGGAGAAGCGCTCGATCTGATGATCAGGGTTCTGGTCGGCCGTCGATGTGCGGCAGTAGCCGAGAGGCATTGTCGGAAACTACCCCAACGACCGATCGCCGGCGTCGACTTCCGACGCGGGTTGCCGACAGTGCCCACCTGCGGGTTCGTGATCACGGCGGCGAGTGTCGACAGACGGTCGTTTGCCGACACTCAGGGATGAGGGATGTGCCAGTCGTGAAAGCTCAGGTGCTGTGCCGGGTCCTGAGCAGATTGACCACTGTTACCCGCAGCACGGGCGCGCCGTCCTGGTCGATGAGCTCGGCGAGTGTGCGCACGATTCCGCGCCCGGGATCGGATCGCGAACGCCTCGTGTCGAGGGTGTGGACGCGCAGGCGCAGGCAGTCGTCCGGGCGTACGGGCTTGAGCCACCGCAGTTCGTCCACTCCCGGGCTGCCCAGGCTGGCGACCGAGGACAGGTAGTGCTTGGCGAACAGCTGCATCATCAGGGCGACGGTGTGCCAGCCGCTGGCGATGAGTCCGCCGAATGGTCCGTCTTTCGCTGCGATGGGGTCGACGTGGAATGACTGGGGGTCGAATCGGGATGCGAAGTCGATGATTTCCTGCTCGGTGATTGTGAGGCTTCCGTAGTCGTGGGTCGTTCCCGCTGTGTAGTCCTCGAAGTAGCGGTCACTGATGGGCACTGTGAATCCGTCAGCTGCGGGATCGGTATGCATGTCACCTGTCTTTTGTGTCGTGAGTGAGTACCGGCTGGGGTGGTCGTGTCTGCTCTGGTCTTGCTCGGTGGGCCGGGCGTCGGGGTAGCAGGGCCGCCGGTAGTGTGCCGGGGGCGGTGAGTGCGGCCAGGGCCAGCAGGGTGGGGCCTATTTGCTGCGGGCCCTGCGGCGTGATCCCTGGCCGCGCTGGAGGCGATGGCAATGCCGAGGATCGGACCGATGTTCATCGCGGTCTGCTTGAGCCCGCCGACGACCCCGGCGTACCCGGGTGGCGCGTCCCCGACGACGGTCCCGGTGGCGGTGACCATCACGGTCGCGAACCCCGCGCCGAGCACGGCGAAGGTCGCGCCCATGGCCATCCACGGGCTCGTCGGACCGAGCCGGGACAGCCCCGCGATGCCGGCGGCTACGAGGGCCGTACCAGCGATCGCGCTGCGGCGCGGGCCATACCGGCGCAGTGCGGTGCTGGCCAAGGGCGCGCCGAGGACCATGAGTGCGGTCATCGGAAGGACGCGCAGCCCGCTGGCGAACGGGTCGAGGCTGAGCACGTCTTGGAGGTAGAACGTAGCCGTGAACAGCGCGCCGAACAGGCCGGCGGAGGTGACCAGCAGGATCGCCATTGACGCCGTTACCGGTGTGGATCGCGCGACCGCGTGCGGCACGATCGGGTGCGCGGTGCGGCGTTCGTGCGAGGCAAAGACAGCTGCGAGGGCCGTGACGGAAAGGAGCCCGAGCAGCGTCGGCGCGGCGGTCCACCCGCCCGTTGGCACTCCGACCAGGGTATGGACCATGACCGCGAGCGCGGTCGCGAGCAGGGCTGCGCCGGTGAGGTCGGGCCGCTGGGAGCCGGTGCGTTCGGGGGCCGGCGGCCGGACTGCGAGGGTCAGCGCGGCGATCGCAAGGGCGATGGGGGCGTTGAGCCAGAACACGGCACGCCAGCCCAGATGGGCGACGAGGACACCACCGAGGATCGGACCGGCCCCCGCGGCTACCCCTATCGCGCTGGTGCGGATGGCGACCGGTACACCGAGTTGGTCCGCCGGGTACGTCAGCCGCAGCAACGCGAGTGTCGCAGGCTGGAGCAGCGCGCCGAACACGCCCTGTGCGACACGCAGGCCGATCACCCAGCCGACCCCGGACGCCAGCGCGATGCCGCCCGAGGCGGCCCCGAAACCGAGCACGCCGACGAGCAGCAGCCGCGGGTGCCCGTACCGGTCCCCGAGGCGCCCGGCGATGACGAGGAGTGAGGCCACCGCGAGCAGATAACCGGTGCTCGTCCACTGAACCTGCGCCACGCTCATGCCGAGGTCGCGCTGCAGGCTGGGCTGCGCCACCAGCAGGACTGTGCCGTCCAGCGCGACAAGCATCGCCCCGGCCACGCTGGCCAGGAGCGCGACATGCCGCCGCACGGGTGCGGTCACGAGTTCACCGGGCCCAGGTGAGCGTCGAGCACCGCCGCGACGAGCCGATCGAGTTGGTCGCCACGAGGTGCACCGCCGGGCGGTTCGGCGTCAAGGGCGAGCTGCAGACTGCCCCACGCCCACAGCTGGGCGACGCCGTGCAGGTTCGCCCACAGGGCGGCAGCCGTCACAGTCGGCGGTGGTGCAGGCTCGGCCGGCCCGCTGCGGTGCGCGGCATCCCGCTCCACCTCGCATCGGGCAACGAGGGCGACGATGCGCTCGAACAGAGGGAGAGTCGATTCCCGCAACCGTAGCCCATCCGACGCATGCTTCCGGCTGTCGAGGAGGCCGTGACGGAACATCAGCTCGAACATTCCCCGGCAATCTAGCACGTACCCGACGTACACCCGCGCGGCCGCCTGCAACTGAGCGCGCGGCGATGCCGTGTTGGCGATCGCGGCCCCGAACCGTGCCCGGAGGTCTTCAAAGCCGCACCGGGCGATCGCGGAGAGCAAAGCGTGGTGCGTCGGGAAGTACCGACGCGGCGCCCCGTGTGACACTCCCGCGCAGCGGGCGATCTCGCGCAGCCCCAGCGACGCGGAGCCCTCGGGCGTCACGAGATCCACTCCGACGTCGATCAACCGCTCCCGAAGGGAGCCTTCGCTATCCATAGACATGGTCTACCAAGCTGCGTAGACAGTGTCTACTCGTCGGAGGCAGGTGTTCCCGCTACTTCAGTCCCGGGCATGGTCCACGCGCTGGCTCCGGGGGCGCGCTGACCGGGGATGGTCACTGTGGACAGGTCGAGCCGGGAGTCCATGTCGAGCCGGAAGGTGCCATACGGGTTGATGTTCGACCAGAACAACGCGGTCAGGCCGCGCCGGTCCTCGTCGGTGAGCTTCGTTGCCCAGGCCGGTTCGGCGAGGACCTGTTGAAGGAGCAGCGTGTTGACGTGCACGGGCGCGGACTGGAGCAGGTGCAGGGCAAGCATCGACGTCTCGGCGTGCTCCTTGTCCGGCCGGTCAGGGCGCCGTCCTTGCCGTAGTGCAGCACAGTGTTCGCCGAGTTCCAGTTCTCTACGACCTGGAGGCCGCCGTGGATCTCTCGGCGCAGGCCGGGACTGGCGAGGTAGTCGCACGCGAAGATGGTGCGGACGGCGCGGCCGAGTTCTTCGAGCGCTGCGTAGGTGGGGTGGTCGGGACCGCCGCGGGTGAAGCGGCGCAGCACCTGTTCGGCCTCCGTGGTGCCCAGGCGCAGGGCGGTGGCGTACTTGACCATCTGGTCGTACTGCTGGGCGATCAGGTCCCACTTGATGGCCCGGGTCAGCGAGCCGCCGAGTGCGGGCCAGCCGGGAGGATCGTCGTCGGGGCGATACAGGCGGATGCTGCCGATGTTCTTCAGCCAGGGCAGCAGCCGGAAGTTCAGCAGCTCGGTGAAGGCGAAGCCGACGACGGATGCGCCGTGCGTGTCGACGTAGTTCGACTCGATCTCAGCATCGCTGCAGTGCCGCAGCAGGCCTTCGATCATCGCCGCGACCTCGGACGACGAACAGCTCTTGAGCTGGGAGTAGATGCAGACGTTCTTCCACTCGACGTGGCAGTAGATCATCACGCCGTTGCCGCCGTAGCGGGCGTGGTACTCGGTCATGAAGTTCGATGACCAGGACCCGAACTTTCTCGAGTCCGACGCGCATGCCGTGCCCTGCCCCCACCATGCGGTGTCGCGGGCCGCGAGGGGGGTAGCGCCGAGGCAAGCCCAAGAGCCGCCAATACTTGATCTTGAAGTCCGGCTCGATGGCGGCCGTCACCCATTCGGCCGAAGGTCGTTGGTGCTGATACTGACTGATCTCTGGGCCGGGGACAGGACTTGTGACCTCGATCGAGCGGACCGCGTATCCGCGGTTCAAGCGGCTGATCACCGCGCACGAGCTGCATCTCTTCTTCGCGCCGACGCGAGAGGAGGCGGCGGGGGCCGCTGAGCGGATGGACTTTGATGGGCATCAGCTCGCGTTGCTGCTGGCGCTGAAGTCGTACCAGCGGATGGGGCGGTTCCCGAAGCCGGACGAGTATCCGGAGATGGTGGTCGACTTCGTCCGTCGTACGGTCGAGCTGCCGGAGGGCACGCTCCCGTTGTACGAGGCGGGACGCACCACCGAGCGGCAGCGCGCGGAGGTGCGCCGGCGGGTGGGAACGAAGTACAAGCAGTCAAAGACCCGGCGGATCGCCGAGGAGGCGATCCGAAAGGAGGCCGCGTCGAAGAACCGGCCCGCCGACTTGATCAATATCGCGCTGGAGAAGGTGTTGGCTGCCGGTCTCGAACTGCCGGCGTTCTCCACCTTCGACACGATGGCCTCCACGATCCGGGCCGAAGTGAAACGCCTCGATCTGCTGCGGCATCCACGACCGGATGAGCCTGGCGGAGCGAGCGGGGATGCTGCGGCTGTTGTAAGAGCGCGACAGCGACGGCACCACGCGGTTCAACCGGCTGAAGCAGACAGCCCAGGGCCCGAACTGGTCGCACTTCAAGCGTCTGTTCACACATCGGGAGTGGCTGGACGAGCTCGGCGACACCGCCGTGTGGGTGGACGGCATCGCCGCGCCAAAGATCACCGACTTCGCCGGGGACGCGGATGCGGCAGATGCCTCCGAACTACGGGACTACGCGCCCGTCAAGCGGATCGCGCTGATGGCCTGCCTCGCCCACAAGGCACGGATGCGGGTGCGCGACGACCTGGCGACGATGTTCTGCAAGCGGGTCGCCATGAAGATCAAGAAGGCCAAGGAGGAGCTGGAGGAGATCCGGCTCGCTGAGCGGGAGATCACCGAGGCCCTGATCGGGAACTACCGCACCGTGCTCAAGAACCTCGACGACGGCGGCCCCGCCCATCAGGCGCTGGCGAAGGCCGCGGCGATGACCGCCGAGGCCGTGAAGGCCCTGGACGGGCTGGACGAGGCGGCGCCAGTGGAGGAGGTCGCCCGCCGACTGGGCGGGGAGATCTCCCCGGCCGTGCTCGCCCTGGCCAGGGCCCAGCTGGTGCAGGCCGGCGGTCTGAGGGCGGTCACCAAGGCGGTCGAGGGCTTCTGCGGGTTCGCGGGGCAGTACGAGCAGATCGAGAAGGTCTCCGCCCACCACGGCAACTTCTGGGAGGTGCTGCTGTATGGGCAGCTGGGCCGGGACCGGTCGGTGATGTTCGACCTGGCGGAGAAGCTGGAGTTCACCGCGACGTCCGAGGACGGCCGGGTGCTGGACGCGCTCGCGCACGCGATGCGGCACGAGAGCGCCCGCGGCGAATGCATCACCACGCTCGGCGAGAACGGCGAGGCGGTCGACATCTCGTTCGCCACGCAGAACTGGCACAAGGCCGTCCTAGACAAGACTCGGCCCGGCCGGTTCGTGCGCAAGCACTTCGAGGCGATGTTCGGGTATCCGGACAACGAGGGCCTGGTCATCGACCCGGAGACCGGCATCCCGTCGCTGAAGCCGCACCGCTCCGAGGGGCAGCGGCCCTCGGCGAAGCGGCTGGAGCAGGAGGTCAAGGCGCGAATGCCAGAGCGCACGCTGATGGGGATCGTGGCCCGTACCGCGTACTGGGTGGAGTGGTGGCGCCGTTTCGGCCCGCCCTCGGGCCACGACCCGAAGCTGAAGGATCCGTTCGGCCGGTACGTGCTCACCACGTTCGTCAAGGGCACCAACATGGGCCCCTACGAGGCGGCCAAGCACATCCCTGGTGTGTCCGGGCATGAGTTGTCGTACGTGGCGAACCGGCACTTCTCCATCGTGCTGCTGAACGAGGCCGTCGCCGACCTGGTCAACGCGCACGCCCGTCTGGACATCTCCCAGGCGTGGGGCGACGGCACCGCCGTGGCGGCAGACGGCACCCATATGGACACCTACCTCAACAACCTGCTCGCCGAGACGAGTGTGCGGTACGGCAAGGCGGGCGGGATCGCCTACCACCACATCTCCGACACCTACGTTGCGCTGTCCACGCACTTCATCCCGTGCGGAGTGTGGGAGGCCGTCTACATCATCGAGGGCCTCCTCAAGAACACCAGCGAGGTCAAGCCGACCACCGTGCACGCCGACACCCAGGGCCAGAGCGTTCCTGTTTTCGCCCTGGCGCACCTGCTGGGCTTCGATCTGAGGCCCAGGATCAGGAACTGGAAGGGCCTGACCTTCTACCGCCCGTCCAAACAGAGCGAGTACGTGCACATCGACTCGCTGTTCGGCGAGGCCGGGAAGAACGTCATCGACTTCGATCTTCTCCTCCTCGACGCTGCTGAAGCGGCTGCGATCCGGGTCGAACAAGAACTCCACCTACACCGCGTTCCGCGAGATCGGCCGCGTGATCCGCACGGTGCAGCTACTTCGCTACCTCGCGGACGCACCGCTGCGCCGGCGGGTGACCGCGGCGACGAACAAGGTCGAGTCGTTCAACCGGTTCTCCCAGTGGGTCGGCTTCGGCAACCAGGGCGTCCTCGCCGACAACGACCCCATGGAGCAGGAAAGGGCGATGAAGTTCAACGCCCTGCTCACCAACGCGGTGATCTTCCATAATGCCCTGGACATCGCGGAGATCGTCCGCCAGCTCCTGGAAGAGGGCTGGGAGATCGCCCCGGAGGACCTGGGCCACATGTGGCCGTACCTGACCGAGCACATCGAACGGTTCGGCGAGTACTCCACACACGAACTCGGCATTCAGCCCGAGTCGTACGAGACGAAGCTCGACGTCGACTTCACCCAGCTCCGCGACCAGGGCGTGCACGCCGAGACCTTCGGAGCCGTGGCCTGACCGGGCCAAGGCATCGGCAACAGGTCCCGGAGGCCGGCGCAGGTGGCCGTCAGCGGGGGTCGGATCCGCCCGCCAGCCGTGCGAAGAGTCGCGCGACCTCGTCCGCGTAACGCTCGACGAGCTCGGGGGAGCTCGCGTCGGTGCCGAAGAGGCCGCGGGCGATGTGGGGGTAGACGGCCAGGGCGTTGCCCGCGCCGAAGGTGATGAGCATCAGGGCCGCAGGGTCGATGGAGTCGTCGAGTTCGCCGGCGCGCTGGCGGGCGCGGATCGCTTCGACCTCCTGCTGGAGGCGGGCGTTGCGCTCGCGGGCCTCTTCGGGGTCCTCGTCGTCGGGGCCGGTGTCGGCGAGGCCGTCCCAGGCGAGCAGGCGGCCGCCGCGGTGGTGCCCGACGCTGGCACGCACGTACCCCTTGAGCATTTCTGCTACGGGCATGTCGTCCGGGAACGCCTCCGCTTCGTGGGCGCGCCACTGCTTGCCCATCTCGCGGTAGAGACCGTCCTTGCCGTCGAAGTAGTACGAGATCAGCTGCTGGTTCACACCGGCCCGGCGGGCGATGGCCGAGAGGCGCGCCCCGGCCGGGCCCTTCGCGGAGAACTCCTCCATAGCGGCTTCGAGGATGCGCTCCTTGGTGCGCTCGGCGTCCCGCTGCCGCTCGCCGGGCGCCGGTGACCTGCGCTTCTTCCGCTCCGGGCCGGATGCCTCGCCGGTCTGTGCTGAAGTCATACGCCCATTATGTCAGCCGCTCGCACACTTGAATCAATCCCGTCACTACTTTAATCAATCATCTGGTTGACAAATGTATCCGGTTGGGTGATTCTCGGTGATGGAAAGACATTGTGAGGCAGGAGCTGGTGAAGGCATGGACGGGCTGACGAGCGCGCGGGAGCAGGAGACCGGCAGGACACCGCCGTACGCGAAGGGCTGGGGCGCGGCGATCGTGATGGTCCTGGCCGCGATGCTGGACCTGATCGATGCCTCGATCGTGAACACCGCACTGCCCGCGATAGGCCAGGGCCTTGACGCCTCCGCGACGCAGCTGGAGTGGATGGTGTCGGCCTACATGCTGGGCTTCGCCGCCACGTTGATCATCGCTGGGCATCTCGGCGACCGCTTCGGCCGCAAGCGGCTGTTCCTGACGGGTGTGGCGGGCTTTGCCCTGGCCAGTCTGGGCAGTGCGGTCGCGGCCGGCGCGGGACAGCTGATCGGGGCGCGCGCAGTGCAGGGGGTGGCGGCGGCGCTGCTGCTTCCGCAGGTGCTCGGCACGGTGCGCACCCTGTTCGACGGGGCCGAGCGGGCCAAGGTCTTCGCGCTCTACGGCGCGGTCGCGGGGACGGCCAGCGCGGTGGGCGTAGTTCTCGGTGGTGTGCTGACCGACCGGGATCTGTTCGGCTGGGGCTGGCGGACCGTGTTCGCCGTCAACGTCCCCATCGCTGTGGCCGTGTTCGTGCTTGGGGCGCTGTGGATACCGGACGAGCGGGCTGAGCGCATCTCCGGGCGGCTCGGCCTGCCCGGCGCGCTGACCCTGGCCGCCGCCCTTGCCGCGATCGTGCTGCCGCTGATCGAGGGGCGCGCGAACGGCTGGCCGCTGTGGGGCTGGGTGCTGCTCGCCTCCGGCTGCCTGACGCTGATCGCGCTCGTCCGCCATCAGTCCCGGCGCGGTGTGGTGCAGCCGCTGCTGCCGACGGCGCTGTTCGCCCGGTCGGCGTTCGGTGCGGGGCTGGTGATCCAGATGCTGTTCGCCGGCGGCATGTCCGGCTACCTGATGGTGTTCACCGTCTGGCTGCAGTCCGGCCAGGGATACACCCCCACGCAGGCGGGCCTGGTGACGGTCACCTTCAGCGCCGGGGCGTTCCTCTCCGCGCCCTTTGTCAACCGCCTGGTCGCGCGCTTCGGCCGTTACGTCCTGGCCGGCGGCGGACTGCTGATGGCCGTGGGCTTCGCGTGGGTGGGGCAGGCCACCAGTGCCGCACCCGCCGCGTGGCCGCTCGTGCCCGGCTTCGTCGTCGCCGGCGCCGGGCTCGGCTTCGTGCTGATCCCGCTGGTCAACATTGTGCTGAGCGCCGTTCCCGTCGAGCTGGCGGGCTGCGCGTCCGGGATCTTCTCCACGGCCCAGCAGTTCGGCGGCGCGCTTGGTGTCGCCCTGATCGGCAACACCTTCTTCGCCCACGTGCCCGGCGGCTGGAACGACGCGATAGCCCACGCCGCGCCCTGGACGGCCGCCGCGTTCCTCGCCGGTGCCGCACTCTGCCTCGCCCTGCCCCGCGAGAACCTGGTCGATCACGACCTCGCTGCCTGACCCTCCACTCGAAAAGGAAGATCACCATGGCGCACATCGCCTTCATTGCCCCCGGTGCCTTCGGGCACATCAACCCGACCCTGCCGATCGTGCGGGAGCTGACCGCCCGCGGGCACCGCGTCACCTACGCGACCGACGCCGCCATGGCCGACACGGTCCGCGCCGCCGGCGCCGAGCCGGTCACCTACCGGCTCAAGCCCGTCGAGCCCCTCGTGCTCGACGGCATGGAGGCCGCGGCACGCGGCACCCTCGCGCTCCTGGAGGAGGTCGAGCAGGCGCTGCCGCAGATCGAGGACGCCTACGAGGACGACCGGCCGGATGTGCTCGTCAACGACTGGCTCGGCTGGTCCGGCGCACTGCTGGCTGCGAAGTGGGGGGTGCCGCGGGTGCAGTCGTGGAGTGCGCACGCGGCGAGCGAGGGATACGACTTCGGGGCGTTCATCGTCGGGATGTTCCAGGCGGCCCCAGCGGTGAAGGCCGAGTTCGACGCGCTCCTTGCCGTGCTGCTCGAGCGTCACGACCTGCCGCCCGTCGAACTGCACGACTTCTACCGGCCCGCCGCCCGTAACCTCGTCTACCAGCCCAGGGCCTTCCACGTACGCAACGAGACCTTCGACGACCGATATGCCTTCGTCGGCCCGACCCGGCTGACCGAGCCGGCCGACTTCACCCCGCCGGGCAGCCCCCTGGTCCTCGTCTCGCTCGGGACGATCATCGAGGAGCCGGAGTTCTTCCGTACGTGCGTGAGCGCCTTCGCCGATCAGCCGTACCACGTCATCCTCTCCGTCGGCACCGGCATCGACCCGCGCGACCTGGGCCCGCTGCCCGTGAACATCGAGGCACACCAGCGCGTGCCGCAGCCGGCCGTGCTCGCGCACGCCGACGCGTTCGTCACCCACACCGGAATGAACTCCACGATGGAGGCCCTGGGTTCGGCCGTGCCGATGGTGGCGATCCCGCACACACCCGAGCAGCAGACCACCGCCGAGCGCATCACGGACCTGGGCCTCGGTACGGTCCTCACCCCCGACGCCGTCACCGCCGACACGCTGCGGACGGCCGTGAACGACCTGCTGGCCAACGCTGCCACGCGGCAGCGAGTGCGCGCCATGCAGCAGGAGGTCCTCACGGCCGGGGGCGCACCCCGCGCGGCCGGAGTCATCGAGGGCCAACTCCCCACCGGGTAGACCCTGAGCCCTGAGGCTACACCGGACAACAAGCGGCTGAGAGTTACTACGGACAGCCCGGGAATGTTCCGGCTCGACCGGTGCGGGACGCCGTGCCTCAACATCGGCGACGTGGGTGACGGCGGAGACGAGAAGGGAGACGGGTGGGTGGTCGGGCTGGGCACGCAACGCCTCGCCCCTCGCCCGAGCTGTCATCAATCGATCGAATGACGACAGGTGCGGCGGGCGTCCAACGAACCCGGACCTTCCGGGGCCTGTTGGCGGCTCCGATCCAATGAGATCCGATGGCGGCTGATGACAGGGTTTGCTGACAGCTAGGGTCGAATGCGACCACCGACACGGGGAGCGGCATGGCCAACCTGGTCTACAAGCGGGTCTCGACCGACCAGCAGTCGGCCGCCCGACAGAACCTCGTCCTCGCCGAGGCCGGAATCGAGGACCCGGTCACTTTCGAGGAGGACTCCGGCACCTCCAGCCGCCTCCACCCGCTTGAGCGCCCGAAGTTCGGCGAACTGCTCACGTACCCGCGGCCGGGCGACACCGTGCACATCTCCGAGATGTTCCGCCTCGTACGCGGCACCGGCCACATCCTCGACGTCCTCCACCGCGACCGCCTCGCCCTGCGCATCCACGACGGCGCGTTCTCCGCCATGGACCTCACCGCCCGCCACCCGCGCACCGGCGAGCTGCTGTCCACGGTGAAGTTCATGGTGCAGACCCTCGCCGCCGCCGGCGAACTCCAACGCGACCTCCAGCGCGAACTCACCTATGACCGACTGCGAGCCGCCGAGGCCAAGGGCAACAAGGGCGGGCGTCGCCCTGCCATCGTGGGCGAGACGGTCGCCGACGTGCGCGCCGCCTACCTCGATGGCCAGGCCATCGCCGCCCTGGCCCGCGAGCACCACGTCAGCCGCGGTGCTGTGCGTACCGCCGTCGCCGACCTCATGCCCGAGCACGTCGCCACCGACGAGAGCGCCTCGGCCCCGGAACTGCCCGTCACCCTCGACATGCCCGGCAAGATCGCCGACTTCCTCCGCGCCGCCGAGCTGGACGACGCCGAGCGGGCCGCGCTCGACCACGGCCAGGCCGTACGACGCGGCACGGGCTACACCCTCCGTGTCACCGCCGTGCCCGCGGTGCACCGCCAACTCCTCGACCGCTGCCAGGCCTTCGAGGGCGTCGGGGTGGTCCCCGCCCAGCGCAAGGCCCGCCGCGAGTACGAGAACCGCGTCAATGCAGACCTTCTCGTTCGCCTTCGCCTCGGCGACCAGGTCGCGCAGCGTCTTCTCGCCGACGACCGGGTACAGAGCCGTGCGCACGATCTCGTCCGGCTTGCCGATCGCGGCGTTGGCGTGCCTGAAGAGGATGCCCTCCTTGCCACGGACCTTCTTCAGCTCCGCGGTCAGCTGCCTCTCCACCCGGCGGCACGGGCATTGATCTTCCGCACCAGGGCGACCAGCAGATCCACCAGGGCATCGGTGATCTCCGCCTGCCGGGACGAGCACAGCGCCGCAAGCAGCGTGATCCGTACGACCTCGGCGGTGTCCCGGAAGTCCGAGGGATACATCTTGATCGCCCGCGCCCGCCACGCGGCCAGCAGCTTCTCCGAACAGTCCGCGAACAACTCGTCAGGCAGGCCGAGTTTCCGCACGTCGTTCAGCTTGACTCTCGCTCCGTGCCTTCAAGGCCCTCAACGAGGAGAAGCGGCTCGCTTACAACGAGCCCCGGCTGGACTACCACTCCCGGCTCGTGATCGTGGCCACTCCCACCGTCCGCAACGTGTTCACCACCGGACGGCGCCTGGTCCTGCTCAACCGGCACCAGATCTCCGGCCGCCGCGGGCTGATCGTCACCGGCCAGGCCGGGACCGGCAAGACGACCGCCATCGCCCAGCTCGGCCGCAACCATGAACTCCTGGTCCGCAAACGACTCGGCCCGGCCGCCGCGGGACGGCTGCCGGTCGTCTACGTCACCGTCCCGCCCCGGGCCACCCCCAAGATGCTCGCCATCGAGTTCGCCCGGTTCCTCGGCCTCCCGGTCGTCCGGCAAGAGACCCAAACCTCTATCACCAACGCCGTCTGCGACCTGCTGATCAAAATGCGCGTCGAGCTCGCACTCGTCGACGAGATCCACAACCTCAACCTCGCCACCCAGGCCGGAGCCGAAGCCTCCGACCAGCTCAAATACCTGTCCGAGCGGATCCCCGCCACCTTCGTCCTCGCAGGCATCGACGTCGCCGCGAGCGGCCTGTTCAGCGGTGTCCGAGGCCAGCAGATCGCCGGCCGATACACCGTCACCGACACCGAACCGTTCGCCTACGGCACCACCGCACAACGGCAGAACTGGCGGAACCTGATCGCCTCACTCGAAGACGCCCTACGACTTCACCGGCACAAGCCCGGCAGCCTGGTCAAACTCGACGGCTACCTCCACGAACGCACCGACGGCGCGATCGGCAGCCTCTCCCAACTCGTCCGCGGCGCCGCTCTTGAGGCCATCATCAACGGCAGCGAGGCCATCACCCGCAAGACTCTGGAGACCGTCGAGGTCGACCAGACCGCCGAGGACGCCCGCCAGGAACACCGCCGCAACCATCGCCCCCGCCGCCGCCGGAGGCCGGATGCCGGCGCAGCCTGACCAACTCCGCCAGCCACCCATCGCTCTCGGCCCCGTCCACAACGAGACCCTCGGTTCCTATCTCCACCGCCTGGCCGTCGCCAACAACCGTCCCGCAGGCTTCCTCGCCCGCCTCCTGGGCCTGCTGCCGCCGGAGTTCTCCCAGCTCAGCAACACCACTGCAGGCTGGAATCCCCACTCCCCCGGCCGTCTGGCCACACTCTCCGGGCGCCCAACGTCCCAGCTCGCCCGGGCCCTGCCCGCGCTCGCCGACTTCCTCAGCCCACACGGTCCCGGGCAGCGAACGGAACAGCTGACCAGCCGCCCCTGCCGCTGCTGCACAGCCCGTCGCAGTCCCACCGCTTCCGTGGTCATCACCCTCTCGCCCGCCCACGTCCACCTCTGCCCGCGGCATCACTTCTGGACCCGCTCCACTCACGACATCCCGCTCGGCGTCCTACCCGAAGTCATCGAGGCCCAGCGCCGACTCGACCAGCTCGCCCGCCGCCACCGGCAGACGTCCGGAATGCCGATCGATCTCGGAAAGGAGTGGACCGATCGTCTTGACCGAATCGAAGCCCTCGCCGTCAGCAAGAAGATCTCGGCTGAGGACCGCAGCCACCTCGCGGCGTTCCCCGAAATCGTGGTGCTGACGCACCTGATCCTCGACCCGCCCACCACCGCCCTCGATCCCAAGGAGCTCTACCTGGCGACGACCGCCGAACTGAGCCGACGATTCGCGCGGATCTACACCATCCTCGGAACCCACGACCCCCTCTACCGGCGCTTCTGTCTCTACCGCGAACGAGACTTCCGTGAGGCTCCGGTCTAAGTTCGACTCGTGGACGACACTGAGATCACCATCAAGCTCACCCCCGACGAAGCCCTCGTCCTCTCGGACTGGCTGGAGCGAGTTCAGATGACCGACCTCAGCCGTCTGGTCGACGACCCAGCCGCGTGGGCCCCGATCCACAAGCTCGCAGGGACGCTGGACAAGGCACTTCCCGGGATCTTTGCTGCTGACTACGCGGAGCGTCTGGATGCAGCACGGCGCCGCCTGAGGGAGACCATGGGCAGCTTCGCTGAAGAGCAAGACGGCTGAGTCAACCGTCCCATCCGTCAGAACGATTCCGTGAAAGCCATGTCCGTTGAGAACGCTGAGGGCCAGCGTTCTCAATCGACGTGACAGCCCACCAGGTCAGCGGCTCGCCATCTGACAGATGCACTTCGACGGGACAGACTTGCGCCCTCGCGAAGTCACCGAGGAAGTGCCACATTTCGTGAGACTGGGCCGTGTGCCATCGCCGTGAGACAGCTTGAAAACCGCAGTTCAGAAGCTCGGCCTGCGCCACGGGCTGCGAGATCCTACAGCTGTTGTGGGATCCCAGATCCCCTGTCCTTTTCCCACCGGTGATGTCCACCGTGTGGCCAATAGGACAGGGGAATGGGATTCATGCTGTCCTCTCGCACCGAAGCTGACGAATTCTCACCGGATCTCATCCGTGTCGTCGGATTCACACTGTTTCGCGTTCTGACCTGGCCATAGCCGTGCGGACCAGGCCGGCCAGGGCGAGGGAGCGGCTGTGCGCGGGCCAGGCGATGTGGGTCACGACGGAAGGTGCGTCCGCCAAGGGAACGGCCGCGTGCTCGGCCCACAGCCAGGAGCGGGCGGAGTCGGGGACGACCGCCACGGTGCGTCCGAGGGCGATCAGCTGGGCCAGTTGTGTCTGGTTGTGGATCTCGGGGCCAGGGCCGGGTGCGTAGGTGCCGCGGGTGGGCCAGCGGGCGAGCGGCAGACCGGGGACGTCCCTGACATCGGCCAGGGACAAGGTCTCGCGGGCGGCGAGGGGGTGCCCGGCAGGCAGGACGGCGACCTGCCCCTCGGCCGCCAGTGCCTCGCTGTCGAACCCGGTGAGGGAGTTCCACGGCGTGTGCATGAGCGCGACATCGGCGCGTCCGTCGCGCAGCAGCTCTTCCTGCTCGTGAATGCCGCACGGCAGTACCTCGATCTCGGCACTGTCGGGCTCGGCAGCGTAGGCGTCGAGAAGCTTTTGCAGCAGTTCGTGGGACGCGGCGGCCTTCACCGCGAGGACCAGCCGACCGCGGAGGCCGCCGGGACTGTCGGCGCACCCGGCGCGCCGGGTGCGGCGGACGGCGGCAGCGGCCGCGTCGAGAGCCGCCCGGCCCTCCTGCAACAGCACCTCCCCGGCACCGGTCAAGCGGACACCACGGCGGTTGCGCTCCAGCAAACAGACCCCCAGGCGCCGTTCGAGCTGCTGGATCGCCCGCGACAGCGGCGGCTGGGCCATGCCGAGACGCTCGGCGGCGCGCCCGAAGTGCAACTCCTCGGCCACAGCCACGAAGTACCTCAACTCGCGGGTCTCCAGGGTGTCCACGGCCGCAGCATACGCGGTGATACCCGCCGGGTATGACAGGGCACCGTACCGGTGTTGGCCGCACCACTCGCCCACGGGCCAACATCATCGGCATGAGCGAAACGACCACCGCGCTGGTGACCGGCGCGAACAAGGGCATCGGCTACGAGATCGCGGCCGGACTGGGCAGCCTCGGCTACCGCGTCGGTGTGGGAGCCCGCGACGCGACCCGACGCGAAACCGCCATCGGCAAACTGCGCGCCGCCGGCGTGGACGCGTTCGGGGTACCACTGGACGTGACCGACGACCGCAGCGTCACCGCCGCCGCGGAACTGATCGAACGACTGGCCGGACGCCTGGACGCCCTGGTCAACAATGCCGGCATCCCGGGCGAAATGGGCCCGGGATGGCTACAGGAGCCGACCACGCTCGACCCGGAAGTGCTACGCACCGTCGTGGACACCAACGTCATGGGCGTCGTCCGGGTCACCAACGCGATGCTGCCACTGCTGCGGCGCTCCGCCTCCCCACGCATCGTCAACGTCTCCAGCAGCGTCGGCTCCCTGACCCGACAGGCGGACCCGGACACCGAGATCGGCCCCATCATGGCGGCCTACGCACCGTCGAAATCCTTCCTCAACGCCCTCACCCTGCAGTACGCCCGACAGTTCGCCGGCACCAACATCCTCATCAACGCCGCCTGCCCGGGCCTGGTCGCGACCGACTTCACAGGCTTCCACGGACCCCGCACCCCCGCACAGGGCGCAGCCACCCCGATCCGGCTCGCCACCCTCCCCGACGGCGGCCCGACCGGTTCCTTCTTCGAGGACGACGGCGTCGTCCCCTGGTGATCACGAACCCGCCGTGGATTCCGCAGAAACCAGATGCACTGAGAATCCCGGGCCGAGCGTTCTCATCGAACCTGGCAACCCCGCAACTCAACACAAGATCCACAGACAAGCCCCACGCGACAGGAAAGTGGGTTCAGCGTGACTGAGGGACTTTCATCGGGAAACCACGGCGTCTTCGGCAGGCGGGCTCGAAAATGCGGTGGGTTCGTCGCCGCTGATCGGCAGGATACTCATTCACCCTCGGCGGCCTGCTCGATCTGCTCGTCGAGCAGGCTTTGGGCGATGGCCGCGTAGCGGCTCGCGGCGGTGTGGGACATGTTGAAGACCAGGGCGAGGTGCAGCGGGTCGGCGCCGACGGTCAGCGCCTCGTGCAGTACCCGGTCACCGCGGATGCGTTCGAGGTAGACGCCTTGGTGCAGCAGGTGCCGCTTGAGGTATTCGGCACTGACGGGCTCGGTTCCCAAGGCGGTCTTTGCGTTGATCAGAACGTGCCGGTTGGGGGTCTTCGGCCAGGGCGACGATCAGCCGTTGCGCCGGGGTGACGGCGATCTGCTGGACGGCGAGGACCTCAGCATCGGTCATCGGCATCAGGCTGCGCGGGATGTCTTCGGTCTTGAGCCGGGTGGTGGGGTTGGCGAAGATCAGGCCGCGCTTCTTGGCGAAGCGGAACAGTGAGCGAAGTGCGGCGATGGCGTTGCGACGCTGCCATCCGCGCAGGGGTGACAGCGCGGCCGTCACGTCGGCGGCGGTGATCTCGCGCAGGTGCCCACGGGTCGGCGCCCAGTTCTCCAGATGGGGGCGGACGCATCCGAAGTAGACGTAGAGGCAGGTGTGGGACCGGGGCTTGGCGCGGCTGTCGCCGTCGAGGAGGACCAGCAGCCAGGCGCGGACGTCGCCGGCGAAGCCGGCGGGCAGTTCACCAGCGCGGTCCTCGATCCAGGAGCGGATCGCCAAGGAGCTGTCGCCCGGTCTCGCCGCGATCCTTCGGGCAGCGGCTTGCCGCAGTGCACGCAGTTCATCGAGGGGGCAGGGACCTGCCCGTGCGAGAACGCGGGGCGACGGCGCGGGGCTGGCCCACCGCGGTGGCCTGCGAGTCCGCCGCTGGCGCCGGGGCCGGCACCCGCTCCGGCTCGGGCAGTTGCGGGCTGCCGGGCCGAACTTGCGGCAGGTCACCAGCTCCTCGCGCCATCCGGCGAACAGCTCCTCGATCTCCGCTTCGCTGGGCGGGATCCGCAGCTGCGGTTCCACCGAGGCCCGCGGCCGGTTCATCTCGTCCAGCGGGCACTCGACCACACGGCCGGTGAGGTTGTGCAGCTCGACCTTGTGCCGCAGCTCAAGGAACTGGAAGTACACCGCCAGCGCACCGGCCCGGCCGGTCCTCGTCGACGGCTTGGCGTCGCGAAGCACCTTGCCGAAATAGATGTCGGCGTCGGTCGGCTCCATCTCCCACAACGGTCGGCCGAACCAGTCCCGGATCAGCTCCAGGTGGTTGGTGTCGTTGCGGATCGTGCTGTCGACCAGACCGGCCGAGGCTCGCGCGAGCACGAACCCCGCCAGCACATCGGACTCGAACTCGGCGAGCTCCTCCTCGCTCACCGGTGACCGGTACTCGCGCAGATCGCGCACTACGGCCAGAGCCAACCCACGCCTTCACGACTTCACCCAGACTGAAGGAATCCCGACATGGATGAGGGTTGCGCACTCTGGACGAGGTTGGGTCAGAACGGCCTGCGGTCACCCGGACGAGGTAAGGTGCGCTCCATCCGGACTCTGGTACTGCGCCTGGCGAGGGAGAATCCGAACTGGGGCTACAGGCGGCTTCACGGCGAACTGCTCGTGCTCGGAGTGAAGGTGGTCGCCTCGACCGTATGGAAGATCCTGAAGGATGCCGGCGTCGAACCAGCGCCCGGCCGGAGCTCCAGCACATGGGCCGGCTTCCTGCGCTCCCAAGCCGACGCCCTCCCGGCCCGCGATTTCCTTGCGACGGTCATCTTGTTCGGCGCGCGGATGTACGTACTGGCGGTGATCGAACACAGCAGCCGCCGCATCCGTGTCCTGTGCGCCACCGCACACCCGACCACCTCCTGGGTGGTGCAGGCGACGAAGAACCTGGTCATGGACCTTGATGATGTCGGCTGCCGGGCGCGGTTCCTGATCGGGGACCGCGATGGGAAGTTCCCCGCCTTGTTCGATGCCGTCCTTACCGATGCCGGGATTGACATTGTTCTGAGCGGTTCGGATACCGAGAATGAGCTCGGTCACGGAACTGTGGGTGCAGACTTGCCGGCGCGAACTGCTGGACCGGACACTGACCTGGAACCAGCGGCACCTGCTCCAGGCGCTCCGGTGGTTCGAGCACTTCTACAACGCTCGGGCCCACCAGGACATCGCGAACGCCCGGCCACTGCACCCGTTACCCGCACCGATCAAACGGCCACCGATCCGGACCAAATCGCCGCCTCGACATACGAAGACGCGATCGCCTCGGCGGCATCCTCCACGCCTACCGACATGCCGCATGACCTGCACGGATGGGATTTCCGGCAAGCACAGATGCGGCGGATCGCCGACCTCTACCCCGGCGAGGCCAAGACCGACGCCCACGACGCCCACGTGATCGCGGTCGCAGCCCGCGCCCCGGACGTGGACACCCGCGCGGTAGAGCCGGCGTGATCCTGGCTGGTGGCCAGCCGATCCTCCGCGGACGACCGCACCCAGACGGACGAACTCTGAAGCCGATACGTGGCCGCGCCTAAGGCAACCGGCCCGCATCGCGGGCCAGGGCTGGTACTCAGTGGTCGGCTGGAGCGATGTGGATGCGGGTGGTGGCAGTGAGGCGGTCGCTTTCGAGGGCGTGGCGGAGTTGAGCCAGTGCCTGGTGGATGTGCCGGTTCGCGGCGCCTGGGTCGGTGTAGGCGGTGAGGGTGACGGTCAGCGTCAGTCGTGGAACGGTGGCGGCGCCGGTAAGGGTGGCCTTGGCCCGTCGCACGTAGGGGCTGGCGGTCAGGTCCTCCTCGAGTGCTTCGGTGGCGGCCCGGGCGGACAGGTGCGTGGCGCCGTGGCGAGGGTCGGGCTCGGCATTGATGTGGTGGATGGCGTCGGTGTGGGCCTGGGCGGCGAGCCACCACAGTGCGAGGAGTGCGAGCAGGGCGGCGCACGCGGCGACGGCGGCCCAGAACCACCAGTGGTCCGCGGCGTAGCGGCGAGCCTGCTCGTCGATCAGTGGAGCGTGGGATGCCCCGAGCAGACCGGGGCGAAGGTCGAGGCCGCGGGCGAGTGCGGCGGCGCCGCCCGCAGTGAGCACGAGGCCGACCGCGAGGAGCGCGATGCGGTTGGCGCGGGCGGTGGGGCGGCGCATCGGGCTCACTCCTCTCGTCCTCGTACGGTGGTGCGGACGTGAAGTGGTCTCATGGGTGACAGTTCGTCGAGGCGGTCGGTGACGGCCTGCCGGACCCGCTGGGGGAGGTCGCCGACGTCGTGCAGCGGGCTGTCGGCGTTCACGTGTACCCGCCTCCGGCGCAGTCGTACGTGTGCGCGGTCGATGCCGTCCAGGCCGCCGACGGCGGCGGTCAGACAGCGGCGCAGCCCGGCGCGGGTGATGCCGACCGTTGTGTGGGGATCCTCGGACCGCAGGGCGATCATCCGGGGACGGCCGGGCGCCAGCGCCAGCGCGACCAGCAGTACCCCGACGGCGAGGATCGCGGCGGCTGCGGCGAGCACGGCGGGATCGTCCCACCGCAGATCGCGGCCTGCCCGGGTCAGCCATGTCACCGGCAGCACCTGTGCGTCGCGGTTGATCAGGCTCGCGACGACCTGGATGGCGGCCAGGAGCACGACGGCGGCCAGCAGGGCTGCGATCAGGACGGCCGGGAGGGTCCGCCTGGGCCGGAAGGCACGTATCGCTGCCCGTCGGCGCTGTCGGTCGACCGCCTGCGGGGGCACGGACGGCGCTTCGTGGTCCACGGTGGTGCGGGGAGCGGCCGTATGGGTGAGGCGGGCGACGTCGATGTCGACCTCGCGCACGTCCAGGCCGGTCAGCTCGCCGATGCGGGCAGCGACGCGCTCCCGCACGCGGCGGCTCACCTGCCGGATCGGCGCCGGGTATGCCACCGACACCGTCATCGCCACGGTGGCCAGGTGCCCGTCCACGTGGGCCGTGGCCCGAGGGGCGGGCGGGGCCTTGGCACGCCCGAGCGGCACCCCGAGCAGGCGCCGCGGCGCCCCGCCGGCCTGGTCCACTTCGGTGACGGCGCGCACGGCGATCCGTTCCAGCACCCGATCGGCGATCTCAGTGTGCCCGCGGGTCTCCGGCGGCCCGAGCGCCGCCGGTGGTGTCGGCACCAAATCCGTGGTCACGACCGCCTCCGGCCGCCCAGCAGGCCGCTCAGATCGTGTTCACCGGCCACGGCCCGGCCCGCGAGGAGTCCGACGGCGCCGAGAACGAGCACGATCAAGAAAGCGGTGAAGCCACCGAAGGCTCCGGCGAAGCCCAGCGCGGTCCCGAATCCCAGGCCGATCGCTGTAGCCCACTGCGTTCCGTCCATGTCACTCACTCATTTCCCTCGTCTGAACTTGTGCCGCACCGCGTCAGCGCACGCGCCGCGCTCGACGGCGCCGGTGGCGCCGGTGGCGCCGCCACCACCGGGCGGCCAGCCAGAGTCCGCCCCGGCTGCGGAACACGCTCACCCGCACCCCCTCGGAACAGCGCGGGGCCGCGACAGCGGTGCGCCAGCGGCTCAACCCTGCGATGAACTCCTCTGGATCGCCGCCGACGTCCGGGTGGTGCAGGCGCACCCAGGCCCGGAACGCCTGCCGCTGCGGTGTGGGGTGTGCGCTCATCTGAGCGTCTCCCGGGCGGCGCTGTCGGGGAGTTCGATGTCGTCGATGCACACCTCCACCTGTGTGCCGGGCGTCAGCCCGTGGACCGCGGCCCGCACTTGTGCGGCGACCTCGGTCAGCGGCGTACCGAAGACCGCGACCACCTCGACCTTTACCTCGGTGTCGCGGACGGCGACCCCGGCCACGGTGCTGCCCGGCAGATAGGTGGCGATCGGCCCGTCGGCCAGGGCCGCTACCGCCGGGCAGTCGGCCACCGCTGTGGCGATCCGGCCGGCCAGTCGGCCGACCTCGCCCGTATCCCGGCCGGGGGCTGGACGTGTCGGATGTGTGCGATGTGCCGGATGTGTCATTGGACGCGGGACTCCGCCGACTCGGCCGGTTCATCACCGGGCATGTGGATGTCGCCGACAGTGATGTTGGCCTCGGTGACCTCCAATCCGCACATCTTCTCCACCGCGGTGACCACGTTGCGGCGAACCCCCGCGGCCAGGTCCGGGATGGACACCCCATAATCGACGATCACATCGAGGTCGACCGCGGCCTGGCGTTCACCCACCTCGACCTCGACCCCCTGGGTGATGCCGGGGCCGACCACTCCGGGCAGACGCTCGCGCATCGCGCCCAGCGCACGGGACACGCCGGCGCCCATCGCGTACACGCCCGGCACCTCACGGGTCGCCATCCCCGCGATCTTGGCCACAACCACATCCGCGACCGACGTCTTGCCCTGCTCACTCACCAGCTCCGCGGACCCCCGCGCCGTCACGGAACGGGCCCCTTCGGACTGCTCACTCGACTTGACCGTCGTCTCTTTCATCTGTGTGTTCACGGCGCCGTTCTCCGTTCCGTGCGAGCTCATTACCCGCATCACTCAAAAAGACACAGCCGACCCGGGGATCCTCACGCCCGTCATGGGATGTACCTCACGCGCATGTGGTTCGTAGCCTCCCGCCGGGGCACTCGCACAAGGTGACCTCCGAGGCGGAGGACGGCATTCTTGTCGCCCGCGCCCGTGACGGTGACACCGCAGCCTTCGAGGACCTGGTGCGCCGCTACGCCACTCGGGTGTACCGGATCGCGCTGCGCATCGTGGGAGACGCCGACACCGCGGAGGACGCCGCCCAGGACTCCTTCATCACCGCTTGGCGCTGCCTGCACGAACTCCATGCGGAGCAGGCGTTCGCCGCCTGGCTGTACCGCATCGCCGCGACCCGCGCCGTCAACGTCGCCCGCGCCCGGCGCCCCGAGATCAGCCTCGAAGAGGAGGCCCTGCCGCCGTCCCGCACAGCCGGCCCCGCACAGCAGGCCGTGGCCGCCGAACTACGTGCCGCGCTGACCCGCGCCCTCAGACGGCTCACCCCGGAGCAGCGCGCATGCTGGGTGCTGAGAGAACTGGAAGGCATGTCCACCAACGAAATCGCCCACACCGTCCACACCAGCCCGGATGCCGTCCGTGGTCGCGTCCACCGCGCTCGTGCCCGGCTTGCTCAGGAGCTCACGCCATGGCGATGAACCATCCAACTGCGGACCGGTTGCCGAGCGGCACCGCCATCGACACCCTCCGTGAGGCGACCGCCGCGCTGACCGCCGAACCGGTCGAGCGCCCCCCGGGCTTCGTCGCATGTGTCATGGTCCGGATCCGCCAAGAACCGCGCCGCTTCCGCAAGCTGCCGCTCCCCGCAGAACCTCCGCACCGTCTGTCCATCACCGAACACGCCGCCGCCACTCTCCTGTCCGCCGCCACCAGCAGCGTCCCCGGCACCACCGGCCGAGGCTGCCGCTTCCCCACCCCTGGAGACCCCACCCACGTGGCCGTCAGCATCAGCCTCCGCTACGGCCAGCACGCCTCCACCACCGCCCACCGGGTACGCGCCGCCCTGCACGCAGCCGCGGCCACCCAGCTCGGTCTTCGCCTCCTCTGCATCGACATCACCATCGATGACGTCCACCCACGTCTCTGACCGCCATAGGCATGATCACCAACCCCCGCAGAGATCAGGCTCTTGCGGTCAGGCAGATGGGCCAAGAATCCCTTGATACAGCAGGTCACCGCGCCGGGGCCCGGCCGGCCGGACCGTACACTGCTCGCCGTCCCGACCCAATTCCTCCCGCGAGCCCTGCGAGAACACCGGATCGTCTCACCGCGCACCCTGCCAGCCTGGCACCAGCGCCTGGTGAAGCAGAAGCGGACGCAGCCGCCGTCCGCTGGCGGGCGCCCGACCCTGACTGTCCGAAGTGACGGTGCAGTACGACTGGTGGGTGCTGAACGAGTCGGAACTGGCCCGGGAGCTCGCCGAGCACCGGCTGGCCCTCCGCTTGGCCGGACATCCCGATCTCAGCCGGCGCCTAGCGTCGCTGACCGGGGACCCGCTCACCGTTCAGATAGGCGCGGATCGTCTTGCGATCCCGGCCCAGGTGCCGTGCGATCGCCGAGATCGTCCATCCCTGGCGACGCAGAGCGTGAGCGTCCACGTCTTCCTCCCGCGTGAGTATTCAGGCCCCCGACCAGGCCGAACTCATAGCTCACGCAGGCTCTTCACGACACACCCAGGGCCATTCGACACGCCGGGCGACATCACGCGAAAGGACCGAACAAGGTCACCCGAAGGGTGGGGAGATCAACAGAGCACCCACGGCTCAGCAACAGGTGGGGAGATTCAAGGCTCTGTCCGCAGTTCCGTGATGAAACACTGAAGTGTGTGCACCTGGCGTCAGGGCTGTCACCGGGTACAAGCACAATGCGGCCATGAGCTACGACTTGGCTGTGTGGGACGGCCCGAGGCCCGCGGACGACACAGCGGCACTTGATGTCTTCGAGGATCTGTACGGCAGATTCATGGGAGGCACGAGCGAGCCGCCGACTCCGCGTATCAGACAGTACGTCGAAGGACTGGCGGCTCGATGGCCCGGTCTGAGTGCCGATGATGAGGACGAGTATGCGAGTCCGTGGTCGGACGGCCCTTTGATCAATAATGCGAGCGGTCCGCTGTTCTATTTCGGCATGGTCTCCAGCAGGTATCAGGAGGCCGCCTCCTTTGCTGCCAGCCTGGCACGGATGTCGGGCCTGGTGTGCGCCGGAGGTGCTGGACGAGCACTTCCTGGTCGACGGGCGCGGCAGGTTCCGGCCGCGCACCGAGCGCGATGGCCGGCCGCCGTCGCGGGTGCGGATCGAGGTCGCCCGCGCCAGTCGACCATTTCCATAAACTATGAATATAAAAATGCTATGCTTCGAGCATGAGTCGTCAAGACACCGCTCCTGGCGCGTCCGCCGCCATCGGGGCAGCCCTCTACGGCCTGGCCACCAGGGCCGCGAGACGCCTGCCCCGGGACATGAGCCTGACGTCCGCCGCCACCCTGGCCACCCTGGACCGGACCGGCCCGCGGCGCATCACCGATCTGGCCGCGGTCGAGGGCGTCACCCAGCCGGCGATGACTGCCCTGGTCCGGGTGATGGAGGAGTCCGGCCTGGTCGAGCGGCGGGGCGACGCATCCGACAAGCGGGTCACGCTGGTGTGCCTGACCGAGGTCGGCGCCTCCTATGTCCGGACGCGGCGCCAGGCGGGCGTCCACGCGTTCGAGCGGTTGATCGGCGAGCTCACCGGCGACGAGATCGAGGCGCTGGTGGCGGCCCTTCCGGCGCTGAAGCATCTGGCAGAGCTCGAAAGCCAGGACCGCGAAGGGCTGAAGCAGTGACCGGGCAGCCGGTCGGTGGGGACGCGGTGAAGGCGTTCCCGGTGGCGCGTTCCGAGGCGCGGCTGCTGGTCCCCGCCCTGATGTTCATCGCTCTGGTCGTGGCGGCGGTCGCCAGCCTCGGGGCGCCGCTCATCACCAGCGTTGCGACCTCGTTCCACGTCTCGCTCGGCAGCGCGCAGTGGACGCTGACCGTCGCGCTGCTCAGCGGCGCCGTCGCCACGCCGGTCCTGGGCCGGCTCGGAGCCGGCCCGCACCGACGGGCCACGATCCTCGCCACGCTGGCGGTCGTCGTCGCCGGCAGCGCGCTCACCGTGCTGCCGCTGCCGTTCGCGTGGCTGCTGGCCGGCAGGGCGGCCCAGGGCGTCGGGCTCGGGCTGACGGCGCTGATGATGGGCGTGGCCCGGGACCACCTCCCCGAGGAGCGCAGCGCGGCCGTGATCGCCCTGATCTCGGTGGTCTCGATCATCGGGGCCGGCGTCGGCTACCCGCTGGCCGCACTGCTCGTCGAGCTCGGCGGGGTACGGGCCGCCTACGGCCTCGGCCTGGTCGTCACCGCCGCCGCCCTCCTGACCGCGTGGCGCTCCATGCCCGAAGCCCCCGAAGGCCGCTCCGCCCACGTGGACGTGGCAGGCGCGGTCGTCCTGGCCGCTGCGCTGCTCCTGGTGCTGTTCCTCGCCGGTGAACGGAATCTGTGGAGCCGGCACCTCGCCGTGGCGGCGGGCCTCGCCGTCGTCGCGGTGGTGCTGCTCTGCGTCTGGGCCGTCATCGAGCTGCGCAGCACGACGCCCCTGGTCGATGTGCGGGCGGTGCGGCACCCGGCAGTCACCGGGGCGAACCTCGCCATGTTCGTGGGCGGGATCGGCATGTACCTCCTGCTCACGCTCATCACCCGGTACGCGCAGACGCCGCACGGCGCCGGCTACGGCTTCGGGCTGACGACCTTCGTCGCCGGGCTGGTCCTCATCCCGTTCTCGGTGCTGGGGTTCGTCGCCGGCAAGCTCACGCCGCGGGTCCGGACGCGGATCGCCGCCCCCCTGCTCCTGGCCGGCAGCGCCGTCGTGGTCGGCGGCGGGTTCGTCCTGTTCGCGGCGGCCCGGTCGGACCTGGCCGAACTGTTCGCGGCGATGGGCGTGCTCGGCTTCGGCGTCGGCGGCTTCTCGGCCGCGATGCCCGGCGTCATCCTGGCCGTCACCCCCAAGAGCGAGACTTCGAGCGCCATGAGCTTCAACTACGTCGTCCGCAGCGTCGGGTACTCCCTGGGCAGCGCCATCGGCGGCCTGATTCTCGCCGCGGGCACCGGACCCGGCCACCTCTTCCCCGACGACAGCGCCTACACCACCGCGGCGCTGGTCGGCATCGGCGCCATGGCGATCACGACGCTGACAAGCCTCGCTCTCGCCCGCCGACGCTCGTCCGGGACCAACCCGTAGGTCAGATGCACTCATCCCAACACTGGAGGTTCCATGCCCAAGAGCTACTGGGTCAGCGTCTACCGCACCATTTCAGACCCTGAGAAGCCGGCTGCCTACAACAAGCTGGCCCGTCCGGCCGTCCAGCTCGGGGCGGGCGGCTCCTCGTCCGTGGCGGTCGGGTCGCCGCATACGACGCCGGAATCGCCGAGCGCACCGTCCTGATCGAGTTCGACAGCTTCGAGCAGGCCGTCGCGGCGCACGAGAGTGCGGCCTACCAGGAGGAGCCGCCGGTCCGGGTGCGGGGGTCGATGAGGCCGTAGAGCAGGTCGACGGCGAGGTTGGCGGCGAGCACCGTGACCGTGATGACCAGGAAGATGGCCTGCATGAGCGCGTAGTCGTTGTTCTGTACCGCCTGCAGCAGTTTCGACCCGATGCCGGGGTAGGCGAAGACCTGCTCGGTGACGATCGAGCCGGCGACGACGAAGCCGAGGGAGATCGCGAATCCGGCGACGGATGGCAGGACCGCGTTCCGCGCCGCGTACCGGATCATGACGCGTCGCTCGCTCAGGCCTTTCGCCTTGGCGGTGAGCACGAAGTCCTCGGCCATCGCCGAGACCATCATGTTCCGCGTTCCCAGCACCCAGCCTCCGACCGACGAGATCACGATGGTGGCCGCGGGCAGAATGCCGTGGTACAGCGCGGAGCCGATGAAGTCGGTGTACGGGCCGGGGGTGAGGGCGACGTCGTACCCGCCCAGAAGGGGAAACCAGCCCAGCGCCGACCCGAGGACGGCGACCAGGATGAGCGCCAACCAGAAGTACGGCACCGCGGACAGTACGGTCGTCGCCGGCACCAGCGAGTCCAGCCAGGTGCCGCGCCGCCACCCCACGAGCACGCCCAGCACGATCCCAGCCACGGCCGCCAGGACGGTCGCGATCCCGACCAGAGCGATGGTCCAGGGCAGTGAGGTGGCGATGACCGTCGAGACGGGGGTCGGGAAGTCGCTCACCGAGATCCCGAAGTCACCGCGCAGCAGGTTGCCCAGGTACGCGATGTACTGCCTGAGCAGCGACTCGTCGGTGTGAGTACCGAGCAGAAGCTCGTACGCCCGGCGCGCGGACGGGTCGACGCCGGTGCCGTGTTGTTGCAGCTTCGCCATGAGGATGTCCGCCGGATCGCCCGGCATCATCCGCGGGATGAAGAAGTTCAGCGTCACCGCCGCCCACAGGGCGACCAGATAGAAAGCGAGTTTGCGCAGGTAGTACCGCATGGGCTGGACTCACTTCCCAGCGGGCTTGAGGCGCAGGTAGACCTCCGCGCTGTCGGGGCTTTGCCAGACCGCCGGGAAGGCATAGGGGTCGCTGTCGGTCGGCCAGCCGGTGAACTTGGCGTCGTGGTAGACGCTGATCGTGCCCTGGGTGAGCACCGGGATGTACGGCATGGACTGCTCGATGCGGGTCTGAATGCTCTCCAGGTAGGGCTGCCGCGCGGCGGTGTCGGTGGGGTTGATGTGCTTGAGCGCGTCGAGAGCCCGGTCGATCTGCGGATCGGAGAAGCGGCTGGCGTTCGAGCCGGGTTTGGCGCCGACCTTGGCGGTCTGCGCGGTGCTGAAGAAGTAGGTGTAGAGGTAGTACGGGTCCGGCGCGGGTCCCTGGTAGAGAGAGTCGATGATCAGCTGGTAGGAGCCGCGGTCCCTGGAGTCGACGAACTCGTTCCAGGACAGCTGCTGCGGGGTGACCTTGATGCCGGCCTTCTTGAGTTGCTGGCCGATCATGTTCACCGCGGTGATGTAGTCGGTCCAGCCGGAGACGGTTTTCACCGTCAGCGCCAGCGGCTTGCCGTCCTTGGCGTAGATCCCGTCGGAACCCTTGGTGTAGCCGGCGCTCTCCAGGATGTGCTGTGCCTCGGCCACGTCCGGCTTCGTCGGCGCGATCGCGTTCTGCAGCTTGCCGGAGATGAGGGCCCGGTCCCGGGTCGGCAGCAGGAGGCTGGGCGAGATATCACCGGCCGTGTTGTCGAACGCCAGCGCGTTGAGCTGGGTCCGGTCGATGGCGTGGTAGATCGCCTGACGCACGGCCGGGTCGGTCTGCGGGCCCTGGCAGCCGAGATCGGCGTTGCTGCAGGTGTCCAGAACGATCTGGTTCACCGGTGTGATGACGGATTTGTAGCCAGGGTAGTTCTTCGTCACGTCCTTGATGCCCGGCACCGGCCCCGTCTGCCAGTCGATCTGCCCGGACTTGAGAGCGGTGACGCTGGACTGGTTGCCGGAGAGGGCGGGGTAGCGGATCCTCTTCACCGCGGGCTCCCCGCCCCAGTAGGTCGGGTTCGCCTTCAGCGTGTACGCCTGCGGCTTGAAGTCATCAAGCAGGTACGGACCGGTACCGACCGGATCCTTCAGAACAGCGACGGCCGGATCGGCGAGGTCCTTCCACTTGTGCTCGGGCACGATGTAGGTCTTGCCCAGGACCGACGGGCCGTCGACGAATGACGGTTTGTCGAACGCGATGGTCACGTGAGTGTCGTCGACCGCTGTGGCGTGACCCGCGTATCCGGCGTTGTTCATCCCCTTGTGCTTGGTGATCATGTCGAGGGTGAACACGACGTCGGCGGCGGTGAACCGCACACCGTCGGACCACTTCTCGTTGTTCATCCCCTTGTGCTTGGTGATCATGTCGAGGGTGAACACGACGTCGGCGGCGGTGAACCGCACACCGTCGGACCACTTCACCCCGTCCCGGAGGGTGATCGACAGCTTGGTGCCGTCCGCGTTCCAGGAGAACGCCTTGCCCAGCCATGGCGTTGGGGCGTCTTTGCGGACGATGTTGTAGAAGAACAGCGTCTGGAAGATCGTCCCCGTCCCACCGATAGCCGTCGGCGCGAACGGGTTGAAGTTGATCTGATAGTCACCGGCCTGCCCGGTGTACGCGATCAGTGTCGGGCTTTTGCCCTGGTTCGGCGTGCCTGACGACTGGCATCCCGCGACGGCCAGGGTCGAGGCGACCAAGATCGCTGCGGCACGCGTTCTCGCGCCTCGTTTTGTCGACAGCATGGTGAAGTCCTCTCGTCGTGGCGCTCGATGGTGCAGTGATGCCGCAAGCACGCCCGGACATTATTAAGTTGACAAAGAAAGCCGTCAACACTAAGGACGCAAAGTTGTATGCCTCGCCTGCGGCACCGAAAGGTTCGGCTCGCATCCCCTGCTGTTGACTTAATTAAGTCACCAACGTAAGCATTGCAGTCATCTCATGGCCGTGCCGACGACCACCGAGGAGAGCGCGGATGATCAGGATGACGTTGCACGACGGCTGGAGCCTGCGAGCCGTGGGAGAGCAGGTGACGGACACCCTCGCGAACCGGCAGGTGCCAGCTCAGGTGCCGGGAAGCACCCACCTCGACCTGCTGGCCGCCGACCTCATCCCGGATCCGTACCTGGATGGCAACGAGGCGGCACTGACCTGGATGCATCGCGTCGACTGGCAGTACACGACTACATTCGAAGCCTCAGGGCCGCGACCCGGCGAGCGAACAGATCTCGTCTTCGAAGGCATCGACACAATCGCCACCGTCGAGCTGAACGGCGACGTACTCGGGCACACCGCCAACATGCACCGCAGCTACCGGTACGACGTCCGTGGGTCGCTGCGCGAGGGCGTCAACGAGCTGACCGTGTCGCTGAGATCAGCGCTCACCCACGCCGAAGAGGCGGAGGCCAGGCTCGGCTGGCGCCAGCGTGCCTACCCCCACCCGTACAACGCCATCCGGAAGATGGCGTGCTCTTTTGGTTGGGACTGGGGACCGGACCTGCAGACCGCCGGTATCTGGAAACCCGTGCGGCTGGAGCGGTGGACGGCCGGGCGCCTGGCCCAGGTGCGCCCGCTCGTCACCGTAGACCCCGACGGTAGCGGCCGCGTCGACGTACACGTGGACGTGGACAGCGCCGACGACCGCGAGTACACCGTGGCCGTCACGATCGGCGACGACCAGGTACGGACAGCGGTCCGCGGCACCGCCGCGCGTGCCACCGTCCTCGTGCCGAACGCCCGGCTGTGGTGGCCGCTGGGCTACGGCGACCAGCCGCTGTACGACCTGACCGTCACGCTTCTGGCCGACGGGGAGCCCGTCGACACGAGCCAGCACCGGATCGGGTTCCGCACCGTCACCGTGGATACCGAGCCGGACGAGATCGGTACGCCATTCACCTTCGTCGTCAACGGCAAACGGGTCTTCGCCAAGGGCGCCAACTGGATCCCGGACGACCACTTCCTCACCCGCATCACTCCGCAGCGGACGGCACGCCGGATCGACCAGGCCGTCGACGCGAACATGAACATGCTGAGGGTCTGGGGTGGCGGCATCTACGAGACCGACGACTTCTACGACGCCTGCGACGAACGCGGTGTGCTGGTCTGGCAGGACTTTCCCTTCGCCTGCGCCTTCTACGCCGAGGAGGAGCCCCTGCGCCACGAGGTCGAGGCCGAGGCCCGGGAGAACATCACCCGGCTCGTGACCCACCCGTCGCTCGTACTGTGGAACGGCAACAACGAAAACCTTCCCGCCTACACAGACTGGGGCTGGCAGGACGGCCTGAAGGGGCGCAGCTGGGGGCTCGGCTACTACACCGAGCTGCTGCCCGGGCTCGTCGCCGAACTCGACCCCACCCGCCCCTACGCACCCGGCAGCCCTTACAGCCCCGGCGACCTGCCACCGAACGACGCCCATCACGGCACCCGCCACGAATGGGATGTGTGGAACGCGGTCGACTACACCCACTACCGCCAGCATGTGCCGCGGTTCTGCGCCGAGTTCGGCTTCCAGGGCCCGCCCACCTGGACGACTCTCCAGCGCTGGATCCACGACGAGCCAATGACACCCACCTCACCCGCGCTCCTGCTCCACCAGAAAGCCGAAGACGGCAACGGCAAACTGCACCGCGGTCTGGAGCCTCACCTGCCGGTCCCGGCCGACCTGGAGCGGTGGCACTGGGCGACCCAGCTCAACCAGGCCCGCGCCGTCAGGTTCGGCATCGAACACTTCCGCTCGTGGTGGCCACGCACCGCCGGGGCACTCGTCTGGCAGCTCAACGACTGCTGGCCGGCCGTCTCCTGGGCCGCGGTGGACAGCGACGAACGAGCCAAACCCCTCTACTACGCGATCAAGCAGGCGTTCGCGCCGCGTCTGCTCACCGTGCAACCACGCGACGGCAGGCCCACACTGGTCGCGGTGAACGACCACGACCAACCGTGGACGGGTACCGCGCTCGCGACGAGACAGACCTTCGCCGGCGAGGTGCTGGCCACCGCCGAATTGCCACTCAGCGTGCCACCCCGGTCCACCGCCCAGCTGGACCTGGCCGACGACCTGCTCAAGCCCGCCAACCCGCGCAGCGAAGTACTGGTCACAGCCGTAGGCGATGCCCGCGCCCACCACCTGTTCGGCGAGGACCGCGACCTCGACTACGACCCGGCTCCGTTCACCGCCCGCGTCCTGCCGGTGGCCGGTGGCTACCGGATCGACGTGCGAGCCACCTCCTACGTGCGCGACATCGCCCTGCTGGTCGACAAGGTCGCGCCCGACGCGGTCGTGGACGACATGCTCGTCTCCCTGCCGGCGGGAGAGTCCATGAGTTTCCTCGTGCGCACGTCGACGGACCTGCACCAGCCGTCCGCCTTGATACGTCGGGACGTGCTGTGCTGCGCCAACACCGTGGCCCCGGCCGTCGAGGACCTCTGAGTGAGTGACGCGCACAACCGGCGGCCACCAAGCTGGGCTGGGACGGCGGAACCTGATGGTGAGTCGGCCTGTTGCGGGCGCCGATCAGCCCCCGCAGGGTGCGGGGACGGCGCGGGGCGGGGCCGGGGTGAGGCAGTCGAGTGCCCGCATCGCGGCCGCCTCAGAGGTCGGTGGGTGATCAGGCAGGTCGCGAGGCCGAGGAAGGCTTCGTGGATGTCGTCGCGTCGTTCCCAGCGGATCCGCGGGCGGCGGAAGCCGTGCAGCCAGGCGATCGTGGGCTCGACCACCCAGCGGAAAACGCCCAGGCCGGAGCCGTGTTTCACGCCTCGTTCGGCGATGACCGGGCAGATGCCGCGCTGCCACAGCAGGCGCCGGTACTTGTCGTGGTCGTAACCGCGATCGGCGAGAAGCGCGTCGGGTCTGCGTCTGGGCCGGCCGACGGCGCCCACCACAGCGGGGACGTTGTCCAGCAAGGACAGCAACTGCGTGACGTCGTTGCGGTTTCCACTGGTCAGCGACACCGCGAGCGGGATGCCCTGGCCGTCGGTGAGGACGTGGTGCTTGCTGCCCGGCCGTGCGCGGTCGACCGGGCTGGGCCCGCTTTGGGGCCGCGCCGGGCCGCCCTGACGTGGGAGGAGTCGATCACCACCCGCAACCAGTCCAGCTTCTTCGCGGCCCGCAGCTTCCTCAGCAGCACCAGATCCAGTTCGTCCCACACCCCGGCTTGCTTCCACGCGGCCAGGCGCCGCCAGCAGGTCATGCCCGAGCCGAAGCCCAGCTCCTGGGGCAGGTACTCCCACTGGATGCCGGTGTGCAGCACGAACAGGATCCCGCGCAGCGCCTGCCGGTCAGGGATCCGCGGTCTGCCCTCGACCAGCTTCGGACCCGGATCGGGCAGCAAGGGCTCCATGAGCGACCACAGTTCATCCGACACGATCCACGGCCGCGACTGTCGTTTCCCCACGACCAGACCAACGGCCACCGAGGCCGAAAGTCACATGATCAACAACTTCTGTTAGGACCTCTAAGGCGGCACACTGATGACGAACATCAACCCCGACGTGCAGCCGCGCCTCCACAACGGCTGGCGCGTGCGCTGGTCACCCAAGCTGGCCGTCGGATCCGTCCTGATTCTCGCGATCACCCTGTTCGGTCTCGTCGGCCCCCTGCTGGTCGACGACCCGGACCGGATCGACAACATCGGTCTGACCTCGCCGAGCGGCGGGCATCTGCTCGGCACCACCCAGACCGGTCAGGACGTACTCGCCCAGATGGCCTACGCCACCCGGGGCTCGCTCTACATAGGTGTCCTGGTCGGCGTCCTGGCCACCGTCCTGGCAGCGCTGTTCGGCATCGTCGGGGCCTACCTCGGTGGCATCGTCGACGAGGCGTTCTCGCTGTTCTCCAACGTGATGCTGGTGATCCCCGGCCTGCCCCTGATCATCGTGATCTCCGCGTTCGTCCCGCCGGAACAGCGCGGCTCCTGGACGATCGCGCTGGTGCTGGCGATCACCGGCTGGGCCGGGTCGGCCCGCGTCCTGCGCGCCCAGACCCTGTCCCTGCGCAACCGCGACTATGTGCTGGCCGCCCGTGTCGCCGGGGAAAGACCCTGGCGGGTCATCGGCGTCGAAATTCTGCCGAACCTCCTGCCACTGCTCGCCTCCCAGTTCGTGTTCTCAGTGATCGCCGCGATACTGAGCGAGGCCGGCCTGTCGTTCCTGGGCCTGGGCGCATCCTCCTCGTCGACCCTCGGCACGATGCTCTACTACGCGCAGAACGGCTTCGCCCTCCAGGTGGGCGCCTGGTGGTGGTTCGTACCGCCAGGGCTGATCATCGCCCTGTTCGGCTGCGGTCTCGCCCTGGTGAACTTCACCATCGACGAGATCATCAACCCGACGCTGCGGAACCTCCCGCGGCGGGCACGCCATGTGGCCCACTCCGCCGGCGACCTCACGCCGGACCCCGAGGACGACGTGGTGCTCAGCTTGACCGGACTGTCCGTGGCCTACCAGGGCGAACAGCCTGTGCAGGCAGTACGGGACGTGTCCCTCACGCTGCGGCGGGGTGAGATCCTCGGCCTGGTCGGCGAGTCGGGCTGTGGCAAGACCACCCTCGCGTACGCGGTGAACCGGCTGCACCTGCCACCCGCTGAGGTCACCGGCGGCTCCGTGACCTTCCACGACCGTGAGGGCGGCGCGCTCGACGTGCTCGCCCTGTCCCCGGATGAGCTGCGCGCTTTCCGGTGGTCGAAGCTGTCCATGGTCTTCCAGGGCGCCATGAACGCACTCAACCCCGTCATGACCATCCGGGCACAACTGGAGGACGTGCTCACCACCCACCGGCCGGCGATGTCCCGCGCGGCCAGGCGGGCCCGCTGCGCCGACCTGCTCACGCTGGTCGGCGTCGATCCCCGGCGCCTGCGCTCCTACCCACATGAGCTCTCGGGCGGGATGCGGCAGCGGGTGATGATCGCCATGGCGATGCTGCTCGATCCGCAGGTCCTCATCCTGGACGAGCCGACCACCGCGCTCGACGTGGTCGTGCAGCGGGGCATCCTTCAGGAGATCATGCGCCTCCGCGACGAGATCGGCTTCGCCGTCCTGTTCATCACCCATGACCTTCCCCTGCTGCTGGAGGTCGCGGACCGGATCGCGGTCATGCTCGACGGTCAGATCGTCGAGAACACGCCGGCCGAAGCCATTCGGGACCGACCACGGCACCCGTACACCCGCCAACTGCTCGACTCCTTCCCCAGCCTCACTGGCGAGCGCGGGGCGTTCGTGCGATCCGGAGGCGCGTCATGACGGTGCTGGAAGTGGCCGACCTGATCAAGGACTTCCGGGTCCGCGGTGGCCTTCGCCCCACCCGGCTGCGGGCCGTCGACCATGTCTCGTTCACCCTCACCCCGGGCCGCACGGTGGCACTGGTCGGCGAATCCGGATCGGGCAAGTCCACGATCGCCCGGATCATCGCCCGCCTCGAACGGCCCACCGGCGGCCGGGTCACCCTCACCGGAGCCGACGGCGCACCGGTCCCTGGTCGCGACTACCGCCACCACGTGCAGATGGTGTTCCAGGACCCGTTCGCCTCGCTGAACCCGTTCCACACCATCGCGCACCACCTGGCGCGCCCGCTGCGCTTGCACGGTCGCACCCGGACCCGTACGGAGACCTGGTCCGCGGCAGCGGAACTGCTGGAGCGGGTCAGCCTGCCCGCCGCCACCATCGCACACCGCCGGCCACACGAACTTTCCGGCGGTCAGCGCCAGCGCGTGGCCATCGCCCGAGCACTCGCGCCCGGTGCGACCGTCCTTGTGGCCGACGAGCCGGTCTCCATGCTGGACGTCTCGATCCGGCTGGATGTGCTCAACCTGCTGGCCCAACTGCAGCGGGAGGAAAACCTCGCCGTCCTCTACATCACCCACGACCTGGCGACCGCACGGCACTTCGCCGACGACATCCTGGTCCTCTACCGGGGACGAGTCGTCGAGCGAGGCCCCGCAGACAAGGTGATCCGCACCCCGCAACACCCCTACACCAAACTGTTGGCCGCGGCGTCACCCAACCCGGCCGCACGGGGCCAGTTCGTGAACGTCGACCCCGCGGAGGTGATCAGGGCAGGCGGCATGCCGCCGTACGAGCACAACTAGGCAGGCATGTCAGGGGGTGGTTTCACCCGTGCTGGCGAGCAGCGGGCTGTACCCCGTCCTGCGGGTGGGCGAGGGTCAGCTCGCTCTGCAGGACCAGGACCGCCCCACCGATCGCCGCCGCGTCCGAGCCGTTGACCGACGGCACGATCCGCACCGGATGCACCCGGCGCGCGAACGTGCGTCGGTCCACCTCCTGTTGGATCACCGCCTGGTAGATCGAGCCCGCCACGGCGAAGCTCGGCCCCGCCAGCACGATCGTGTCGACGTCGAACAGGGTGGACATCGTGACGGCGGCATACCCCAGATGGCGAGCCGACCGCTCCACGAGGTCCCGGGCCTCGGGGTCACCGGCGTTCGCGGCGGCCGCGATCCGCGCGAACTCCGTGAGAAAGCCGTCGTCGGTCGGGCCGAGCGCCAGTCGCTGGGCCAGCTCCGGCGTCGCCATGGCCTGCCGGACCAGGGCGGAGGGGCCGGCGTAGTTCTCCAGACAGCCGACGTTGCCGCACGGGCACTCTTCGCCATTGACATCGATGGAGATGTGGCCGATCTCCACGCTGTTCGAGGAACTGCCGCGATACACCTCGCCGGCCACCACGACCCCGCCGCCAATGCCGGTAGCCATGTAGATGCAGCCATAGGTGCTGCGCGGGGCGACCGCTCCCAGCCAGTACTCGCCGATCGCGGCCGCGGCGGCGTCGTTGTCGAGCAGGACGGGAAGTCCGAGGCTCTCCGCGAGCCTCGGTGCGACCGGGTAGCCGAGCCACTCCTCGGTGGGCTGCGGGGTCAACAACGTACCCGCGCGCCGATCCTGCGGGCCGTAGCTGACCAGGCCCACGCCCAGCACCTTCCCGCGGTCGACCGCGGCGGTGGCCAGCAGCGCCTCCACCTGGGACGCCACCAGCGGCAGCGCCCGCTCCGGCGGCATCACCGCAGTCCCTTGGAACGATGTCCGGGCCACCTGCCGGCCGGTCAGATCGACCACCACGATCACGCACGTGTTGCGTTCGAGTTGAACTCCGACGCTGTACCGGGCTTGCGGGTTGAGCTGGACGAGCGTGCGCGGCTTGCCGCCCGTCGGCGCGCCGCGGCCGACTTCGACGACCAGGCCGTCGGCGATGAGCTCACGCACGACCTCGGAGATTGTCGCACCGGTCAGACCCGTCGCCGCCGCGAGCTCCACCCGGCTGGTCGCGCGCGCCGACCTGATCACATCGAGGACCAAGCCGCGCGTCTTCAGCCGGCTCGCCCACAGTGGACTGGTCGCCACGTGTACTCCTTAGTTCCGTGCTTTGCCACCTTACTTTACTTAGGCCGCGCAGGACCTTTCGCCCCGGCCGCCTCCCAGTCGCCAGAAGCCAGTCGCAGGCACCTTGACTTTCATAAGTCACCGAATTAACGATGGTGCATCGCTCCCATCGGTCCCTTACGGCAACGAGGAGATCAGGTGAAACGTCGTCACGCCTTAATGGCCACCGGCGCCGCCGGTGCGCTGATCCTGGGTGGCCTTGCAACCGCCACCCTGCCCGCGTCGGCAGCCGACACCGGCTGCTCGGTCACATACACGGTGCAGAGCCAATGGTCGGGCGGGTTCAGCGCGGACGTGGCCATCACCAACCTCGGCGCCGCCGTGCGGGGGTGGAAGTTGACGTTCGACTTCCCGGACGATGACCAGAAGGTCACCAACGGCTGGAGCGCCACGTGGACACAGTCCGGGGCCCATGTGTCCGCCGCCAGCCTGGATTGGAACGGGGCGCTGGATACCGGCAAGTCAGCCTCCATCGGGTTCACCGGTGCGTGGAAGAGCGCCAATCCGAAACCCGCGTCGTTCGCGCTCAACGGCGTGACCTGCACCGGCTCGGTGACATCCCCGACCCCCAGCCCCACAGTCACTCCGACCGGCGGCCCCGGCGGCCCCGACGGCCCGGCCCCGAAGCTGAAGGTCTCCGGTAACAAGATCGTCACTGCGGACGACAAGCAGTACCGGCTGCTGGGTGTGGACCGCTCCAGCGGTGAATACGCCTGTGTGCAGGGCAAGGGGCAATGGGACAGCGGCCCGGTCGACCAGGCCTCCGTCGACGCGATGAAGGACTGGAACGTTCACGCGGTACGCCTGCCGTTGAACGAAGAATGCTGGCTCGGCATCAACGGCTCGCCCAACGGAGCCACCTACCAGCAAGGCGTCAAGGACTACGTCAACCTGCTGGTGGCCAACGGCATCACCCCGATCCTCGACCTGCACTGGACCCGGGGCGCCTATACCAACGGGCCGGACTGGCACTGCAAGGACGCCACCGCGACCTGCCAGAAGCCGATGCCGGACGCGCAGTACGCCCCTCAGTTCTGGACCGGTGTCGCCAACGCGTTCAAGGGCAACGACGCCGTCGTCTTCGATCTGTTCAACGAGCCGTACCCGGAGGTCGCCAGCGACTGGGACAAGACCCTCGGCTGGAAGTGCTGGCGTGACGGCGGCACCTGCACAGGCCTGCCCTATGAAACTGCCGGCATGCAGGACCTCGTCGACGCGGTCCGGACCACCGGCGCGACCAATGTCCTCATGCTGGGCGGCCTGGAGTGGGCCAACGACATGCGGGAGTGGCTGACGTACAAGCCGACCGACCCGTTGAACAACATCGCCGCGTCCTGGCACTCGTACAGCTTCAACGCCTGCGCGACCGAATCCTGCTGGGACAGCCAGGTCGCGCCGCTCGCGCAACAGGTGCCGGTCGTCATCGGTGAGTTCGGCCAGGACAACTGCGGCTTCGACTACATGCAGCGGTTGGTGGACTGGGCCGACGCGCACGGCATGGGTTATCTCGCGTGGACATGGAACCCGTGGGGCTGCAGCACCGGTGGCGTGCTCATCAAGGACTGGGCCGGCACCCCGGAGCCTGGCGTCGGCGAGGGTCTGAAGGCCCACCTCCTCAGCCAAGACCCCTACACAACCCCGTAACCGCCGAGCACCCAACGGCTGCCCAAGCCGAAGACGAAGCCGCCCCGGCCGGATGTCCCCATGGCACAACTCGGCTCGGGCGGCTTCGAGCACCACGAGTGCGTCGCGGGCGGGTGGGTGCTTGTACAAGGCGACCCTGGCGATGCCGGAATCGGCGATCTGAACTGCTGCCGACACAGACGCCGCGGATGCCGCACGCATGGAAGATCCTGAACTGGTTTCGCCGAGCCGGGGCGCCGCCGCATGCGCGGACGACGGCGATCCTGCTGATCGCCCAAGGCGGTACCGAGCGTGGCCGCGGCGTCTCGGTCGCCCGCGGCCGCATGCACGCCGGCCCCTTCGAGCCGTGTCAGGCCTACACGATTCTGTAGCACTGCGGCCTCGACCACCCCTGAACCCGAGCCGTCCTCGCAGCCTGGGCTGCCGCCGGAACATGATCACTCAGAACCGCGAAACACGAGGGGTTACCGCCCTCCGCGTGAAGTCCACGCCGAGTATGAGAAGTTGCGAATCACCGCGCGCAATGAACGGTCAGACACCTGTCCGGAAGCTGCGAGGCCCCTCACTTTTCGAGCGGCACAGGATTCACGGACAGCGACACCTTCGTCCACGCCCTCCGCCCCGACGCGGCCGACGCAGTCGCAGCGCCGCCATTCTCAAGGCAGCCACTGCCGGCATCGCCCTGGACAGCCAGATCGACCGCACGGCCGCTCGCCTCGACAACCGCACGGGCCACGGCCAGCAACAGGCTGTTCCCGACCGGAAGTACGAAGCCGGGCTCGCGGGCGACAGGGGCGGCGAATGGGGCCCACCGGTTGGCGGTGCGAGAACAAACGCCGAACAGCGGCTCACCACGTCGCGACCGGCAAGCGGGTCAGCGAGGAGACCTGGCCGCTCTTGAGGAGGCGGCCCCGCATTGCCCCTCGCATTGACGCCTCCAGGGCCCTGGACATCCTGCTCCGCCGCGCACGGGGGTGCTGGAACGACCGGGCCCCTGGCGCTCAGCGCGTGGGCAGGGCTCCGCCGACCCGCAGACTTGACCGGACCAACTACGCCGCTCGGCCAGGTCAACAGAAGCGCTGAGGGAATCGCTCAGGCGCTTGGTCACAGTGCGCCTGAAAACGATAGTTGGAACCGGAAACCCATGGTGACTTACCCGTTCAAGGCCGGCGGGACACGCTTGCTGGAGCCGAATAGTCATCCTTCTTACAGCCATTGACCAGCCAATGCATGCCCAGCCGCGAGGCCGATCGTACCGCCCGCCGTCGCTGCAACCGCCACGCCTCCGACGAACCTATTCCGCTTGCTCATACGAAACCTCTTCACCTTTCTCGCGCCATTCGCAGGTGGCCATCCCACCCCGTAGCCGCGGCAGCTCGCGGCCTGCGGGATCAACGGTGGCGACCGCTGGGCAGCGGGGCAAGATCGATGGCGTCCCAAGTCTCTGTAGGATGTGCTCCCTGAGGTCTACCTGCGGCGTTACAGTCCAGTTGGGATGCTCGTGTCATGCTGTTGACGCCGTCGGGACGGGTGCTGCGCAGGAGGTCGTCTTGGAAAGGACCGAGGGAGCCAGGGAGCTAGCCACCGCGCTCGCCGGACTGAAGGAGCGGAGCGGACTCAGCTACAAGGAGCTGGCGCGTAAGGTTTTCACAAGCAGTTCGACCTTGCATCGCTATTGCAGCGGAAAGGGAATTCCAGGCGAATACGAGACCGTCCTGAAAATCGCCACGGAGTGCAAGGCAGAGCCAGACGAACTGAATAGACTTCTGCAGTACTGGAAAGCGGCGAAAGGCGAATCCCCGGCAGATATCGCTGCAACGATTGACGGAATACAGCCTTCGCGTACCTTCGCGCGGTCCTCGCACGACCACACTGCACGCTTGGTCCGGAGAACGCTCATCGGCAGATGGACCCGCCGTCGCCTTGTCCTGGTTGTCGCCTTCATAGTGACCGTCTTCGGATCCGCAGTCGCGAGTGTTCCATCCGGTGGCGGGCCGCACGGTGCCGAGACACCGACTCGTCAGACCTTGGCCGGCTCGGCGCGGTGGGTACAGGCACCGTCTCCTGTCGACCCGACTCTGTTCGGCGTGACCATGAACAGCAACAGCGGGGCCATGCCGTCCTTCCGCGTCGGAAGTGTGCGGTTCTGGGACAGCGAGACCCGGTGGTCACAGCTGGAGCCCACACGCGGTGAGTATGACTGGTCGACGCTTGACCGGCTGCTCGACGAGGCCCAAGGCAAAGGTCTGCCTACGTTCTTCGTCTTCGGTGGCACGCCTTCCTGGGCCGCTCCTGGCGCCCGCAGGGCCGCGTACCCGGACGGCTCTCGAGCAGCGCCCCCGGATGACCTCGACGAGTGGGACGCCTTCGTCCGCGCCTTGGTGGAGCACGCCGGGTCCCGTATCGACGCATATGAACTCTGGGTGACGGCCAACCACCCGCACCACTACAACGGCACTGTGCAAACCCTCGTCGACATGACCCGTCGCGCCAGCGCGATCATCCGGCGCCATGACAACGACGCCATGGTGATCTGCCCTTCCGTCACCGATCTATGGAAGGCCGAAGCACACCGGTTCCTACTGCGCTTCGCAGAACTCGGCGGCTACCAGTATTGCGACGCGGCCGGAATCAAGCTCTACCAGCGCCGCGTCCAGGACCCTCCCGAGACGATGCTCGAGGCAGTGGAGCGGATCGACCATACATTCCACCGTGCGGGTTTTCATCCGCCGCTGTGGAGTACGGGAACCACACAGTCCATACCCTTGAACGCCCCCCTGTACGAGGAACGGGCAGCCGATTATGCCGTCCGCTTCTACCTGACAGGCCTGTACGCACGGAAGTTCAGCCTTCAGCGCATGTACTTCTATGCTTGGGGGAACGCCACGATCCCGATCGTGATCCAGGCCGAGGGAGGCCCCCCGACCAAGGCCGGGCTGTACATCGAACATCTCCAACGCTGGCTGGCCCATGCTGAAATCCGCTCCTGCGGAAACGGCCTGTCGATCGACCTGCCCGAGAACGTGTGGCAGTGCGAGTTCCTTGTGACAGACGGTGACGGCCGCCGCCACACAGCGCGCATCCGCTGGACCATAACCGACACCGCGCACACCGTCGTGGGTTCAAGGGCCCAACGCGTTGAGTACCTGGACGGCGACAGCCGTCGCGTCGAAGCGCGGGACACCATAACGATCACGGAACGTCCGGTTCTGATCGTGGATCGTTGATCGACGTGGGACTCCGCCGCCCGTGCGCGGCGGACGGCGGTGTGCTCCGGCATACGTCCCACGGCCACCGTCCCCCGCACGATGGCCGTGGGCGCGAACACGGCCTCGTCCCCCGCAGGCTCGGACGCGATACGCACCCCCGGCCTCGCGGCCCGCCGCCGGCAAACGCGGACACAGCATCGACGCCCTCGCATGCCCCGAGCGCTCACGCACGAAGGACGAGCGTTCAGTCGGCCGGTCGCGGGCTCTACGATGGGCGGCTGACCATGCACAGACCTTGAACGAATCTAGAATCGGCTGTTGAGAGCGGGTTCTTCTGAGGCCAGGCATCGGTTACGGGGGGCTGGGGATGGAGTTTCGACTGCTCGGCGGCATTGAGGCACGGGCCGGCATCGGGCCGGTGGATCTGGGGCCCGCCCGGCAGCGGACCGTGCTGGCGGCCTTGCTGGTCGACGCCAACGGCACCGTGCCGGTCGACCAGCTGGTCCACCGGGTGTGGGGGAACGGTCCGCCGCAGCGTGCCAAAGAGAGCCTTTACAGTTACGTCTCCCGGTTGCGCCGCGTGCTGCCAGGGCAGGCGGCGGCCATCGAACGCAGGCGGGGCGGCTACGTGCTCACCGTCGATGAGCTGGCGGTGGACGTGCATCTGTTCCGCCATCTGCTCGTCCAAGCTCGCCGGGCCACTGACGACGAGAGTGCGGTGGCCTTGTTCCGGCGGGCGCTGACGCTGTGGCGGGGGGAACCGTTCGCCGGGGTGGACATCCCCTGGTTCAACGCGGCTCGCGACGCCCTCGGCAAGGAGAGACTGGCTGCGGAGCTGGACTGCACCGACAGACAGCTGCGGCTCGGTGACCACGCCGCCTTGCTGACGACTCTTTCCGAACGAGTCATCGCCCATCCGCTGGATGAGCGGCTGGCCGCCCAGTACATGCTCACTCTCTCCCGCTGCGGCCGGCAGGCCGACGCCCTCGCCCACTACCGACACGTCCGCGATACCCTCGCCGAGGAACTGGGCATCGACCCGGGGCAGGAACTGCGGCGCCTGCACCAGACGATACTCAGCGGGGATGCGGAGCTGAGCACGCCGTCTGCCAAAACCACCGTCCGGCCGGCCCCTTCGACCTGGACTGTCCAGTGCCAGCTGCCCTCGGCAGTGCAGGGCTTCGCCGGGCGTGCCAATCTGATCCAGCGTCTTGAGGGAGTGCTGGCAGCGCCTCAGGCGGTGCCCGTCGTCGTAACCGGCTTGCCCGGGGTGGGCAAGACCGCCCTGGCAGTGCACATCGGTCACCGGCTGCGGTCGGCCTTCCCTGACGGCCAGTGGTACGTACGGCTGCTGGGCACCGGCGACCGGCCGCGCGACCCGTCCGAGGTGCTGTCCGGGCTGCTGCGTGCCTCCGGCCAGGACCCTGACACGATCCCGGAGACTCTGGAGGAGCGCGCGGCGGCCTTCCGTAGCAGGGTGGCTGATCGCCGTGTCCTGCTGGTCCTTGACGACGCCGCCAGCGCCGAACAGGTACGGCCGCTGCTGCCGGGTACCGCCAGGGTATCGGTACTGGTCACCAGCCGACCCGACCTGCGTGGCCTGACCGCCAGCAACGCCGCTCACACCGTGCAGTTGGAGGTGCTCGAGCCGGTTGAGGCGAACACTCTCCTGGCCGGAATCCTCGGCGAGCAGAGGGTGCGTGCGGAGCCGAAGGCGGTCGGGCGGCTGGCCGAGTTGTGTGCCCGTCTGCCGCTGGCACTGCGTATCGCGGCCGCCAACCTCGCCGCCCGTCCGGGCCGCTCGGTGGCCGAGCATGCGGCCGAGTTGGCCGACGACGGTCGGCTGGCCAAGCTCTCCATCGCCGGCGACCGCCAGGCCGCGGTCCGCACCGCTTTCGACCACTCCCACGCGGCTCTGGACCCGGCTGCGGCACGCCTGTTCGGCCTGCTCGGACTGCATCCCGGCCCGGACTTCACCACCGAGGCGGCTACGGCCCTGCTGGGCTCGAAGCCGCCCGTCGCCGAGCACCTGCTGGACCAGCTCGCCACCGCCGGGCTGGTGCAGCGCACCGCCGCCGACCGATTCCAGTTCCATGACCTGCTGCGCCTGTACGCCGCCGAACACGCCGCGGCCGACCCGGCCCACCCCGCGGCCTGGCACCGGCTCTGCGCCTGGTACCTCGCCACCACTGACGCCGCCACCGCCTTCGACTACACCGGTAGGGCCCAGTTGCCCCGGCCGCGCACCGAACCCGGTCGGTTCGCCGACCGGCACCAGGCACTTGCCTGGTTGGAGAGCGAACTCGCCAACTTGGTCGCTGTCATCACCCACGCCGCCCAGGCCGGCCCGCACCAGCCCGCCTGGCAGCTGGCCGACCAGCTACGCATGTACCTCTACTATCGGCGGCACCAGCCCGAGTGGGAAACGGTGACGACGGCCGGGCTGCGTGCGGCCGAACGCGACGGCGAGGTGCTGGCACAGGCGGCGATGCGGCACAGCCTCGCTCTCCTGCGCCAGCACACCGGCGACACGCAGGCCGCCCTCAGCGCCCTACACGGCGCGCTGGAGGGCTACCGGCGCACCGGATTCACCCCCGGTGAGGCCGCCATCGTGAGCAACCTCGCACTCCACTACGGGCAGCGGGGCGAGATGCGCCGGGCACTCGTCTGGCAAGAGAGCGGCATCGACATGCTCCGCGGCCTCGACCGGCCGGTGCAGTTGGGCATCGCGCTCAACACCATGGGCTTGATCCACTCGTACCTCGGCGAGCTGGATCGAGCACTCGACCGTACGACCGAGTCCATCGATACCTGTCTGAAGCACGGGCAGCCGTCCGACACGATCAGCTCCTTGATCAACCGCGCCATTGCCTACCACGAGCTGGGGCTGTATAGCGAGGCGCTGGCCGACGGCGCCGAGGCGCTGCGTCTTTGCCAGGTCCATCAGGAACGCCACAACAAGGCCGACGCCCATGAGATCCTGGCCAGGGTCTACCGCGACACCCGCCGGATCGATCTCGCCGGCGCGCACGCCGAGCAGGCGCTGCAGACAGCCCGTGAGGTCGGCGACCCGGCCATGGAGGCGGACTCCCTGATCACCCTGGGCGGCCTGCACCGGCTGCGCGGCCGCCTGAACGTGGCTACCGCGCACTTGGAAGAAGCCCTGAGGATCACCCGTCGCTGCGACTTCCGGCACCAGCAAGCCGAGGCCCGTATCGGCCTCGCCCGCGTTCGCCTCGCATCCGGCGATGCCGCCACCGCGGCGGACGACGCCGAGACCGCCCTGACCATCGCCCGGGACCTGGAGCTGCGTCTGACCGAGTGCCGCGCGCTGACGACGCTCGCCGCCATCAGGTACGTCACTGGCGATCCCACCGCGGCAGCACGCCACACCGCGATGGCCCAGCGGATCCAGCACGAGACCGGCTACCACCCGTCACCGTCCGACCACGTCATCGCGCCCGGGCAACCGGTATGTGACTGACGTGGAGCAGACTCCGCACTGTAGCGACGCGTCTCTGATAGCGGCTCTACCAGCAGATTCAAGGTATGCGGAAGGCTCTGTGCAAGATCGGAGATTCATCGTGGTCGGGCGTACCGGTTCCGTGCGGTCGAGACTGGCTGACTGTCGGTCTCTCAGGGAAGGAGCGCAGCGTCATCCAAGGCGCAGCAGTCCCGTTGTGTGCAGAGACTGCAGCGGCGGTTGGTCATTCGGACTGATTTCACGCGGCGGACGCGACCGACGCAGATCGGCCGCCGCGGACCGGGAGGAGTCGAACAAATTGCGGGAGGGCGTAGTACTCGATGGCCACGTGGCGTTCGGCAACGCTCTGCGCGCCTTGCGCATCGACAAGGGCATGTCGCTCAGCGAGTTGGCCCGGGCGGTCAACTACAGCAAGAGCCACCTGAGTCGGATCGAGACCGGGGGCAAGCGTCCGACCCAGGCGCTCGCACTCCGGTGCGACGAGGTGCTTACGGCAGGTGGGCGCCTGATTGCCCTGGCCGCGGGCGCCAAGCACCGCGGGAAAGGCAAGCCGGTGGCTCTCGCGCAGCTGCCTCGGGCCATCACCGGTTTCGAGGGGCGGGTGGAGGTGCTGGCGGAGCTGGACGCCGCGCTCGCCGGGGTCGACCGCCAGTTGGACGGCCAGGCAGTGGTCACGGTGATCGACGGTGCGGCGGGGGCGGGGAAGACGGCGGCGGTCGTCAACTGGGCGCACCAGGTCGTCAAGTATTTCCCGGACGGCACGATGTTCGCGGATCTCCATGGGTTCGGTCCGGTCGGGGAGCCGACGGAGCCCCGGAGGGTGCTGCGCGGTTTCCTCAAGGCGCTGGGCCACTGCGGCAAGACCCTGTCGAACGATGTGGATCATTTAGCCGCCGCGTATCGCAGCGCCCTGGTCGGCAAACGCATGCTGATCGTGCTCGACAATGCTGTCAACGCCGAGCAGGTGCGCCCGCTGCTCCCGGCCGAAAGCGGCTGCATGGTGGTGGTCACCAGCCGTAGCCGCCTGTCCGGCCTGGTGACGCGGGACGGCGCGGTGCGGGTCACGATGCCCGCGATGACGATGGTCGAGGGGGTGAATCTGTTGTCCCGACTGACCCGAACCGCCCTCGATTTGGACAACGAGACAGCTGAGCGCGTGGTAGCGGCGTGCGACCGTCTTCCTCTGTCCGTCAGGATAGCCGCTGAGAGAGGATGGCGAGGAGATCTCCTCCCCACGGCCCGGTGCGACGCGCACACACTGCTGAGCCGCCTGTCCACGGTCGACGACGAGACCAGCACGATGAGCGCGGTGCTGTCATGGTCCTACCGCCGTCTGGCGCCGGAGGCCGGGCACGCCTTCAGGGTGCTGGGGGTGCACTCGTGCGGCGACATCGCCGCCCCGGACGCCGCGATGCTGCTCGAAACGAGCACGACGAGAGCCCGACAACTGCTGGACGCTCTGTCCGATATCCATCTGCTGGAGGCCCTCCCCGGCGACAGGTACCGTTTCGGCGGCATCATGCGGGCCTTCGCCGTCGAGTGCGCACGACGGGCCGAGGTCCGAGGCGGCAGGACGTGAGCCCTCCCCCTTTCTCACCGGCTGTCCAAGAGATCGTCCACCGCCTGCTTCGGGTCGGCCGTGCCTGCAGCCGACGCCAGACGGTTCCGCTCCTCGACCGCGGCGGCATGCCTGTCGGGGGACACCAACGGATCACCCACCAGCAGGTAGTCCCCCAGCGGAGTCAGCAGCAGCGCCTCCTCGCCGTACCAGTGGAACTCCGCCGATGTCCGGTCCGGGCTGTCGCTCGTCCGTCCGAGCAGCATGCCGTGCACCGGCATTCCCTGCCGGAGCCGGTACCTGGTTCCCGACACCGTCGGCGCGGGGGTGCGCTCGCCGCGCCGCTGCCGCTCCTCTTCGGCCGCTTCGGCCAGTACCGGGGCCACGTGGGCGAAACGGCCGATGGGCAGCAGGTCCTCCGCATAGCGGACGAGTTCGATGATCTCGGGGGCCAACCGGTACCGGTCCGCTGTCTCGACCAGTTCCGCGGCCGTTGGCAGCGGATGCCGGGACATCGCGTACAGGTCGAGTGCGTCGCGCGGGTGGAAGTCGCGCTGCAGGCGTTCCTCGGCGAGGCAGACGAGATTCGACAGCAGGCGATCGCGCGGCGGACGAACACGCACGGGCACGGCGTCGAAGTCGCCGAGGAGGGCGGCTGTCAGCAGCTCCACCTTGAGTTGCGGATCGAGGAGAGGTTCTTCCGCGTCCCAGGTGAGCGTGAACGCCAGATGGCGTTCGGGGGCGCCGAAAAGGGTGACCCATGCCCCGTGAGGTTCCTTTTCACACAGGATGCGGGCGGCACGCCACAACTCCGCCTCGTCCGGGACGACCAGATCGAGGTCGCCCTGGGGCCGTAGCACACCGGCGGGATAGTAATGGGAGAGCGAGGGACCCTTCATGGCCGTGACGGACGTCTGTGCGGAAACCCGCTCCAGTACCCGTTCGTAATGACGCGCGCGGCGCCGGGCTCTGGCCAGTACTTCCGCAGCCGCAGGACCTATGGTGTGGCCGTCCCGGTCGAGTACCGACAGCGCCAGATAGGGAAGTGTGTAATGCGCCTGACGGGCCGCGTGGAGCAGGCTTCCCAGACCCTCCTCCTCCGGCACATCGAACATGTCGAAAAGCAAATCCGTGGTGATGTCAGCGAACAAATCTCCCGAGGGGCTCATGCCGCACAGCGTGCCCGTCCGGTGCCGAACAAAAAAGGCATTGACCGTTGTCTCATGTTTTCGGCAATGCGTTGTCCGCCCGAATACCAGGTTCACTCGATGTGCCGCGCCCGATGTTGTCCGTTGTCTCCTTGGCGGGGGAGACCGCACAACCCTTGAGACGGCCGACTCGCGCCGGGCAGACTGAATTAGGGTGCGGGTGACCGCTGAATAGACCGGGCTCTCCCGCCGCCGTCGCCCTCCGGAGGAATGACCCATGCACGATGACGCGAACAAACAGACTGAGGTTCGGGACAGTGCCGGCGTCCCCGGAGCCGGTCATCTCAACGCCGTGGTCGTCGAGGGCCCGTGCGATTCCCGGCGGTTACTGGCCCTTCTCGCCGAAGTGCGGCCCGCGGCGCGGGCCGACGCCTCCGGCGGCTCCCGCACCGTCCTGCGTGGCCTGGGCATCGGCCTGAGCGTGGATCCGCGCGGCACCTACACCTCAGACCCCGAGTGGTGGGCGGCCTCGCAGATCCACAGGGGGCTGCGGACCGTGGCCGACGCGGCGGCGTGCACTTCCCCAGGACTGGAGACCGTGCTGGACGAAGAGGTCTGGACCCACCCCGGGGCCTGGCCGGCGGACGGGGAAGCCGCACCGGTGGCCGCCGACGGCGTCATCGTCTTCAAGCCCGGCGTGTCGGTCCTGTCCGAGATGCTGACCGAACTGGCGGACCGCCTGGCCGAGTGCGGCTACCGGGCCAGTCGTGCCCGGATCCTGTCCGGTGACGACATCCGTCGGCAGGACCTCGCATCCCACCACTACCGACCACACGTGGACCTGGCGGAGCGGGGAGTGATGTCCGTCCAGGAGCGTGCCGCCTTCCTGCGGCTTTACGACCGCCCCGAGTTCGTGGAACGTTTCGGTGCCCGGGCCTGGGAACTGCCGGTGCTGCCCGCACGGGAGGTGATCGGGACCCTTGGCGTGCCCGCCGCATTGCTCGACCGGTGGAGCCAGGAGTCCACCCTCCGGCACGGGCTCGACAGCGGAGCGGTGGACGGCCCCAACGGTATCGGTGACTGCTTGTACGTCAACGTGTTCCAGGATCCCGGCTACCACGGTGGACAGGCGTTCGTCGTCCTGAATCCGCACCTGCCGGGCGTTTTGGACCAGTTGCGGGCCGCCACCCACCAGGCGGTCGCCGTCCTGGTGCACGCACAGTCGAGGACGCCGCTTCCATGGCACCGCATGCGGCGAGAGTTCTGCGGATCGACCGACCCCGCCCGCGCCCTGCCGGGCAGTCTGCGAGGGGATGCCTGGGCCGGCGTGTTGCCGCTGCGGAACCTCGACGGCACGCCGGTGCAGCGAACCAACAACGGTGTCCATCTGAGCAACGGAGCGGTCGAGGCGCTGCAGGATGCCATGACGTGGTTCGGGCTACGGCCTGGGCGGACGGCCGTGGGGCAGTCTCTCCGACGGATGGGGCTGGACCCCGAGCGGCTGCTGGAGTCGCCTTTCGTCGTGCTCGACGGGCAGCGCAGGGCAGTGCAAGAGGTGACCGACGGCCTGGACGCCGCGGCGGCGGCGCGGGCACTGCGCGGCGGGCGGCTGCTCGCCCACTGCGACGAGTGGGATGACGAGCGGTCGCTGCGTCTGGTCGACGCGGCCTGGCGCGCCTCGGAAGACCTCCGACGCGACCCCTCGGTCAAGGTCCTGATCGTGCACGGCTCCGCGGGCAGGGGGCGGACCACCTCGGACTCGGAGGCGGAGCTGCTTGCCGTCCGCGACGGGCCCGCCGAGCCGTCGGCGGCCGGCGGCCGAACCGTCGGGCACAGCCGGGCCGAAGCCGTAGGGGTGCGCACGGACCACCTGGAACTGGCGGACGCGGAGCGGCTGGTGGCAGGACCGCCGGATCGTCTGGCGGACCTGCCCGGCGTCGCCCGCCTCGCGGGCGTGGTCCTGTGGGAGCGTGAGGGAGCAGGGACACGACTGCGCGGCGCCGCTGTCGGCCTGCGCGTGCCGCCCGCTGCGCTGCACGAGGAGTTGGATGGGATCGAGCGGCTCCTCGCCAGGGCACCGGTGCGGGCGGACCCGCTGCGCGAGGCGAGTCTTGCGCTGGCCACCCTGGTGCTGAACCTGCGTCCGATGCGCTGCCACACCATGGGCTGGCTCCTGACCGACCTGGACCGGGCCGGCGAGTCGGAGCTGCGCGAGGCTCTGCTCGACATCTGGTCGGCGCGTGAGGCCGACGCTCAACAGGCCCGGGAGGCAGTCGAGTCAGCGGGCGCCTTGCTGTGCTCCGTGCGGTCCGCCCCGTCGCCGGACACGCTGCGTACCGCGCGGCAGCTGCTGGCGGAGGCACGCGGCCAACTGGGAGCGGGCCGGGCCGAGCAGGCCGTGCACTGTGCGAGGCTGGCAGCCTGGTCGGTACGGGCATGGGCGGGCTCGGTGCCGGACGGACCCGCCCGTTACGCGGCTGCCGCGGCCGGACCGCAGGCGCCGGAACGCGTCGTGCTGGCGGCGCGGTTGACGCAACTGGCCTTCGCCCTCCGATCGGGCCGCGACAGCTTCCCGGTTCGACCGCCCGGTGCGGCACCGGGACGCTGATACCGTCGGCGGACCGGCTACCGGGCCGGCGGGTCGTAGTACCGCAGCAGCGTCGGCCTGCTGTGCTGCGCATAGGCCGCCAGCACGCTCCGCTGCCGGGCCAGGCGGGCCTTCTCCGCCCGGCGGATGGACAGCAACACTTCCAGGGTCTGCTCGAAGTCGTCATTGATGACGTGGTAGTCATGCTGGTCGACGAAGTCGAAGTCCCGTTCGGCCATGCGTCGGCGCAGAACCAGTTCGTCCGCGCTCTCGCTACCGCGTCCGGCCAGCCGCTCCTTCATGGACGCCACGGTGGGGGCCATGACGAAGATACCCACCGTATGGTCCGGGAAGAGCCTCCTGAGGTTGAGGTAGCCCTCCGGCGAGTAATCGAAGACGAGATCTCGCCCCTGGCTGAGGGCCGCCTCCACCGGCTCCCGCAGGGTGCCGTAGTACTCGTCGAAGGACGGGTGGATCCACTGCGCGAACATTCCGTCGTCGATCATGCTTAGGAACTTGTCGCGACTGACGTAGTCGTAATGCGCCTCGGCCGCGCTTCGCGGCAGGCGGGTCGTCACCGAACGCGTATGGCCGATCCTCGGATCGGCCTCGGTCATGGCTGCGGCGAGCGAGGTCTTGCCGGTTCCTGATGGACCCGACAGGACGAACAGACAGCCCGCCGGCTCGGCGGCCAATGGTGAGCTTTCTGCCTCCATGAGACTTCACCTTCCTGGGACTTCCTGGGCGTGAAACGTCTTCGTTCGGCCGTGGGGCCGCTTTGTTCAGGATGGCGGATCAAACCGGGTGAGCGAAGGCGGTTTCCCGTTGCCCAATTCAACGGACAACGTTTCTCTGAACATCTCCGCCGGAGGCTGCTTCTCCCGGAACAGCCTTTTCCGTTGCCATGAGGGAAGGACAACCGGGCAACCCTGGAATTCTTCGACTTCACCGTGAAAGGCTTCTCGGCAATCGGGCAGAAGGCACCGGAATCCAGTGGAGAATCTTGGCGGCACTGCCCCCGCGATGAGAGGAGCATGGGTATGCGTAACCCGTCGACACCGCGTCCGCGCGTTGGCAAGATCAAGAAGACGCGCTGACCGCAGCGGTGAAAGGTGGGCGCCGCCGTATCTTGTCTTCAGCGGCGCCCACCGCCCCTCCTTCGTCTCCTCAGCAGCTCAGGCGGGAAATCCTTATGCTCGAAAACTGCCCAGCGCTTTCCGTGGGCGACAGCGGGTTGAAAACAGCGGGTATCTGTCTGGCTGTCGACCACGGGCCTCGGCACGACCCGGAGGGCAGCGGGCGCCTCGCCCATGCTCTCGAACACCTCCTGATGGCGTACCCATTGGTCGGTGCCGACTCCCTGTGCGAGCACATCGAGCGCCTCGGCGGCCGGACGAACGCCGAGACCGGGCTGGAGCACATGCTCTTCCACGCCCAGGTCCTCGCCGAGGACCTGGAAGAGGTCCTGGATCTGCTCCTGCGGGCGGTGACCGAACCCCGCCACGCCCCGCGGATATTTGCCTCCGAGCGCTCCGTGGTGCTCCAGGAGCTGGCCGCCGCCGCGGACCCCGCCGACGTCGTCCAGGACGCCTTCCTCGCCGTTCTCTTCGCCAATCACCCGCTGGGCCGGCCTGTCGGCGGTACGACGGACGAGGTCGAGGCCCTCGACCTGCCCGCGGTGAGCGAGGGACACCTGAAGCGCTTCCTGCCCAGACGGTCAGTACCCGCTGTCGTCGCCCCCTGCACACCGGCGAACCTGCCGCACGGTGCGGCGACGGCCCCCCGGAGGTCCGGTGGCCGACGCGGGGACACCGTCCCCCTCAAGGACCTGTCCCGCACACCCCACCGCTGGGCCGACGAGTTCACCTGGGTGTCCGTCGGCGGCAGCCCCTCGTCACTGCTGCACCGGACCCTGCGCGGCGAGCGGGGCCTGGCCTACTCATTCCAGGCGTGGGACCGCGGCTATGCCGAGGCGGGGGCGTGGCGGGTGCTCGTCGGAGCGGACACCGGCCACGGCGACGCCATCTTCGGCGTGGTGACGACGACGCTTTCGGACCTGGCCGAGTCCGGACCCGTCCGCGGTCGATCTGGCCGCGGCCCGGCGCCAGGCATGCAGCCAGATCGTGTTCGACACCGACAGCCCACTGGACCCCGGCCGGAACTGGCGTGCCGAGCTGGTGTGCTGCGGAAACACGCAGATCTTGCCTACGTCGCCGACGGCCGACTGGAGCCCGTACGCCGGGAACCGCAGTACCTGGTGACGTACTGCGACCCGGCTCTGGCCGCGGACGGCTCCTGGTGGTCGGCTCTCCCTCACATCGCGAGCGCCGGGCACCCAGCAGCACGGACAGTCGGGGCCCGCGTACCGGCCGGTGTGGAGCTGCCGCCCCCGTGGCACCGCCACACCCCGTATGTACGGTACGTACGAGGGACCGGTGCCGCCGCGTGCGGGCGGGGAGTCCTCCACGGTCGCCGTGATCCCGGGGGACGCCGGACACGACACCGCTGTCGTCCGCTGGCTCGCGCAGGTCCTGGTGGCTGCGGCCACGGACCAGGAGGCTACGGGCATCAACGGGTCCCCTCGCGCCGTCGCCGGCCAACTGCTCGGCACACCTGGCCGCCGCGGCTTCGTGGCCCTGACGAGGGGCTGGCCGTCGGACATGCCACGCTCCTGTGCCAGGAGCGGGACGAGGTGACTGGCCGGGACTTCGTGGAGCTGTTCGACGTCCTCGTCGAGGCGGGCGACGCCGTCCGCGGGGAGGCAGTCGGCATGCCGGCGGCCGCGTCCGCACAGCACGCGCACGACGTGGGCCCGCCGCTGATCGGCCACGTCGTCCACACGGCTGGCAGCACACCGACCGACCGGGAGGAGCACGTCGTCGCCTCTCCGACGGCCCGCGGGTGGGGGGTCGACCACGTCTTCTGGTGCCGTTCCCTCGCCGGGCAGTCGGCCGGAGGGCCCGGCAAAGGCGAGCAGGAAGGAGTTCCGCGGTGACGGCCGTGCTCACCCGGGGACTGACCCGCGCGTACGCCGCACGCCGGGGCGACGACGGCTCGCGCCGCCTCACACTGGACGGCGTCGACCTGAGCGTCGAGCGGGGAGAGGTGCACGGTCTGCTCGGCCCCAACGGCGCCGGCAAGACCACGCTGTGCCGCATCCTGTGCACGGTCCTGTTGCCGACGCGGGGCACCGCTGAGGTCCTGGGCCACGACGTGTTGTCCGACGCCCACCACGTCCGGCGCAGCATCGGTATCGTCTTCGGCGGCGAGCGTGGCCTGTACGGTCGGCTGAACGCCCGGCAGAATCTGCGGTTCTGGGGCGCACTGTACGGACTGCGGGGCCGGGAGCTGCGCCGACGGGTCGGCGCACTGCTGGAGCGCACAGGCCTCGACGAACACGCCGACGACCGCGTCGACACCCTGTCGCGGGGCATGAAGCAGCGCTTGCACATCGCCCGCGGCCTGGTCCCCGACCCCCCGGTCCTGATTCTCGACGAACCCACCATCGGCATGGATCCCATGGCCGCGCACGACTTTCGGGCCCTGGTCGGACAGCTCTGCGACGGCGACCGCACCGTGCTGCTGACCACGCACGACATGCGTGAGGCGGAAGCGCTGTGCGATCAGGTGACCCTCATCGACCACGGGCGGGTGATCGCCACCGAGTCCACCACCGCCGTAGGGGCCCTCGTGGCGGAGAACGAGCGGATCGAGGCCGCGGACGTTCCGCCCGCCCTCCTCGAGACGCTGCGCGGCCTGCACGGCGTACACAGCGTGGAGGACCTGGGGTCCGGAGCTGTCCGGGTGGCGACCGAGGACGGCATGGCCACCCGCGCCGTCGTGGAGTCGCTCCTGGCCTCGGGCGTGACCCGACTGACCACCGGGCCGCCCACCCTGGAGGAGGTCTATCTGCGCCTGGTGGGAAAGCGCGGCATGGCGGTGCGCCGATGAGACTGCTGCTGACGGCCTTCGTCTTCCAGCTCCGCCTGTCGGGCCGCTCGCCGGACACCTTCCAGGTCTGCGTCACCGCCCCGCTGCTGTCGGCGGTCTTCCTGACCGTCAGCGAGTACTCCGGACGCGGCGACCTGGCCTCCTACGCCGTCGTCGCACCGACCTTGATGTCACTGTGGACGCTGGCACTGTCCGTCGCCGGAACGGCGATCACCGAGGACCGCATCCTCGGCACACTGGAGGGACAGATCGCCGCCCCCGCGCCGATGGCGGTGGTCCTGCTGGGCCGGATGTGCTCGGTGGCCGTCGTGGGCCTCATCGCCTTCGTCGAGACCTGGCTGGTGGCCGGCGTGGGCTTCGGGCGCTGGCTCGCCGTCCCCCATCCATTAGCCCTGTGCGCCTGCCTGCTCGCCACAGGGCTGGCAACCGCAGCAACCGCCGGTCTCCTGTCGCCGCTGTTCGTCCTCACCCCGACGGCGCGGACCGTCCAGAGCACCCTCAGCTACCCCTTCTACCTCCTGGGCGGTGTCCTCGTACCCCCGAGCTTCCTGCCGGACTGGCTCCAGCCCGTCACCCGGATCATCTTCCTGTCCTGGTGTGCCGACCTGCTGCGCGACAGCCTCGACGCCCCTGCGGTCTCACATCTGACGCTCCGGCTGGCGGCCATCGTCTCTCTGGGAGCGGTCGCTTGTGGCGTGGGCATGCTGCTGCTGCGTCACGTCATCGTATGGGTGCGCCGGTCAGGCACCCTCGTCCACACGTGAAGGCGGCAGTCGTGCAGTCCGTACTCATCATCAGGAGCAGTGCGGCCAACGCGTTCGCCGACATGCGGGCGATCTACTCATGGCGTCTGTGGGTGTTCGGCTGGCTGGGCCGCATGCTCGCCCAGGTCACGTTCTTCACGTTCCTCGGCCGGGCCGTCGGCGATGACGAGCGCACCGCCTACCTGGTGGTCGGCAACGCCGTCATGACCTGCGTGCTCGAATGCGTGCAGGTCGTGGCCTCCACCGGGTGGGAGCGCATCTCCGGCACGCTCATCCTCCTGGCCGCGGCACCGGCGAGACCGGTGTGGGTCTTCTTCGGCAGGAGCCTGCAGTGGCCCGTGAGCGGAAGCGCTACTTCCCTTGTCGCCCTATTCGCCCTCGGTCCGGCTTTCGGCATCACCTGGCGTCCCCATCACATACTGCCGGTGGCCGCGCTCGTCGTCCTTACCGCCTTTACCACTTACTGCCTCGGCCTCTTCCTCGCCGCGCTGGTCCTCAACGCCAACGGTCTGCGCAACATCGTCTCCAGTGCGGCCTACTTCGTCATGATGGCCGTCTGCGGGGTCCAGGTGCCGGTGGACCATTGGCCCTTGCCCGTACGCACGGCCGCCGCCCTGCTCCCCCTCACCCACAGCCTCGCGGCCATCCGGCTGGTCGAGGCCGACGCGGGAGCCTTCCCGATCGCCGCGGCTGCCGGAAAGGCACTGCTCTGCGGGGCGGTATGGCTTGCCGCCGCATACCTGGTCTTCGAGTCCTTCATGGACCGCGGACGCCGCACAGGGAACTCCGACTACTTCTGACCGATCGCACGGCGGCACGCCCGCCGTGAGCACACTCCTTTGAGGAAGGCCGGCTGATGAACACCCCGCACACCGACGTTCGCCCAACCGCCCGCGTGAGCGCGGAGAGGGACTTCGCGATAGCTGACGTGTCCCTCGCCGCTGAGGGCCGCCGCGCCATCGGGCTGGCCGAGCACGAGATGCCGGGCCTCATGGCCATCCGCGAGGAATACAGTCCGCACCAGCCGCTCGCGGGCACCCGCATCAGCGGCTTCCTGCACATGACGGTACAGACAGCCGTGCTGATCGAGACCCTGACCGCCCTGGGCGCGCAGGTGCGCTGGGCCGGCTCCAACCAGGTCTCGACCCAGGACGAAGCCGCCGCCGCGGTCGCCGCCGGCCCCGACGGCGACCGCGGGGTCCCGGTCTTCGCCTGGAAGGGGCAGACCCGGCAGGACCTGTGGGCGTGCGCGCGCCGTGCCCTGTCCTGGCCCGGCCGCCGGGGTCCCCATCTGCTGCTGGACGACGGGGCGGGGCTGACCCTCCTCATCCACCACGGTGTCGCCTTCGAAACGGGACAGGGCCCCGTCCTCGGGGCGTACGGCCTTGACCCGGAGGCACTGCGGGAGATCGAGCGGGCCGTGGCGGAGGAGCCGGGCTACTGGCGCACCGTCGCCGCTGGAGTCGAGGGTGTGAGCGAGGAGACCACCACCGGTGCCCGTCACCTGCACCGTCTCGAGAACGTGGGAGCACTGCTGTTTCCCGCCATCAGCGTCAACGACTCGGTGACCAAGTCGAAGTTCGACAACCGGTACGGCTGCCGCCACTCGCTGATCGACGGACTCAACCGAGCCACCGACGCGCTCATCGGCGGCAAGCGAGCCGTCGTCTGCGGGTACGGTGACGTGGGCAAGGGCTGCGCCGAGGCGCTACGGGCCCAGGGCGCCCGGGTCACCGTCACCGAGATCGACCCGATCTGCGCCCTCCAGGCGACCATGGACGGCTACGACGTCACCACGCTCGACCAGGTGGTGGAGCAGGCCGACCTCTTCGTCACCACCACAGGCGTCCCCAACGTCATCACCAGCGACCACATGGCCCGGATGAAGCACCAGTCGATCGTCGGCAACATGGGCCACTTCGACGCTGAGATCGACGTACTCGGACTCACGCAACGCCCCGGCGTGACCAAGGTGCCCGTAAAACCGCAGGTCGATGAGTGGGTCTTCCCTGACGGGCACTCGATCGTCCTGCTGTCCGAGGGGCGGCCGCTCAACCTGGGCAACGCCACCGGGCACCCCAGTTTCGTGATGTCGAGCTCCTTCGCCAACCAGGTCCTCGCCCAGATCGAACTGCACACCGGCGACCGGGCCCGCACCATGGTGACCACGCTGCCAAAGATCCTCGACGAAAAGGTCGCCCGCCTGCACCTGACAGCCCTCGGAGTGGAACTGACGACCCTCACTCAGGAACAGTCCGTGGACCAGGGCATACCGGTCGGCGGCCCGTACAAGCCCGAGCACTACCGGTACTGAAGCGGACCTGCGGAACCACCAGGGGACGGCGATGACCGCGCGTACGGACCAGTTGAGACAACAGCTGACCCTTACCGACAGCAGGGAAGGAGCCTGGACCGGGGAACGACACAACTCACTAGTACCCGGGGAATCCACGGCCCGCCCTGTGCTGAGCTGGCGCACCCGGCTGCTCGAACCCGGGGTACGCATGCCGTGGCGGCGCAGTCCGTCGGACACTGTGCTGTTCTTCCACGAGGGCGCCCCACTGAGCGTACGGCTCAAGGGTACGCACGGTGATGGTCCCGCCGTCCTGGGCGGCGCCCCGCACGCCGGCCACGTCCTGCAGCACACCATTCCCGCGGGCACCTGGCACTCCCTCATCGCACAGGAACCGCGGTACGCCCTGTGGAGCGAGGCGTCCGTGCCGGGCACCGCGCCGTGGGAACTCGCGCCCGATGGGCCCGGCCCCGCGTCGGACACGCTGACCGGTGCACAACCCTCGCCGACCTGGTCGGCAGGGAAATCCGGCCACACCGCCGAACTGCTCGGCCTCGTCAGCCATGTGGAGGGCGGCTACTACCGGCAGCTGTACCAGTCGTCGCGGCTCCTGGAAACCCCCCGGGGAACCCGTGCCCTGGCGAACACCATCCACTACCTGCTGGACCACTCTTCACCGGTCGGACACTTGCACAGCAACGTCTCCGACATCACCCACTTCCTGCACCTCGGCGGGCCCATCCACTATCTGATGCTCTCCCCGGACGGGATCCTCCACGAGCGCGTGCTGGGGCGGGAGGCGGAGCACGGGCAGGTGCCCGCCTTCACCTGCCCCGGAGGATGGTGGAAAACCAGCTTCCTGCCGCCCGGCGTCGATGAGGGCCTGATCAGCGAGATCGTCGCGCCGGGCTTCGACTTCACCGACCAGCGGCTCGCCCGCGCCGATGAGATCGCCGTGGACTTCCCCCGCCACGCACGCCGCCTGGAACCGTACACGCACCCGTGAGCAAGGAGCACCATGCGGAATCGCCCCACCAAAAGTCTGACCCGTTCGCAGGCCCTGCTGCACCGAGCTCGGCGCGTGGTCCCCGGAGGTGTGTGGGGACACAACAAGTACCCCGCCGCCTATGCCCCGGACTCTTATCCATGGTTCGCCGACCGGGGGGACGGCGCGCGCCTGCTGGACGTGGACGGCAACTGGTACAACGACTTCCTGTGCGGCTATGGATCGATGATCAACGGCTACGGGCGCAAGGAGGTCGACGCCCCCGCGCTGGACCGGGCCGGGCGCGGCACCACGCTGACGGCCGCGACCAAGAGTTCGGTCGAACTCGCGGAGACCCTTGTGGACCTGGTCGACGGTGCGGCGTGGGCGGCGTGGGGAACCAGCGGCTCCGACGCCACCTGGACGGCCCTGCTCCTGGCCCGCGCCCACACCCGCCGGGACATGGTTGCCTGCATGGCGGGCGCCTACCACGGGTCTCACGCCTGGTGCGGGTGGTGCAACCCCTCCGAAGGCCGCCTTCCCAGCGACACGGACACGGTGCGGACCATTCCCTGGAACGACCTTGGAGCGTTGGACGACCTGTTCTCCGCTCACGGTCCACGCCTCGCCGCCGTCACAATCACACCGTTCCACCACCCCATTCCCGGAGTCTCCGAGCTTCCTGACCCGACGTGGTTATCGGCCCTGCGAGCCCACTGCGACCAGTGGGGAACGCTGCTCATATCCGACGACGTACGGGCCGGCTTCCGCCTGGATCTCCGCGGATCACACGTGGCTCTGGGGTTCTCCCCCGATCTCGTCTGCTTCTCCAAAGCGCTGGGCAACGGCTGGCCGATCGCGGCGGTGGTCGGCCGGGATGAGCTGCGCCCGACAGCCGACTCCGTCTTTCTCGCAGGCACTTTTTGGAACACCGGCGCTCCCATGGCCGCCGCCGTGGCCAACCTGGACCTGCTGCGCCGTGAGGACGGCACGAAGCGCATGAGGGAAACGGGAAGTGCCTTCGCCGAGGGGCTGCTGCGCCTGGCCGAGCGCCACGGGGTGCCGCTGCGGGTGAGCGGGCCGCCTGCGATCCCGACCGTGACGGTCGACGGAGACACCGAGTACACGTGGATGAGCCGGTTCGCCGTCCACCTTGCTGCTGAGGGCACGCTGATCCATCCGATGCACAACTGGTTTGTGTCCACTGCGCACGACAGCGAGGTCGTGGAGGAGAGCCTGACTCACATGGATGCGGCGATGGCCCGCACCCAGGAGGAGACAGCGTGCGGCCAGTAGACTGTCGCGGCTAATGTTTGGGATAGAGTTGGGTGTTTCGGCGATGTTGAGCCATGACCCGTGCTTGGGCGTGTAGTGGATCTCGAGGCGTTGGGCCATCACCAGCACCACGTGTGAGGCTCGAATAATCGTCACTCCTGGTCAAGCGGCGTATCTGTACTCGTTGATCACGCCGCCGAGGATGCGGGTGCGCAGGATTCTACGGCTGGCCGGTTCCAGGATCGGAGGTGGTTGTCCGTGAGCTTGGGGAGGTAGTTGGCATCGGGCTCGGTGGGGGCGGTGCGCGTTGTAGTGCCTCTGGTATGTGGCCAGGACCTGGCGCGCGTGAGCTTCGCCGAGGATGAGTATGTGGTCCAGGACTTCTCGGCGGAGGGTGCCGACCACGCGTTCGCAGTGGGCGTTGGCCTTCGGTGCGCGGACCGGTGTCTTGATGATCTCGATGTCCTCGGCCCGGAACACGGCGTCAAAGGCGTCGGTGTACTTGCTGTCGCGGTCTCGGATGAGGAAGCGCAGCGAGTCCATGCGTATGCCGAGGTCGGTGGCGAGGTTGCGGGCCTGCTGGGTGGTCCAGGCCGCGGTCGGGTGTGCGGTGACGCCGGTGATGTGCAGGCGCCGGGTGCGGTGCTCGAGGAAGATCAGAGCGTAGAGACGTTGCAGGCTGATGGTGTCGATGTGGAGGAAGTCGCAGGCGATCAGACCGGTCGCCTGCGTTGAGAGAAACTCGCGCCAGGTTGGGCCAGTGTGGCGGGGTGCGGGATCGATGCCTGCGGTGTGGAGTATCTGCCAGACGGTCGAGGCGGCGATCGGGTGTCCGAGCCGGGCCAGTTCACCCTGGATCCGGCGATGGCCCCATCGGCTGTTCTCGCGGGCAAGGCGCAGCACGAGCTTCTTGATGGCAGCCTGCGTGGGCGGCCGTCCGGGACCTCGGCGTCGTCGGGAGTAGGTCCCATCGGCGGGCGACGAGCCTGCGGTGCCAGGCCAGCAGCGTGCTCGGTGTGATCGGGAAGACCTTGGCCCAGCGGCGGCGGGGGATCAGCGAGGACAGGGAGGCGAACCCGAGACGGTCCGCAGGCTCGTACCGTACCCGCCCCCGCAGCTGGCGTCGTAGCACGGCGTTTTCGTGCCGCAGGACGAGAAGCTCAGCCTCCTTCGAGGTGTCCCGCTTAGGAGCACTGCTGGGACAGAGAGAAGACATCGAGTCATCCGGTAGAGAAGCGACACGACCATCCAACCAGGATCGCAGTACTACGCGGAGGCCGTGACCTTTTGACCAGCAGCGATGAATAACCGAGCCCCACACCATCCCCGCGGGCGCGGGGAGCAGCGGCCACCCGTGCACCTCGTAGCGCTTCAAAACTGCTTCAACGCTGCTGACCTGGGCATTGACCCCGCGGTCGGGCATGATCCGTCATTGTGCTCGTACAGCTGACCTACCTACTCGCCACACGAATCTTCGCGTGGCTCGCTCTGCTGTGCCGGTCTACCGCGGCCAAGAACGCCGAAATACTCATCCTGCGCCACGAGGTTCACCGTGCTGCGCCGACAGGTGCCCACCCCGAAGCCCAACTGGCCGGACCGGGCGCTGCTCGCCGCACTCGCCCGGCTCCTCCCCCACACCCTCCGCGGCAACCGACTCGTCTCGCCGCGCACTCTGCTCGCCTGGCACCGGCGCCTGCTGAAGAAGAAGTGGACCCAGCCGCCTCCCCCAGGACGGCCACCAATATCCGAAGAAGTCCGCGACCTGGTCATCCGGCTCGGCGCCGAGAACCCACGGTGGGGCTTCCGCCGCGTACACGGCGAGCTACGCCGCCTCGGCCACATCATCAGCACAGCCACCGTCCGCCGTATCCTGCGCGCCGCCGGCCTCAACTCAAGGCAACGCCGACAGACGGCGCGCAGAGAGTGGACGGAATTCCTCAAGGCCCAGGCAAACGGCCTCCTGGCCACGCCCTGTTCGCCATGGAGGTCCGCACTCGCACCGTCCACATCCTCGGTGTCACCGCCCACCCCACCGCCACCTGGACCGCCCAGCAAGCCCGACAGCTGCTCTGGCAACTCGGCAACCGCACCACAAACTTCACCCACCTCATCCGCGACCGGGACCGGAAATGCACAGCAACTTTCGACGCCGTGTTCGCCAGCGAGGGCACCAACGTGGCCAAGACCCCTCCCCGCAGCCCCAACTGCAATCCGCATGCCGAGCGGTTCGTACGCTCCGTCCGCGAGGAATGCACCGACCGAGTGCTGATCTTTGGCAGAGGCCACGCGGAGCAACTCCTTCACGACTACGCCCGTCACTTCAACAGCCATCGGCCCCACCAAGGCCGAAACCAGCTCGCACCCTTCGACGACCCGAACGTCATACCGCTACCGACAACTCGGATCGAACGCAGACAGGCTGTCACAGGCCTCATCAACGAATACCACCGAGCAAGCTGACCACCCAACGAAACCCCAGCTCACGACCGGTGAAGCTGTTTTGAAGCGCTACGGCCGGAATCGGCTGCGAAGCGGATGACCGTACGCCGCTCGCCCGTGATGACCCGCAGCACGCGAAACGGCCGGGTGGTATAGGTGGTGGGGGTGTTCCAGCAGGGCCCGCAGGACCTGACCGTCGAGAAACGCCTGATCACCTCGGGCGGAGGGGATAAGCGGGCTTCCTGACGGAAGTCGATTGATGCGTTCCTTCGCACCGGCCCAGGATTCCCCCGTGTAGCGCCGACACAGATCGATCACGTCGCTCTTAGGCACGACAGACTCCTTCGGTGCTGCCGGACTCCAGCACGGGAAAGAGTTACTGCCTGCGAAAACGATGGCCTTGCACGGTATAGCGGTACTTCGAGGGCACCTGGGGCTTTCGACACGCCGCGCCATCAGTCCGGACAGGCGCACGCCAAGGGTCCCTCAAACCCAGATCGAACCTAGTGAGCCGGAGCGAACGAGCAAGCGCCCCTCTCTCTCGGCGTCGGTCGAACTCTGACCCTTTGACGGAAGCACAAGGCCGATCACCTCGGATGATCGGCCTTGCGTACGTACATGCAAGAAGAGGCAGGCACCGAGGCCTATCTGAGGGTGACCACGGGATCAAACGCCCGGTGAACCCGCCGGCTACTTCGGTGGAGAGGTAGCGTCCGTCCAGGCGTCCGAGGACATCGGTGCGGCTTTCATGACCGATGCCCAGCTCGATGTCGTCCGGCCCGTTCCAGGTCGGCTGCGTGGAACGGATGCGGTGGTCGGCGATGGTGACTGACGATGACCTATGCGCCGTTCTCGCCGTGGGCCTGCGCCGAGATGGTGAGCGTGTCCAGGGCAGTATCCGACATGGTGTGTTCGCCGCCGTTGGGGTGGACCGCTGCGGCGTCGCTGTCGGGGATGTGCCACGCGCCGTTGTGCTGGAGACCTACGCCTGCGCAATTCCGCGCGTGGGGCGTCGAACCCGGGCAAGGCGACAGCGGGCCCGGGTCCGGCAACACCGGCTGGCATCCGGGTCGGCCGAAGATCCACAGGGCCTCGCTTCCCTGCGGTGTGGATACGGTGATCCATTGGCCGGAGCGGGGCCCTGATGTCGTCTCGAGACGATCCTCGTTCGTCAGGAGCGTTCGAGGAGAATCAGGTGGATCGCGTTGGGCGGGAGGTCAACCGTCTCGGTGTAGGTTTTGCCCAACCTGACGATCCTCTCCTTGACCAGTTGGAGACTGGCCTTGGCCGGGTCACCGAAGTAGTTGCTTGCCGTCTGGTCGATCCGGTATACGCGCTCGCGGACCGGGCCGTGCCGGAGCTGCGACGGTATCCGGGACATGGTGATGGTGGCCCGGTAGCTGCGGTCGCCCACGTGCTGCCAGTTCCAGACCATCAGCGACGCGCCCGAGCGGTCCTTCGAGGCCATCGCGTAGAGGCCGTTGTCCCCCTCAAGGGCGGCTTCCGCGACGGCGGACACCCGGGTGTCCTTCATCTTGGACTGCATCAGCATCATGTTCCCGTAAGGGGTGAAGGTGTCCTTCAGCGGCCCGTTCGGGGTGCGGGTCACCAGCTGGTCCTTGCGTTCCTCGACCCGGTGCCGGACGTTCCAGTTGAACAGCTGGGTGCCGGGCTGGTTCGCGTACAAGTAGCCGTAGGTGGCCATGGCGGCCGCCTGCCGGATGTAGTCCTTCCTCGGGCCGGTGTCGTCGAAGCTCGGCCCGGGGTAGATGCCCGTTTCGGTGATGAAGGCGGGGAGATGCTGGTCGAGTCGGCGCTCCTTCAGCCACCCTTGGAGGATCTTCCGCTGGGACGCCACCACCCGGAGGTCGTCCTTGTAGGGCTTCGCCACCTGGTAGTCGTCGTCCCATTCGAGGTAGGAGTGGTACGAGAGGAAGTCCAGGCGCTTGCGCGGGTTCCGGTCGGCCGCGTACGCGTCGAGGAAGGGCTTCACCCACTTGGGGTCCATCAGGGACAAGCTCGGCCCGCCGACCTTGATCCGGTCCGCAGGCCGCAGCTTCTTGTTGACCTTGTCGACGGCCTCGTAGAACGGCGCGTAGTAGCGGTACAGACCGTCGGGCTGCAGTGTCGTCTCCTCAGCGGGGTGTCCGTCGTGGCGCTGTTCTCCGTGGAACTGCCAGTCCGGTTCGTTGAACGCTTCGATGTACGTGACGCGTGGATACTTCTCCTTCAGGCTGCGGATGATCAGCTCCAGCATCGGAGCGAGGTCCTTCCACGGCCTCTTGCCCTCGACGAAGGCCGTGGGGTTGACGTTCACCAGCAGCTCGTCGGACACGGTGCTCGCGTCGGTGAGGTAGCCGTCCAGTATGGACAGGTCGCAGGACTGCGTCTCCAGGTGGCACAGGTTGAAGACGTTGCTCTCGGCAGGCGCCTTCGGGCTGCTGACCCACACGCGGTAGATCTGACCGTGCAGTCCCTGTCTGTTGAGGAACGCCACGTCGTCGGCGCGCTGCTGGGGCCATGAGTTGAGGCTGCCGAAGTTGTTGTGTGCCTCGGGCCGCGGCAGCGGGCCTTGCGTCGAACCGAAGTCGACCGCGACGCCGGCGGGCGGCTCAGACGTCCTTGCCAGAGCCGCGCCGGAGTGCGAGGAGATGACGAGGACCGCCGCGGCACCTCCTGCCAACAGCACTCGTTTCGCGGGGTGTCTCGTAGGTAAGAGCACTGGGAAAGCCTCGCTTCCAACAGTCGTGGGAATCGGTGTGCGGTGAGCCGGTCAGGCGTCGGTCGACGGCTTGCGGCCGGACAGCGGGGTCCAACGCGCCCGCAGGGCGTGAGCGGCGGCCTTGGGACGGCGCTCACGGGTGAAGACACCCTTGCGGTTGCCGTCGACGCGGTGGATGCCGGGGGAGGTCTGGAAGTCGGCGAAGTTCCACACGTGTTCGCCCACGACGGCCTCGCAGCGGTCGAAGGCGCGGTGGTTCGCCGCCAGGTAAGCCACCTGGTACTCCTCCGTCCACGGCTGGTCCCAGACCGAGTGCAGACCCGGCAGCGTGTCGGCGCCGTACTCGGTCATCAGGACCGGCTTGCCGAGCTTGTCGACCCAGGCCCGCAGCTCCGCGTCCATGAGCGCCTCCGCGGTGGTGAGGTCACCGTTGGCGAGGTACCAGCCGTAGTACCGGTTGAGGCAGACGACGTCGAACAGGTCGGCGATACGGTCGTTCTCGTGCGTGGTGAGAAGGGACGCCGTGCTGCAGACGGGACGGGTCGGATCGAGCTTGCGGGTGAGTTCGACCAGCGGCTCGAAGTATTCGCGCGCACCGTCCTCGTGGGTGGACGGCTCGTTGGCGACGCACCACATGACCACGCTGGGGTGGTTCTTGTCGCGGCCGATCAGCTCCCGGAGGGCTCGGGCGTGCGCCGCGCGCGTGTCGTCGTTGAGGGTGTCCTCCGAGTAGGTCGGCGGGTGCGGGCGGCCCGTCAGCCCTCCCTGGACGGCGAGGTTCAGGCCGACGGCGGCGGTTTCGTCGATGACGACGATCCCGTGCCGGTCGGCGAAGTCCAGCACCTCCTCGGCGTAGGGATAGTGCGTCGTGCGGAAGGAGTTGGCGCCCATCCACTCCATGAGCTGGAAGTCGTGCACCAGGTAGGCGCCGTCGTGCCCCTTGCCTCGCACGGGAGTGTCCTCGTGCTTGCCGAAGCCCGTGAAGTAGAAGGGCTCGCCGTTGATGAGGAACCGGGTGCCTCGGACCTCGACGGTGCGCACGCCGAACGACTGGGGATACGTGTCCCGTACCTCCGCACCGTCCACGATCTCGGCGACCAGGTCGTACAGGTACGCGGCGCCCGGCCGCCACGGTGTCACGTCCTCGATGCGCAGCGTCCCGCTCGCGCCCTCCCCCACGGCCACCTCGGCCCCTTCGGCGTCCAGGATCCTGACGCGCACGGCGGCGGGTTCGCTGGTCTCTATCTCGTACTGCACCGTCGCGGTCGTCGAGTCGAGCCCGGTGACGACGGTGATGTCCTGGATGTGGGCCGGTGGCACGCTGTGCAGCCACACCGAGCGGGCGAGGCCGGCGTAGTTGTAGAAGTCGTGGTGGTACTTCTGCTGACGGCGGCCGTCCTCGGTGACGGTGATCGTGCCGGGGGGAATCGTCACGTTGGTGAGTTCGTTGTTGACGCCGATCGTCAGACGGAACTCCTGCCCCGCGGTGACGCGTTCGGTGATGTCGGCCTCGAACGGCGTGTATCCGCCGACGTGTTCGGCGACCAGCACGTCATCGACGTACACCCTGCCCTCGTGCGTGGCGGCGTCCAGGCGCAGCAGCACCCGGTCGCCCGACCAGCCCCGGGGCACACGGACCCTGCGCTGGTACCAGACCCAGCCGACGTGCTCGCGGATCGCGCTGTCGGTGAACAGGTCGTTGTAGCTGGCGGGCACGGCGGCCTCGAGGCGGGTGTCGAGCGGTCCGGCCCAGGGGCGTTCGCCCACGGCCGTGTCGACGGCGAAGTCCCACAGGCCGTCGAGGCGGACCAGTTCACGGGTGGCGGTGGCGAGGGGCTTCAGCATGGGTCTCCGAGTTCCTGTTCCGAGGTGTGGGGCCGCCGGGTGGCGGCATGGCCGTCCGGGTGGCGGTCGGGCCCGCGTCGGTCGCGAGCGCGTCCGCTCGCCGCGGCGACGGCCGGCGTCACCGTCGGGCTCTCCGGCGGGTCCGCGGTGCGCACGGGTTCAGGCGTCGCTGTCGGTGTCGTTCCACTCCTCCGGTGCGGCTGCGCCGCGGCGAGGGATCCGCGCCCCGGAGAGGTCCGCCCGCTCGCGCGCCAGGAGCCGGTGGCGTCGCTCCCGGCGCTCGCGCTGCTGGACCGGATCGGGGACGGGCGCCGCGAGCACCAGCCGCTGTGTGTAGGGGTGTCGGGGCCGGGAGGTGACCTGGCCGGCGGTTCCGGTCTCGACGATCTCACCGCCGCGCATGACGCACACGCGGTGGCTGACGTGCCGGATGACGGCCAGGTCGTGCGAGATGAACAGGTAGGTGACCGAGGTGCGTCGCTGGATGTCGACGAACAGGTCCAGCACGCGGGCCTGGGTCGTCAGGTCGAGGGCGGAGACGGGTTCGTCGCAGACGATCAGGTGCGGCTCGGGCGCGAGGGCGCGGGCGATCGCCACCCGCTGCCGTTGTCCGCCACTGAACTCGCGTGGCAGCCGCCGGGCCGCGTCCCCGGGCAGCCCCACCTGATCCAGCAACTCCGCAACGCGGGCCCGTGCTTCGCGCGCCGTGGCACCGTGTGCCGTCAGCGGCTCGCTGAGGATGTCGCCGACGGCCAGGGCGGGGTTGAGTGAGCTGTACGGGTCCTGGAAGACGACTTGGATGTCCCGGGCGAGCGCGCGGCGTTCCTTGCGGGAGGAGTGGGTGATGTCCCGGCCCTGGAACCGGACGTGCCCGCCGCTGGGTTTCACGAGTCCTAGGACGGCCCGCCCGAGGGTCGTCTTCCCGGAGCCGGACTCGCCGACGATCCCGAGGGTCTCGCCCTGGCGGGCCTGGAGGGACACTCCGTGCAGCACTTCGGTGGGGCGGGCCCTGAGGCCACGCCCGGGGTAGGTGACCCGCAGGTCGCTCAGGCCGAGCAGCGGCGCGGTCATCGCACCTCCTTCAGCGGGAGCTCGTCGGCGATGCCGGGCGGGTCGGTGCGCGGTGCGTGCTCGTCGAGGATCGCGTCGAGCAGCGTGCGGGTGTACGGGTGCTCGGGTGCCCGGAAGAGGTCGAGCACGTCTCCGGTCTCGACGATCCGGCCCTGCCGCATGACGGCGACGCGGTCGCAACTGTCGGCGACGACACCGAAGTTGTGGGTCACGAGCAGGAGCGCCATGTTCAGTTCCTCGCGCAGATCGCGCAGCAGGTCGAGGATCTCCGCCTGGACAGTCACGTCCAGGGCGGTGGTCGGCTCGTCGGCGATAAGCAGCGACGGCCGGCTCGCGACGGCGCCCGCGATGAGGACCCGCTGCGCCATACCGCCGGACAGCTGGTGCGGGTAGGAGGCGAACACCCACCGGGGGTCGGCGATGCCGACGCGGCCGAGGAGGGCGAGCGCGCGTTCGCGGGCCTCACGCCGGGGCGTCGGCGTCGCCGCGCGTATCCCCTCGACGAGCTGGGAGCCCACGGTGGCGGACGGGTCGAGGTTCGCCATCGGTTCCTGGGGGACGTACGCGATGGCCCTGCCGCGTATGCCGGACAGTTCGCGCTCGCCCAGGCCCAGGAGTTCGCGCCCGTCGAGGCGGACCGAGCCGCGGGTGACGACCGCCTCGGCGGGCAGTACGCCGAGGATCGCGAACGCGGTCTGCGTCTTGCCCGACCCCGACTCGCCGACGAGCCCCAGTGTCTCCCCCGCCCTGAGGCTGAGGGTGACCCCGCTGACGACCTCCTTCAACCCGTCCGAGGGTGTCGGGTAGGCGAGGGCGAGGTCCTGAACGGTCAGCAGTCCCGAAGGGGCCGCCTCAGCCGCCGGTCCAGTCGTCGGCCGGCGCGAGGGCGCGGTGATCCTGGACGGCTTCGGCCGTCCGCCCTCGAGCACGTCCCGCAGCGAGTTGCCGAGCAGGACCAGACAGGCGGTGATGACCCCGAGCGCCAGGCTCGGCCACAGGAACTGAAGGGGTTCCTCGTAGAAGTTGGTGAACCCGTCGGCGATCATCGCGCCGAAACTGGGGACCGTGCTGGACCCGACCCCGAGGAAGGCGAGGCCCGACTGCACGCCGATGGACGCTCCGGCGAGAAACGCGGTGGCGATGACGACCGGACCGCGAACCGTGTAGAGGATGTGCCGCCCGAGGATGCGCCGGTCCGGCAGACCCGACACCCGGGCGGCGTCCACGTACGGCTCGTTCCTGACGCCAAGGACCAGATTGCGGACCAGACGGTAGATGCCTGGCGACAGCAGCACCCCGAAGATCATCATCGTGACGCGGTAGTCGCCCTTGGTCACCGGGAGCAGCACGATGAGCAGCAGCAGCCCCGGGAAGGTCATCACGAGGCTGAACACCCACTCCGTGACACCCCGCAGGCGCCGCTCGTAGTATCCGCCGATCAGGCCGAAGGTGACGCCGACCGCAAGGGCGATGCTGGTACCGATAAGTGCCGAGACCACGCTGGTGTTGACCGAGTGGAGGAGCCTGGCGAAGATGTCGCGGCCGCTCTTGTCCCCGCCGAGCGGATAGCCGTGGGCGCCGGCCCCAGCGTTGATCGCTTCGAGTGAGGCCTGGTTGGGGCCGTGCTCGGTGATCAGCGGGGTGAGCAGGCCCAGCGCGACGACGACCAGCAGGACGCCGGCGCTGAGGACCGCCTGCGGGTCCCGCAGCAGTCGGCGCAGGGACGCCCTGCCGCCCGCGGGGGTCTCGTCCCGGCCTCCCTGCTCGCGGGCGGGGGCGGCGTTGCTCGGTGAGGTGTTCATCGGATCCTCGCCTTCGGGTTGAGCCAGCCGTTCGCGAGGTCGACGAGGAGGTTGACGCAGACCACGAGCAGCACCGCGAAGAGCGTGATGCCCATGATGATCGGGATGTCGCCCTGGAGGGACGCGTTGAAGGCGTACGAGCCGAAGCCCGGCAGCGCGAAGACCTGCTCGATGACCAGCGCCCCACCGAACATCTGCACGAACTCAAGGGACAGCACCGTCAGTGCCGGGCCCGCGGCGTTGCGCAGGGCGTGGCGCAGCAGGATCGCGCGGGGACGGATGCCGCGTGTCCGGAGGGTGCGGACGTAGTCCTTGCGCAGTTCGTCGATCATGGCGCCGCGGACCTGGGATGTAAGACTGGCGGCTCCGGCCGCCGTCAGGGCGAGGACGGGGATGGTGATCGAAGCCGCCCAGCGGGTGGGATCCTCGCCCAGCGGCGTGTAGCCGGTCGCCGGAAACCAGTGCAGGCGCAGGGCCAGGAGCCATACGAGCCCGATGGCGATCAGCAGGTTCGGCACGAGGTGGCCGAACAAGGAGGCGCCCTGCGCGATCCGGTCGACGACTCCGCCCCGGGTGGCCGCCAGCACGCCCAACGTCACCCCGACGACGGTGGTGAGCAGGAGCGCCGCCAGCACCACGGACAGGGTGACACCAAGACGCGCGGCGATGGCCGACCGTACGGGCTCGCTGGTGAAGTAGGACAGTCCGAAGTCGCCCCGCACGGCGTGGGACAGCCAGTCCAGGTACTGCACGAGCACCGGGCGGTCGAGTCCCAGCTGCGCCTTCTGCTGCTCGATGCGGGCCGGCGTCGCGGAGCTGCCGAGGACGCTGCCGGCGATGTCGTCGAACGACGTGCTCAGCAGCAAAAACGTGATCATGGTCACCAGGACCGCCAGCACCAGTCCCGCGGTCAGGCGGCGCAGCACATGGAGGATCATGCCGAGGCTCACCCACCGGCCTGGCCGGTGAGACCGAACTGCCGGAGACTGTTCTGTGTCGAGGAGCCGTCCCCGCGGAAGACGATGCCCTTCTTGGTCACCCAGTGAACGCCGATGTAGAAGACGGGCGCCGTCCAGGCGTTGTTCACCGTGAACGCGTCGATCTGCTTGTACACCTCTGCCGCCTTCGCGGCATCGTGTTCGCCGTTCGCCTTCAGCAGCAGCCGGGTCAGCCGGGGATCGGTGGAGGCGAACACGTTGCGGTACCCGTTCGGGGAGAAGTAGTCACGGGTCTGCACCGGGATGGGGTCCAGCCCGTCAATGACCAGGGCCATGGGGTATTTCCCGGTGGCCAGGGCCGAGATGGTCTGCTGGGCGGGTACGGGGTCCCAGGTGACCTTGACGCCGATGTCCGCGAGCGACTGCGAGATGGTGGGCTCGAAGGGCTTGGTGAAGTACAGGCTCGGCATGCTCACCGAGAATCCGTCCGGGTACCCGGCCTCGGCCAGCAGCTTCTTCGCGCCGGCCGGGTCGTGGGGGTAGGTGTGGTCGAGCGCGGGGTCGTAGCCCTCGTCCAGGGGGTGGTACAGCTGTTCCGTTGCCTTGCCGGAGCCCTTGAGGAAGAGCCGGACCATCTTCTCCCGGTCGAAGGCCATGTTGATGGCCTTGCGCACCCGTTCGTCTCCGAGCGGCTTGAGCACTTCGCCCTTGCGGTCGAACAGCAGGAGCGTGGCCACCGAGGTCGCCTCGATGCGCTTGGTGGTGAAGCCGGCCGACTTCAGCGAGCTCAGCTGCTGCACCTCCACGGACCCGGCGTTGATCTCACCGGCCTTCAAGGCGTTGACCGAGGCGGCACGGTCGGAGATCACCTTGATCTTGACGGTGGGGAACGGATAGGCCTGCTTGTTCCAGTAGTCGTCGCGCCGCTTGAGCACGTAGACCGACCCGTTGACCGTCGCGCCCTTGTCCAGGGTGTAGGGCCCCGAGGAAACCGGATTCAGCACGGAACCGCTGGTCCTCATGGTCTGGGGGTCGGCGATCACCCCGCCGGCTCCGGCCAGGGCGTACAGGAGCGACGCATCCGCGTTGCGGAGCTGCAGCGTCACCGTCCGGTCGTCGGGAGCATCGATGGACTCCACGGCGGCGAGTTGAGTCTGGTTCTGGCCGGACGTCCTGATCAGGTCCAGGGTCGCCTTCACGGCGGCCGCCGTCACCGGGGAACCCGAGCTGAACTTCATGCCCGTGCGCAGTGTCAGGGTCAGGGTCCGGCCGCTGTCGGAGTATGTCCAGCGCTGTGCCGCGCCCGGCCGGAGTTCGCCGTCGTCGTCGACGAGGAGCAGCGTGTCGTAGAGGGAGCTCCAGACGTAGGCCTGCTGTCCCTCAGTGAGCTGGGCGGGAGCGAACGAGTTCGGGGTGCCCATGATGGCCAGGGAGAGCGTCGAGGTCGTGGACGACGAGGATGCCGCCTGGCCGTCGCACGCCGTCGTCGTGAGCAGCAAGGCCGTGGTGGCCAGGGAGACCAGAGCGAGAGACCGGGGTGGGGCGTGCAGGGGTCGAATACGCATGGTGGCTTCCTTCGTCTGCCGACCGGAGGTTCTGAGGCCTTCGCCGTCGCCCTCAGCGGGGTTGAGCGCGCAGCGGTGATCCCGGGAGGAGCAAATTCCTAACACCTGTTTAGCTTTCGATCGGACGCTAGGGTCACAAAGCAAGGACGAGAAGACTACGGACGCCGTTCGTTATCTGACCGTTACATGACTGGCTTGGCTCGATGCGTAAAGTGAGGCGGAGTCCGCCGGACTGCCGTCGCGGACAGTTCGCGAGGAAGGGTGACCACACCGTGAGTCAGGCGAGGGCACGCGGGCCGTACGCCAAGTCGGCGGCCCGGCGGGAGGAGATCCTGCGCGCGGCGCGCGAGAGCTTCGCCGAGCACGGGTACGCCGCCGCTTCCCTGCGTGACATCGCCGAACGCGCCGGCATCACGGCCGCCGGGCTGCTCCACCACTTCCGCGGCAAGGAGGAACTCCTCGGCGCCGTCCTCGCACAGCGCGACTCCGAGGAGTGGGCGGAGGGCACCGCCCAGGTCACCGACCTGGACGATCTCTCGCCCTACTTCAGCGCCCGGCTCCGCAAGCACCAGGAACACCCCGAGCTGATGTGCCTGTGGATCGAGCTCGCCACCGCCGCTTCACGCCCGGACCACCTCGCGCACTCCTACTTCGTCGACCGACAGGCCCACGGGCTCGCACACCTGACGGAGGGACTGCGGGAGTACGCCGAGCGCGGCAGGCTGCGCAAGGGCGTCAGCCCCGAAAGCGCGGCCCTGATGATCGAGGCGATGCTCGGCGGGCTGCAGGGGAAATGGCTGCTGAACCAGGAGCTGGACATCATCGAACCCCTCAACGACCTGCTGCGTCTGCTGTTCGAGACGGATGACGAGTAGGCGTCCTGGGCCTCGGCAAAGGTCTCGATGAGGCCCGGTGTACGTCTCAGGCTCCGTACGCCACCACGGCGGCCTCGTGGCGTCGGCGACGTGACGGCGGACATGGGTCAACGTCTCCTGGACGACGCGCTGTGCGGCCGCCCGTACCTCCTGCGGGAGGTCGTCGGGTACGACGGGATCACGCGCACGACGGTCTTCGGCCCGACGGGCACGCCGAAGACCTCGACGAGGCCGAGCACCGCCGGATCGCCGAGGGACGGCTCGCGCTGTCGGCTGAGCCTCGGCAACCGATGTCTCGGTGTCGGATGTATCGAAGCTCCGCCAGTGTCCTGCGCCGAAAGTTCCCAGGCAGTTCCGGCCGGGCCGCTGACGGTCAACGCGCCTGGTCGGCGGCGGGAATTCGACCGCCGAGGCGAGACGGAGCCACCGACGGATCTCAGGCGCAGAACACTAGGCGGGTCTCGTCGGCCATCACACGGCGGTGATCCAGGAAACGCAGGTAGCCACCCACCTCCGAACCCGCGGCTTCCGCTCCGCTCACCGGGGGAGCAAGGCCTTCTTCGCCACCGCGTCTGCTGCGATCGCAGTAGACGCAAGTGTCTGCGAACGGCCAATGACGAGAGGTCGCAGAACTGCGAGCGTGAGAGTGGGCCGTGATCGTCGGCCCGGTCGCATGGCATTCCCCTGGAAAGGCTCGTCGATGTCCCCTCTCGCCCACTGGTGCCACAGGCACCGGCTCGCCGTCGTCCTGGTCTGGGTGGGCCTGTTGCTCGCCCTGGGAGCCGGGGTCGGCGCCGCCGGCAGCGCTTTCGGCAACAGCCCGACCTCGCAGGACACCGACTCGGCCAGGGCGACGGCCCTGCTCCAGCAAGCCTCCAACAGCGCCGCGGGCAAGAGCGGCCGGGTGGTCTGGCAGGTGAACCGCGGCAGGGTCACCGAACCCGCCGCAGAGAAGGCGATGGTCGGCATGCTCAAGGGCATCGCCGACGCGCCGGGCGTCGCCGCGGTGAGCAGCCCCTACACGCCCGTCGGCAAGGAGCAGGTCAGCAAGGACGGCAGGACCGCCTACGCGACGGTCGCGTTCGACCGGGACGTCTCGGACGCCCAGGTCGAGCACGTGAAGGACCTCGCCACGGCTCCGGAGACGGGGAGCCTGCACATCGCGCTGAACGGGCAGGCGTTCACCATCAATCCCGAGCCGAACCCGGTCGCCGACGCCATGGGCATCATCCTCGCCTTCATCGTGCTGCTGTTCGTCTTCCGGGCGGTCTGGGTGGCGGCACTGCCCATCATCACCGCCATCATCGGCGTCGGGACCTCCGCGGTGACCGTGATCCTGCTCAGCCACGTCATCACACTCTCCAGCACCACGCTGACCCTCGGCTCGCTGATCGGTCTGGGCGTGGGCATCGACTACGCCCTGTTCATCGTCAACCGGCACCGCGCCAACCTGATGGCCGGCATGAGCGTCGCCGAGTCGGTCGCCAAATCCCTCAACACCTCCGGCCGGGCCGTGGTCTTCGCCGGTCTGACCGTCGTGGTCGCACTGCTGGGCATGCTCACCCTGAACGTCGGCATCATCAACGGCATGGCCATCGGCGCGGCCGTCACCGTGGTGCTGACGGTGCTGGCCGCCATCACCCTGCTGCCCGCACTGCTCGGCATGATCGGCCCGCGGGTCCTCAGCCGCGCCGAGCGCCGGCGGGCGGCCGGGCCGAGGCAGCCGTCTTCCGGCCGGCCCGGTCTGTGGACCCGGTGGGCGGAACAGGTCCAGGCTCGCCCCAAGGTGCTGGGTGTGGTCGCCCTGGCCGTGCTGGCGGCGCTCGCCCTGCCCACGCTGTCGCTGCGGCTGGGCGCCTCCGACGACGGCAACCTGCCCGCGTCCTCGACGAACCGCCAGGCCTACGACATGATCGCGGACGGATTCGGCCCCGGTTTCAACGGTCCTCTCGTCCTGGCCGTCCAGGCCCCCACCGCCGCCGACCGGGCCGCCGAGGCGAAGCTGGTCACCGCCCTGAAGCAGGTCGACGGTGTCGCCAATGTCACCGCCGCGCCCATGAAGGACGGCCAGACCGTCGGTGTGATCTCCGTCGTCCCGACGACCTCCCCGCAGTCCGCGGCCACCTCCGACCTGATCCGCCACCTGCGGGACGAGGTGCTCCCGCCGGCCGAGCAGGGCACGTCGATGACGGTCTACGTGGGCGGTGTCACCGCGAGCAACGACGACTTCGCGTCCGTGCTGATGGGCAAGCTCCCGGTGTTCGTGCTGGTGATCGCCGCGCTCGGCTTCCTGCTGCTGACCATCGCCTTCCGGAGTCTGCTCATTCCGGCGGTTGGCGCGCTGCTGAACATCCTCAGCATCGGGGTCGCCTTCGGCGCGATCGTGGTCGTCTTCCAGTACGGCTTCGGCGCCGGACTGCTCGGGCTCGGCTCCGCCGGGCCGATCGAGTCGTTCGTGCCGATCCTGGTCATCGGCATCATGTTCGGCCTGTCCATGGACTACCAGGTCTTCCTGGTCAGCCGGATGCGCGAGGAGTGGGCCCACACCGGGGACAGCCGGCGCGCGGTCCGGGTCGGTCAGGCCGAGACCGGCAAGGTCATCGCCGTCGCCGCCACCATCATGGTCTGCGTCTTCGGGTCCTTCGTGTTCGGCGGCATGCGGGTGATCTCTGAGTTCGGGGTCAGCCTCGCGGTGGCGGTCGCCGTGGACGCCCTGCTGATCCGCATGATCGTCGTCCCCGCCCTCATGCACCTGGGCGGGAAGGCGAACTGGTGGCTGCCCCGCCGCCTGGACAGGGCGCTGCCCAATGTGTCCGTGGAAGGCCCCACCGACGAGCCGACAGTGCCGCTGCACGCGGTGCGGGAGCGGGAGACCGCCGATCTGGTCAACTGATGACGGTCAGCACGATGGATCGACTTCCCATGCGCGGGCCGGCGGAAAGCGGTGCGACCGCGTTCCGCCGGCCCGCGCTCCTTAGAGTGAGCGAATGGAACTGCCCATGGAGTGGCGACAGTGGCTGGCTCGTCATGACCGGATCAAAGACGCGCTGCCGGCGGTACCGCTGATCGTGATTGCCGCGGCGGCGACCGCCGTCGGCACGTCGGACTGGCACGAGCCGCGGTGGGACGAGGTGGTGTGGACGGCGCTGTCGTGCGTGCCGCTGGCCTTCCGGAGCCGCTGGCCCCTGGGCGTCACCCTCTTCACCCTGGCGGGCGACCTCACGCTGATGGCCGTGGCCTCGCACATCTCGCCGACCCCGGCGGCGAGTTTCGTCGCCCTGTACACGCTCGCCCTCCTCGGCAGCCGGCGCACCGCATGGATCGTCGGCTCCGTCGCGGCCGTGGCGATCACCGGTGTCTACGCCGCCACCCACGCGCAGTCCGTGGTGGGTGGTGCCGGCCTGCTGCGGCTCGACTTCGCGATCGTGGCCACCGCGCTCGGCCGCGCTGTCCTCAACCGCCGTGAGAACCTCGCGGCGGCCCGGGAGCGCGTGGAGCGTGCCGAGCGCATGCAGGAGGAGGAGGCCCGGCGCCGAGTCACCGAGGAGCGCGTGCGCATCGCGCGCGACCTGCACGACGTAGTTGCCCACCACATCACCCTGGTCAACGCCCAGGCGGGGGTGGCTCACCACCTCATGCGCACCAACCCCGAGCAGGCGTACGAGGCACTGGCCCACATCAAGGACAACAGCCGCGCCGCCCTCGACGAACTGCGCGCCACCGTCGGCCTGTTGCGTCAGCCCGACGACGCGCCGGGCTCGCGGGCCCCCATCCCGCGTCTGGCCGATCTCGACACCCTCCTCGGCGGGTTCGAGGCGAGCGGGCTGTCCGTGTTGGTGACCCGCACCGGAGATCCCTCGCCGCCGGCGCCCGCAACCGACCTCACCGCCTACCGCATCATCCAGGAAGCCCTCACCAACACCCACAAGCACGCGTCCGCGTCCCGCGCCTCGGTGGTCCTGGACTACGGCGTGCACTCACTCCGGGTCACCGTGGCGGACGACGGACTCCCGGGCGCACCGAAGGGCGCGGGCACCGGCCACGGACTGATCGGCATGCACGAGCGGGCCACCGCCATCGGCGGTACCGTCACCGCCGGCCCGCGGCCCGAAGGCGGCTTCCAGGTCATCGCCGAGCTGCCGCTCTCGCTCTCCCCCGCACCTGCCTGACACCCCGTGAGGAACCACCGCCCATGACCATTCGCGTCCTGCTCGCCGACGACCAGGCCCTGCTCCGCGGCACCTTCCGGCTGCTCATCGACGCACAACCCGACATGGACGTCGTCGCAGAGGCCTCCAACGGGAGGGAAGCAGCCCAACTGGCCCGGTCCGAGCGCGCCGACGTCGTCGTCATGGACATCCGGATGCCCGAGGTCGACGGCATCGAAGCCACCCGGCTGATGGCCCAGGACGAGGACCTGGCCGGAGTCAAGATCCTCGTCCTGACCACCTTCGAAGAGGACGGCCTCGTCATCGAGGCCCTCCGGGCAGGCGCGAGCGGCTTCCTGGGCAAGGGGATCGAACCGGCGCAGTTCCTCGAAGCCGTCCGCCTCGTGGCCGCAGGCGAGGCGCTGCTCTCCCCGGCAGCCACCAAGAACCTGATCTCCCGGGTCCTCGCCCAGCCCTCACCCGGCGACCTCGTCGACCCCCATCGGCTGGCCACGCTGACCCCCAGGGAACGCGAGGTACTGGCACTGGTGGGCACCGGCCTGGCCAACGACGAGATCGCCGAACGCCTCTTCGTCACCCCCGTCACCGTCAAGACCCACGCCAACCGGGCCATGGCCAAACTCGGCGCCCGCGACCGGGCCCAGCTGGTCGTCATCGCCTACGAGACCGGCCTGGTACGCACAGGAGAACGACAAGGCTGAGGCACCGGCCGGCCGCGGCCTAGGTGTTCTGTCCACGGAGGTTGGTGACGGACGCGCCGTCGGCGCGTGCCCGTCAGCGGGCCGTCGGACTCACTTCGGCTGCGCGGCGGCGAGCGCCGCCTCGGCCTTCTTGCGGTATACGGCGAGTTTCTCGGCGGGGGCGACGATCTCGCGGCTGCGGGACTTCACGGACACGTCGTGGTCGCCCGCGGCCCTGCGCAGGGCGCTCACGGTCGCCTGTTCGCGGGGAACGTGGGCGAACGGGTCGAAGGAGTACCAGCGCATGGCGTTCTCGTGCGTCATCTTGTTGATGTCGTCGTCCGGCACGGAGTTCGCGGTCAGCACCTCGTGGAGCTCCTCGGGGGCGTTGGGCCACATCGAGTCGCTGTGCGGGTAGTCGGCCTCCCAGCAGATGTTGTCGATGCCGATGTCGTGGCGGAGCCTCACCCCGATCGGGTCGCTGATGAAACAGGTCAGAAAGTGCTCGCGGAAGATCTCCGAGGGGACCTTGCCGCCGAAGTCCTGGAGCGTCCAGGTGGCGTGCATCTCGTAGGTGCGGTCCAGGCGGTCCAGGAAGTAGGGGATCCAGCCGGTGCCGCCCTCCGACAGCCCGATCCTGATGGTCGGGTACTCCTTGAGGACGCGGGACCACATCAGGTCGGCCGCCGCCTGGACGAGGTTGATGGGCTGGAGGGTGATCATCACGTCCGGCGGGGCGTCGGGCGCGGTGATGGCGAGGCGGCCGGAGGAGCCGATGTGCAGGTTCATCACCGTGCCGCAGTCGGTCAGCGCCCGCCATACCGGGTCCCAGTACTCGGAGTGGAAGCTCGGGTAGCCGAGCGGGACCGGGTTCTCCGGGAAGGTGAGGGCGTGACAGCCCTTCTCGGCGACGCGCCGGATCTCCTGGGCGCACAGCTCGGCGTCCCAGATGGCCGGGAGGGCCATGGGGATGAAGCGGCCGGGGTGGGCGGCACACCACTCGTCGATGTGCCAGTCGTTGTAGGCGCGCACCAGGGCCATGGAGAAGTCGGAGTCCTCGGTGGCGAACAGCCGGGCGGAGAAGCCGGGGAAGGAGGGGAAGTTCAGCTGGGCGAGGACACCGCCGGCGTTCATGTCGGCGACGCGTTCGTCGACGTCGTAGCAGCCCGGCCTGATCTCGTCCAGGCCCTGCGGCTCCATGCCGTACTCCTCCTTGGGACGGCCCGCGACCGCGTTGAGCGCGGCGTTGCCGACGGAGCTGTCCCGGAACTGCCAGACGTCGCTGCCGTCCTCGCGATGGACCAGGCGCGGGGCGTCCTTCTTGTAGCGGGCCGGCAGGTGGTTGGCGAACAGGTCGGGCGGTTCGATGATGTGGTCGTCGACGCTGATGAGGATCATGTCATCGCGGTCCATGGGACTCCTTGTGGCTGTGGGCGGATCAGTCCGAGGCGGGCAGGGCCTTGGGCGGTTTGACCGCCAGGGGCTTTCCTCCGTAGGTGAGGTGGCCGGTGCCGGAGGCGGTGCAGAGGAGTTCGAGCGTGTCGGCGGGGTCGACGTAGCGCTTGCCGATGAGGGTGTCCGGTGTCTGGCCGGCCGGCTGTGCGGCAGGGGCGTCCTGGGCCGGGACCATCGGGCTTCCACCGCATTCGACCGGGCCCGTGACCTCCTGCGGGGCCCGGATCACGATGACGCGGGTGGCGCCGGTGGCCGAGGCCAGTTGGTCACCGGGGCGCAGGGCCGGTGTGCGGGGTGACGGCATGGCGCGGTTCTCCTTGGGGTGCGGGTGCCGGTGGAGTGAGCCTCTCCCCCAGCCGGTCCAGGTCGTAGGACTGGCGGGCGAGCCAGAAGCGCAGGAAGCCGGTGAACGAGTAGCGCAGGAACAGGGCTCCGCCCACCACGGCGGCGGCGATGCCGCCGAGGCCGATGGCGATGGCGTCGCCCTGGGCGAGGACGTTGTCGGTGGCGTGGGCGAGGGGGAAGGCGAGCGCGCCGAGGACGAGCCCCGCGGCCATGAGCAGTCCGCCGAGCCGCAGCCAGAGCGTGGCGCGGGCGGCGGCGGGGTCGGGGATCTTCAGCTCGGCGAGTTCGCGGACGAACCGTTCTGCACGCGCTTCGGGGGGTGCGGTCATATCGGGCTCCCCAGGTAGTAGGAGGAGAGTTCGGCGTGCAGGGAGCTGTCGGGGTGCCCCTGCCACTGGACGCGGCCGCCGGCGAGGACGGCGGCGTAGTCGGCGATCTTCAGTACGGCGGCGGCGAACTGCTCGACGACGAGCACGGCGACGCCCTGCCGGGCTATGTCGGCGACGAGTTCGTAGAGCTCGGAGACGACCAGCGGGGCGAGCCCCATGGAGAGTTCGTCGAGGAGCAGGACGGCGGGGGCGGTGGCGAGGCCGCGGGCGAGGGCGAGCATCTGCTGCTCGCCGCCGGAGAGGGTGCCCGCGGGCTGGGCGCGCCGGGTGCCGAGGACGGGGAAGCGGGCGTAGGCGATCTCCTCGATCTCCTCCTGGGTGCGGCCCGTGAAGGTCATCATCCGGAGGTTGTCGCGCACCGAGAGGTTCGGGAAGACACCCCGGCCCTGGGGCACCAGGCACACGCCGGCGCGGGCGAGGTCGCGCGGGTGGATGCCGGTGGCGTCCCGGCCACCGAGCAGCAGCCGGCCGGCGCTGGGCGGGTGCACACCGGCGGCGACCGACAGCAGAGTGGTCTTGCCGGCGCCGTTGGGACCGAGGAGGGCCACCACCCGGCCCTCCTCGACGGCCAGGTCCACGCCGTGCAGCACGGTGATGCCGCCATGGGCGGCACGGATGCCGTCCAGTTCCAGCAGGGGTCCGCTCATGGCCGTGCCTCCCCCAGGTAGGCGGCGAGGACCGTCTCGTCGGTCTGCACTCGGGCGGGCGGGCCGCTGGCGACCACCGTGCCCAGGTCGAGGACGTGCACCTCGTCGCAGACGCTCATCACCAGGCCCATGTCGTGCTCGACGAGCAGGACGGCCGTGCCCTCGTCGGCGAGGGAACGCAGCAGCGCGGCGAACCGCTGTGTCTCCTCCGCGTCCTGGCCCGCGGCGGGTTCGTCGAGGAGCAGGACGCGCGGGCCGAGGACGAGGGCGCGGCCGACCTCGACCAGGCGGGCCAGGCCGGTGGGGAGCGCGTCGGCCGCGTCGTCGGCCACACCGGTCAGACCGAGCCGTGCCAGTACGGCGTCGGCCGTGCGGGCGGCGTGGCGGCGCCCCGGGCCGAGTTCGGCGGCGACGAGCAGGTTGTCGCGCACGGAGAGGCGGCCGAAGAGCTCCAGGTGCTGGAAGGTGCGGGACATCCCGCGGCGGGCGCGACGGGCGGGGCCTGCCCGGGTGATGTCGCGGCCGTCGAGACGGATACGGCCGGTGCGGGGCCGGCGCAGCCCGCAGACCACGTCGAACAGCGTGGATTTTCCCGCGCCGTTGGGGCCGATAAGGCCTGTTACCCGGCCCGCTTCGGCCGTCAGTGACACGCCGTCGAGGGCGCGGCGTCCCCCGAAGGACACGGTGATCTCCTCAGCCCGCAGCAGTGGTGGCACGGTTCAGCACCTCCCCGTCCTCGGACCGCCAGGGGCGCCGTACTCCCCACCACTCGGGCGGGATGTCGGTGGGCGGCCGCTGTGCGGCGGCGGCGCGGACGCGCAGCAGCAGGGCCGTGACGAGGGCGATCGCGAGGAGCAGCCATCCGCTCGCCACGTCGAGCGCCGCGAGCAGCCAGCACACGCCGAGGACGCCGAGCAGCCCGCACAGCAACGGCCGGTTCCGTCCCAGCGGCGCCCATTCGGCGCGCATCTGGGCCAGCACACCGCTGGGGTTGTGCGCGAGTCCCATGCCCGCGAGGGCGACGAGCAGGGCGGTCACGTCGTGCACCCAGGAGCCGAGGCCGCTCATCAGCTGCGCCGGCAGGACGAAGGCGATGCCGGTGAACAGCCCCGTGCCCACGGCGCCGAGGCCGCCGATGACCGCGATCAGGAAGATCGGCAGCCCGGCGATGAGGTTGAACTGGTCGGCGGTGACGGTCTGCAGTTGCATGCCGTACAGGGCACCGCCCAGTCCCGCGATCCCGGCGGACAGGGCGAAGACGGCTGTCTTGGCGACGAGGAGCCGTCCGCCGAGGGTGGCGTAGGCGGCCTCGCTGTCGCGCAGCGCGATCAGCCGGCGGCCGAACCGGCCCCGGCGCAGCGCGGCGACGCCGACCGAGGCGAGCGCAAGACAGACGGCGGAGAGCACCAGCAGCTGGGCGGGTGAGGTGAGGTGCAGGCCGAACAGGTCGGGGCCGGTGACGGTCACCGAGCCCTGGTCGAAGAAGGTGATCCGCACACCCAGCACCTCGAAGGCGGGCAGAGTGAAGATCCAGCGGTCGAGGACGACGGCGAAGGCGGCGGTGCCGAGCGCGAGGTAGATGCCGGACAGGCGCAGGGCGGGCAGCGCGATCAGCGCGCCAACGGCCGCGGTGACCAGCATGGCGACGGGCAGCGCCCACAACTCGCCGTGCGCGCCGAGGTGTCCCCACACCACGGCGCCGATGCCGGCGACGGACAGCTGGCACAGGGAGATCTGCCCGGTGTATCCCGCCAGGGGCACGAAGGACAGGGCGATGACGCCGAGCGGGAAGAGCGTGCCGTAGGAGAGGAGGTCGTCCTCCGCCAGGACCGTCACCAGGACCAACGCGAAGAGCACGACGGTGCCCGCGAGGAGGAGGCTGCCGCGGGCTGTGGGCAGCGGGACCCGTACCGGGGTGCGGTCGCGGCCGCGCAGCCTGCGGTGCGGGAAGGCGAGCAGGGCCAGGAACAGCAGCAGGGCTGGGGCGGCCAGGCGCAGACCCGGAAGGTAGTCGTTCTGCGGCAGGTAGCCCGCGAGGTAGGCCTCCAGCAGGCCGACGACGAGAGCCCCGAGAAAGGTGAGCGGCAGGCTGCGCAGACGGCCGAAGACGGCGGCGGTGTAGGCGCTGACGATGAGCAGCGACAGCTGCTGGGCGTCGAGCGCGACGGCGGGCGCGATGAGGATGCCGCCGACGGCGGCGAGCTGGATGCCGAGCACCCAGGCGAGCCGCGTGGCACGCAGCGGATCGGCGCCGGTGAGGCCGGCGAGAGCCCGGTCGTCGACGGAGGCGCGCATCTCCGTGCCGGCGCGGGTGCGGTGCAGCAGGACCCAGAGGGCCGCGGCGATCGCCAGGGCGACGGCCATGGTGATCGCCTGGTGCCAGGTGACGGCGGCCGGGCCGAGGCGCAGTGCGGTCCGTTCGGCGAAGAACGGCGTGAGCGGGCGCGCGGTGTTGGGATCCCACACCCAGCGGGCGAGCGCGATGCAGCCGGTGAGCAGCGCGACGGTCATCACGAGGCGTTCGGCCTCGCCGAGGGCCTGCACCGGCCGCATGAGCACGCGTTCCACGAACAGGCCGAAGGCGGGGGCCAGGACGAGCAGGACGAAAGCGAGGGCGAGCGGGACCGGCCAGCCCCAGCCGACGGCCAGCTGCCAGTAGGCGAAGGCGGACAGCATCCCGGCCGCGCCGTGGGCGAAGTTGAACACACCGGTGGTGGCGTGGGTGACCACCAGACCGGTGCCGATCACGGCGTAGACGGCGGCGGTACTCAGGCCGACCACCGTGAAGGCCAGGAATTGATCCATGACTTGGAAATTAGCTTCTCCCTATTGGAGAAGCAACCATCCGGAGCAATACTCCTTGAGTGAGAATCGCATTCTCGAACGAGAGGACGAGGCCCTTGAGCGACACCGACGACCTGGTGGAGATCGAACAGCTCCTCGCCCGTTACGCGGTCGCCATGACCCGCGGTGACGTGGACCGGGTGCTCGCCGTGTTCGCCCCGGACGGCAGCTACAGCGCCTTCGGCGACACCTACCCGCTCGACGAGTTCCCGGCGCTCGTCTCCGCCGCCCCGAAGGGGCTGTTCCTCGCGGGGACGCCGGTGATCGAGCTGGACGGTGACGCGGCGACCGGCACTCAGCCGCTGTCCTTCGTCGAGCACTCCACGCACGAGATGCGCATCGGCTACTACAACGACACCTACGTCCGCACCCCGGACGGCTGGCGGCTGCGCACCCGTGCCATGACCTTCATCCGCCGCAGCGGCGCCCACGACTCGGGCCGCCCGCACGCCTTCGAGCGCACCCGCCCGTGAGGATCGAGGAGTTCCGCCGGGCGCTGGGCGCCTGGCTGGACCGTCACGACCTGTCCCCCGGTACGGACCACTCCCTGGACGCCCAGGTCGCCCAGCTGGCCCGCGTCCGGCGGGAGCTGTGGGCGGCGGACTGGATGCGGCACGGATGGCCGGACGCGGTCGGCGGACTCGGCGGCCCGAGCGTGCTGCGGGCGGTACTCGGCGAGCAGATCGCCTCGCGGGACCTCGCCGAGCCCGGCCTGTGGTCGATGGTCGAGGTGCTGGTCCCCACACTGATCGACTACGCGCCGCCCGCGCTCGCCGCCGAGATGGTGCCCCGGCTGCTCGGCGGCGAGGAGCAGTGGTGCCAGGGCTTCTCCGAGCCCGGCTCGGGCAGCGACCTGGCGTCCCTGTCCACGCGTGCGGTCCCGCAGGGGGACGGCTGGGTGGTGACGGGGCAGAAGGTATGGACGAGCCTCGCCCAGTACGCGGCCCGCTGCGTCCTGCTCGCCCGGACGGGAGAGCCGGGGCACGGCGGCATCAGCGCCTTCTTCGTCGACATGGACTCCCCCGGCATCACCGTACGGCCGCTGCGCACGATGCACGGCGTCGACGAGTTCGCCGAGGTGTTCCTCGACGACGTACGGGTCCCCGCCGGGCGGCTGCTGGGCTCGCCCGGCGACGGCTGGCGGCTCGCGATGGACCTGTTGCCGCACGAGCGGTCCACCTGCTTCTGGCACCGCGTGGCCCACCTCTACAGCCGCCTCGACCGGCTCCTGGCCGACGGCTGCGAGCCGGACGCGGACGCGCTGGGTGCCGTCTGGCTGGACCTGCACAGCGTGCGCTGCCGCTCGGCCGCCACACAACGGGCCCTGGCGGACGGCGGGCGGCTGGGCCCGGAGACCTCCGTGGACAAGATCCTGCTGGCCGGCGCCGAGCAACGGCTCTTCGACACGGCGCGGGACCTGCTGCCGGGGTCGGTGGAGCTCGCGCCGGACGGGACGTGGCGCACCGAGTACCTCTACTCGCGGGCCGCGACCATCTACGGCGGCACCGCCGAGATCCAGCGCAACATCGTCGCCCGCCGTCTGCTGGACCTCGGGAAGGAGTGAGACGCGGTGGACGCCGCTGAACGCGCACTACTGGAAGAAGCCCTGCACAAGTCCCTGACGACGAGCGGGCCGGAAGCCGAACCGGATGTCGCCCTGGCCGAGTTGGGCTGGGCGGAGATGCTCGCGGAGGAACCGGGCAGCGCGATCCCGCTGGTGTTCCGGCTGCTCGGGGAGACCGGCTCCCAGGCCCCGGTCCTCAACGACGTCGTCCTGCTGGCGGCGGGCCGCCCGCTCGGAGGAACGCCGCCACTGCCGTACGCGGGCGGGGCCTGGGTGCGGTGGCTGCGGGGCGCGGGTGCCCCGGCCGGCCCACTGGATCCCGGGCTCCCGCTGCGCCACGCCGAACCCGATCGCCTTCCCGCGCCTGCCGTGGCGGCAGGCCGACGGGCTCTGGGCTGGTGGCTGCTGGGCACCGGGCGGGCCATGCTGACGCTCGCCCGCGAACACGTGCTGGACCGCGAGCAGTTCGGCCGTCCCCTCGCCTCCTTCCAGGCACTGCGGCACCGGCTGGCGGAGACGTATGTGGCACTGGAGGCGGCGGAGGCGGTGCTGGTCGCGGCCGGGGCTCCGGAGACGAACCGCGCCGCCGGGGAGGACACCGAAGCGCCGGCCGGCGCCGACACCCTGGACCACACCGGCGCGCTGCTCGCCAAAGCCGCCGCCGGCCGGGCCGCGCTCACCGCGGCCCGCCACTGCCAGCAGGCGCTCGGCGGTATCGGCTTCACCGCCGAGCACGCCCTGCACCGGCACGTCAAACGTGCCCTGGTGCTCGACGGGCTGCTCGGCTCCACCCGTGAACTGACCCGCGAGGCCGGCCGGTTGCTGCTGCGTGAGGCGCGCGCGCCCCGCCTCGTCGACCTGTGAGGGGCACCCCGTGACCGACCCGTGGAACGACCTGCTCGGCTGTCTCGACCTCACTCCCCGCGGGCCGGGCACCTACGAGGGCCGCTCGCAACAACTGGAGTACCGGCGGCTGTTCGGTGGACAGTTGCTCGCCCAGTTCGCAGGCGCGGCACAGCTCGCCGCGCCGGGCAAGGGACTGAAGTCGCTGCATACGCAGTTCCTGCGGGAAGGACACACGGGTGAGCCGGTGCGTTACGAGACCGAGGTGCCGCAGCAGGGGCGGACCTTCGCGACCGTACGGCTGACCGCCCGCCAGGAGCGGGGTGTCGTCGCGGTGGCGAACGCGAGCCTGCACGTGTGGGAGGAGGGGCCCGACCGGCAGGCGGCGCCCCCCGTGCCCACGCTGCCCGGACCCGAACGCGCCGTCGAGCTGGGCTTGCTGCCCTGGGAGTCGAGGGCGGCGACCGATCTCGACACCGTGAAGTCGGAGCCGCCCGAGTACGAGCTGTGGACCCTCATCCCGGACGCTCCCCGGGCCCTCGCCCCCGCCCTCCTCGCCTACACCACCGACCTCACGCCCATCGGCACCGCGCTACGCCCCATGGAGGGCGTGACGCAGGCGGAGGCGGGCCGTGCGTTCACCTCGGCCGTCACCGCACACACCGTGTGGTTCCACCGGCCGTTCACCACCGGGGACTGGCTGCTGCTGCGTCAGCACAGCCCGCTCGCCGCGCACGGGCGGTGCTTCGGCCGCGGGGACGTCCTGACAGCGGACGGCACGCTGCTCGCGTCGTACGCGCAGGAGGCGTTGCTGCGGTTCACTGTATGAAGAGTGGCCGACGCCGTGCGGCGCCCCGTCGGACCGGCTGTTGTCGGGGCAGGAAGTGTGCGTGACGGGCTGAGCGATGGCCTGGTCCGAGGAAGGGGCGGGCCGAGGTGGGTCATCGGCTCGCTCACGTGAGGATGTCGTCGATGGTCTGGACGGAACGGAGGAGTTCGAATCGGACATCTCCGCGGGGACCGGTGCGGACTCCGTAGACGGCAGGTTCGGGCAGAGTGTTGAAGTGGTAGGGGGCGGAGAAGCAGTAGGCGCCGGTGTCGAGGATCGTCACGACATCGCCCGGCACCAGCGCGGGCAGGCGACGGGCTCGGGCGATCACGTCGCCGGCGAAGCAGAGAGGACCGGCGATGTCCTGCGCCACCAGTGGTCCGGTCTTGCGGGCGCCGGTGGGGTGGTGTGCCGTGACGCGCAGAGGCCAGGAGTCCGGCTGGAACACGGTGCGTGTGGCGACCTGGGCGCCGGCATGGGTGATGGCGATCGGGCGTCCCCCGGAGGTCTTGGCGTACTCGACGTAGGCGGCGGTGAAGCCGTTCTTGGAGAGCAGGGAGTGACCGAACTCGGTGACGATCCGGTATGCGCCGGTGAACAGGGCAGGTGCGTGATCGCGCAGGTGGGCACGTAGGTGTCGAAGCCGAGGGTCGTGTTGTCGGTGTCGAAGTCGACCGGAAGTCCGCCGCCGATGTCGATGCCGGTGATCTGTCGCCGGCCGAGTTCGGCGTTGACCTTGTCGGCGAACGCGACCGTCTTCGCGATGCCCTCGGCGATCAGGTCGAGCGGGCAGCCCTGTGATCCGACGTGCGCGTGCACCCAGGTCAGCCAGGGATGCTCCCGGTAGGCCCGCAGCAGCCGCTGCATGTTGCCGTCGTCCTCCAGCGCGATGCCGAACTTTGGATGTCGCGGTCGCGGTGCTGCTCGCTGCAATGGAGCCGGCGCCGACCTGGGGGTTGATCCGTACCCCGATCTGCGAGGTCAACGAACACGTGGCGAGGAGGTTGCCGATGCGGTCCAGCTCCTGGAAGTTGTCCGCGTTCACCGCGACACCCAGTTCCAGTGCCTGGCGGAGTTCCGCGGGGGTCTTCGCCGGGGAGTCGAAAACGATCTGTTCGGGGGCGAAGCCGGCGGCCAGGGCCTGGCCCAGCTCCCCGGCACTGGCCACTTCGCAGCCCATGCCGAGTCCTCGGAGCTCCTCGAGCAGCGGCACCAAGGGGTTCGCCTTCGCCGCGAAGGCGTGCAGCACGGAGACCGAGCCCGGGAAGGCCTGCTGAAGCGCCGCGACGCTGTCGGCGACGCCGTCGAGGTCGACAAACCCCGCGAGCAGCGCGTCGTCCGGATCGATGAGCCGCTGTCGTATCGCGGCTGTGAGGATACGTTCTCGTCGCTGTGCTGCCTGGGAGCCGGTCACCATGCACCTTCCGGGTCGTCGAAGTGATCGCCCGGGCGCACCGGACGCACAAGCCCCAGACTCCCGCACTGTCGAAACGGCGTCTTCGTCCCGGCGACCACACTTCTCTGCGGTGACACGCGCCCGCTGACCATGGGCCGCGCGCGACCGGTGCGTCGTCGTGCCAGGGCACGAACGTGACCCGCCGCAACAGTGCGCGCCGACGACCTCAGCGATCGTAGGCGCGCAGTGTGTCGATCAAGGCTCCGCCGTGCTCGGCGTCGTACGCGGCCGAACGTGTCACCGGCAGTTCCGGCGGCAGCGGCATCTCGCGCAGCGTGTCGACGATGCGCAGCATCGTCACCGTCTCGGCGACCTCGCCCACCCGCGCGACGGTGCCAAGTCCGTCGCGGGACAGCAGTGCCCGCAGCGCCAGGTCGGCCGTCCGCCGGGACTCGGCCGCCTGCTGCAGGTGCGCTCCCACCTCCCCGACACCGACGCACACCCGCGCGGCGAGGATCGCTGACAGCTTCCCGGCAAGGGCCTCACCCAACCGCGCCACCTGTGCCGCGGCGGACTCGGCGTCCGGTGCCAATCCGCCCACCAGGACCAGCACACCACCGGTGACCGCCACCACGACCGCCTCATGCCCGTGCGCGGCACACTGCACGGCCACCAGGTCGGGAACGCGGTTCTTCGTCCCGACCACCGCGTCCGGCGTGCACCGCCAGCACCGCGCACCGGCCCTCGACCGGCAGCGAGGTGCGTGCTGCCAGCGCCTCGGCGGAGCCCAGGCCCTCCAGCAAGGCGCGCGCCGTCTCCTGCACCACCTGTAGCTGCCCGGCCCGGCGGGAGCGGTGATGGAGAAGACGCGGTGCGGCCGCTCTCGCGGCGGCCCGCAAGTCGTCCGCCGCGGTCTTTGGCAACGGCCGCCCGGCGGCTGCCACCCAGATGGAACCCAATGCCTCGCCACCGGCTGTGACCGCGATGGCCAACCGTTCGAGGAGATCCCCCTCGGCCGGCCGGCGAACCACATCCCCCGACTCCCACAGCAGCCGGAAGAAGCCGGTCTCCTTCATCGCGGTCACCGCCGAGTCCGGCACCCGGCGACCGAGGATGGTCCGCCGACGCATGTCGTCCACGTCCTCATCCGTGGACGAGTAGGCGAGAACGCCTGCAGGTCCTCGATCGTCACCCCCATTACCTTCTTCGTGGCCCCGCAATGGTGCTCCCGGCCTCTGGAGCTGGCATGACTGGTCCCCCCTGTCGAACGCATGGCCCGGGGGGTGGTGTCACCAGCCCCGGAGGCATCGACAGACCGCTGATTAGGGGCATGACCACCGGCTTCTCCGGAGGCAGGGAGGCTCTTCGTAATGTGGATGTGGCGATCGGTGCCGCTGGACGGCCGGGCGAGTACGACCGGAGACTGCACGTGATCGACACCAGCGACATCAGCGTCTTCCTCGGCCTGGACGTCGGCAAGGGCGAACACCACGCCACCGCCGTCACCCCGACCGGGAAGAAAGCCTTCGACAAACGTCTGCCCAACAACGAGCCCAAACTCCGCGAGCTCTTCGCGAAGCTGCAGGCCAAACACGGCACCGTGCTCGTAGTCGTCGACCAGCCGGCCTCCATCGGCGCCCTGCACATCGCGGTGGCCCGCGACATGCGCTGCCAGGTCGCCTATCTGCCCGGTCTCACGATGCGGCGGATCGCCGACCTCTACCCTGGCGAGGCCAAGACCGACGCCCGTGACGCCTTCGTCATCGCCGACGCCGCCCGGTCGATGCCACACACGCTCCGCTCCATCGAGCTGGACGATGAGACCGTCGCCGAGCTGGAGATGATCGTCGGCTTCGACGACGACCTGGCCGGCGAAGCCACCCGCATCAGCAACCGGCTGCGCGGACTGCTCACCCAGATCCACCCGCACCTCGAACGTGTCCTGTGCCCGCGCATCCAGCACCCGGCCGTCCTCGCTGCTGGACCAGTTCGGCTCGCCAGCCCTGATCCGCAAGGCCGGACGGCGCCGGCTGATCAGCTTGATACGCCCGAAGGCTCCGCGGATGGCCGAGCGGCTGGTCGAGGACATCTTCACCGCACTCGACGAGCAGACCGTCGTCGTCCCCGGCACGGACGCCGCCGCCCTGATCGTCCCCAGCCTCGCCAGCTCGCTCCAAGCCGTCCTCGACCAGCGCAAACTCCTCGCCACGAGAATCGAGGAACTGCTGGAGGCCCACCCTCTTTCCAAGGTCCTGACGTCCATGCCCGGCATCGGCGTCAGGACCGGAGCCAGAATCCTCATCGACGTCGGCGACGGCAGCAGCGACCCATACCGTGCGAAAGAACACCGCCACACCCGCATCCGCGGCCGCCGAACGCACCACCGGCCTCGCCCGGCCGAGCAGGTCCGGGCCGAAGACCACGGCCACCGCCCTGGCGTGGCCGGCCGCCCGGATCACGTCGGCGGCAGCGCTCGACGGGGGTCGACCCCGACCACCAGCAGAACCTGCCCCGGCAACACCCCCGGATCCAGCGCGTCCCACACGGTCACGCCCTGTACGGGAACGGCCAAGCCGTGAGGAGCCGCATACAGCTCAAGAACCCCGGCTCCGACCACCGACAGCAGAGCTTCCAACGTCGGGCCGGGAACCGTCGAGGGCCGATGAGAGGGGAAAGAACCACCTGCCTGCATGAGCAGCCCCTGCACTGGAGATCACGACAGTCGCCGTGGGAACCGCAGGTTGCGGTCGAATCCAGCCTACTGATCGTGTGACGCCCGGCCCTCCTCAGGTACCGTCACAGCCCCGGCACCTCCAGGACCAGCGCCGAACCCATCCCCCCGCCCGCGCACATCGACGCGACGCCCACCCCCCCGCCCCGGCGACGGAGCTCGTGGACGAGCGTGACGACCATCCTGGTGCCCGTGGCGGCGACGGGGTGGCCCAGTGAGCAGCCACTGCCGTTGACGTTGACGGTGTCCGGGTCGAGGCCGAGGCGGCGGACCGCGGCGAGTGGCACCGAGGCGAACGCCTCGTTGATCTCGAACAGATCCACGTCGGACAGCGTCATGCCCACCCGCCCGAGCGCCTTGGGGATGGCGTGCGTGGGGGTCAAGCCGGTCTCGGCCGGGTCCCTGGCCACGGAAGCCCAGGACCGCACTCTGGCCAGGGCGGGCAGTCCGAGGTCCTCCCGCGCGAGGCGCTCGTCGGCCACCGCCACGGCCGCCGCCGCGTCGTTGGCGCCGCAGGCGTTGCCTGCCGTGATCGAGAAGCCCTCGATCTCGGGGTGGAGCGGCTTGAGCGCGGCGAGCTTCTCGGCGCTGGTGTCACGCCGCGGGTGCTCGTCGGTCTCGAAGGTGCCGTGTGGGGTGTCGACCGGCACGGTCTCGTCTTTGAAGCGGCCTTCGTCCAGTGCCCGGACGGCGTTGCGGTGCGAGCGCAGCGCCCACGCGTCCATCTCCTCGCGGGTGAGGCCTCCCTTCACGGCGGTGTTCCAGCCGACCGTGATCGACATGTCGAGGTTGGGGGCATCGGGACGGTCGGGGTGGGAGGGCGGCACCCAGCGTTCACCGCCCAGGTAGGACAGTTTGGGCGCGGTGGAGGCGGAGTTGACGCCACCGGCGAGCACCAGCCGGTCCATGCCTGCCCGGACGGATGCCGCCGCGGTCGAGACCGCGGCGAGTCCGGCCGCGCAGTGCCGGTTCAGGGCGAGCCCCGGCACCTGTGGCAGGCCCGCCGTAACGGCCGCGTGGCGGGCGACGACCCCGCCGCCGTAGTGCGACTCGGCGAGGATCAGGTCGTCCACGAGGTCCGGGTCCAGACCTTCGGCCACCGCCGCGACGACACGGTCCGCCAGGTCGTAGGCGGACGTGTCGCGCAGGCTCCCCTTGAAGGCGGTGCCGATCGGGGTGCGCAGGGCGGCGACAAGCACGGCTTCAGGCATCGGCGGCCTCTTCCAGTTCGGCGACCAGGGTGCGGCGCAGCAGCTTCCCGGTGGGCGTGCGGGGCAGTTCGGGGCGGAAGACGACCGTGTCCGGCGTCTTGGAGGAGCGCAGGCGCTCTTTCGCGAAGAAACGGATCTCGTCCGGGTCGCCAGCTCCGACCAGCACCGCGACCAGGCGCTGGCCCCACTCGGGGTCGGGCAGCCCCAGCACGGCGGCCTCGCGCACGCCCGGGTACTGGAGCAGTATGTCCTCGATCTCGGCGGGGGCGATGTTCTCCCCGCCCCGGATGATGGTGTCGTCGGCGCGGCCCTCGATGAAGAGGTAGCCGTCCTCGTCCAGCCGGCCCCGGTCACGGGTGGCGAACCAGCCGTCCGTGTCGCTGCCGCTCGCCCCCGCGTACTCGCCGGAGATCTGCTCCCCGCGCACGAAGACGAGTCCCGTCTCGCCCAGTCCGAGGGGTTTTCCGTCCTCGTCCCGGATCTCTGCCTCGACGCCCGGCAGCGGACGGCCCACGGAGCCGAGGCGGGCCCGCACCGCCGGGTCGTCGGAGGCGACCGCCCGCCAGTGGTCGTCGGGCCCTAGCACGCAGACCGACGAGGCGGTCTCCGTCAGCCCGTAGGCGTTGACGAAGCCGGTCTGCGGGAACTGCCGCAGGGCCCGCTCCACCACCGGGCGAGGGCAGCGCGCTCCGCCGTAGGCGAGACTGCGCAGGGTCGGCACACCGGCCTGCGCGTCCCCCAGCTCCGCCGTGATCCTGGCGAGCATGGTGGGGACGACCATGGCGTGGGTGACGCCCTCACGGCGCACCGTGGCCAGCCAGTCGGCGGGACCGAAGGCCGACTGGTAGACGACGCGCCGGCCGGCGTACAGGTTCGTCAGCAGGTTCATCAGGCCGGCCACGTGGTAGGGCGGGAGGGCCACCAGGCTCGCGTCGGTCACCTCAGCCGAGCCGAAGTCCTGGGTGTTGAACACGTAGGCGAGCAGGTGGCGGTGGCGCAGCAGGGCCGCCTTGGGGGCCGCGGTGGTGCCGCTGGTGTAGAGGACGACGGCGGTGGCGTCGCGGTCCTCGGGGACGGGCCGTCCCTCGGCCTCCCCCTGCGGTGCGGTCAGCAGCGCGTCAAGATCGGCCGGGTGCAGCACCTCGGCTCCGGGGTGCCGGAGGACCAGGATTTCCAGCTGCTCTTCGCCGAGGCGGTAGTTGAGGGGGACGAAGGGGATACCGGCCAGCGCCGCGCCGAACAGGGCGACGGGATAGGCGAGGTGGTTCGGCCCCAGGTAAAGGACCGCGGTGCGGTCACGGAAGCGGTCGGCCGCGTGCTGTGCGAGGCGATGGAGCTCGGCCGCGGAGAGCGAGCGGCCGCCCTCCGTGACGGCCGGCCGGTCCCCCGCGGAGGCGGCCATTTCCAGGATCACGGCTATATTCATGAGAACGGCATTCTCGTACACTAAGAGCGATACTCGCAAGGGAGGGGAATGACGTGCGGATCGAAGATTCGGCGGCCCTGGTGGTCGGAGGCGCGGGCGGCCTCGGTGAGGCCACGGTGCGGCGACTGCACGCGGCGGGCGCCCGGGTGGTGATCGCCGACCTCGCCGACGACAAGGGCAAGACCCTGGCCGAGGAGCTCGGAGTGCGGTACGTCCGCACCGACGCCACGGACGAGGACTCGGTGGCGAACGCGGTGGCGGCGGCCGGACAGGCGGGCGAGTTCAGGATCGCCGTCGACTGTCACGGCGGTCCGGCGAGCGGCGGCCGGCTCGTCGGCAAGGACGGTTCACCCCTGGATCTCGGCGGCTTCCGCGCCACCGTCGACATCTATCTGACCGGCGTCTTCAACGTCATGCGCATGGCCGCGGCGGCACTCGCACGCACCACCCCCCACGACGAGGACGGCGGGCGCGGCGTGATCGTCACGACGTCGTCCATCGCCGCGTACGAGGGCCAGACCAGCCAACTGCCGTACGCCGCCGCGAAAGGCGGGGTGAGTGCCATGACGCTGGTCGCCGCCCGGGACCTGTCGCCCCTTGGCATCCGTGTGGTCTCCGTCGCCCCGGGCACCGTCCTCACTCCCGCGTACGGAAAGGCAGCCGACCGCCTGGAGGCGCACTGGGGCCCCCAGGTGCCGCATCCGCGGCGCATGGGACGCCCGGAGGAGTACGCCGCACTGGTCCAGCACCTGTGCGAGAACGAGTACCTCAACGGTGAAGTGGTGCGCCTGGACGGAGCGTTGAGGTTCCCACCAAAATAGCCTCCCACGAAGCAGTCTCGGCGTTGCAGCGCCAGGGCCTCGCCGCCCTGGGTGGCCCCGGTCGGCATCACCACCGGGGTGCAGGACGGCGAGGCGGGGCCGCACAGGCCGCCAGCACGCCCACCACGACGGTCGGCGGCCGGACGTACCACCAGCCGGTGAACGGCACCTGAGACCTTCAGGACTCAGTCACCCTCCATTTCCTGGCGGGCCTTGGCCCACAGCCACCCCGCGTAGCCGTGCAGCCCCTCGCCCAGCTTGCGGTTCATCTTCCCGGCGAGCGCCTGGGCATAGCTGCCCTCCAGGAGGGCGGCCAGGCGGAAGCAGGCCAGGACCTGGTACCACCGGAAGGCGGAGACGTCCCGGCCGGTCGACTCGGCGTAGTGAGCGACGAGTTCGGCACGGCCGGGCATTCCGTCCCAGGGCTGGAACTGAGGGTCGCTGCCGGGCGGGTCGCCCTTCTCGCGCCAGGCGGTGAGGATCCAGGCCAGGTCGAGGAGGGGGTCGCCGAGGGAGGCCATCTCCCAGTCGACGATGGCGGCGAGGCGCGGGGCGTCGTGGGCGAACATGACGTTGGCGAACTGGAGGTCGCCGTGGACGATTCCGGTCGCGCCCTGCTTCGGGCCGTGCGCGGCGAGCCAGTCGGCGACGGGGTCCACCTGCGGGTTCTCGGTCTCGCGGTAGGCGGGCTCCGCGCGGTAGCCGTGCAGCATCCTCAGGTACTTGGGGGTCTGCCGCTCCAGCCAGCCCTCCGGCCTGCCGAGGTCGGCCAGGCCGTGCGCGGACGGATCCACGGCGGCGAGGCGCGCGGCGCCGTCGACGAGGGCAAAGGCGACCGAGCGCCGCCACCCGGCATCCGTCGCGTACCGGCCGGGCAGCTGCCCCCGGGGCATGAAGCCGTCGATCTTCTCCAGGACGGAGAAGGGTGCGCCCAGCACCGCATCGTCCTGCACGCTCGCGTACAGGCGCGGATGGGGTACGTCGGTGCCGGCGAGAGCCGTCAGGACGCGGCTCTCGCGCCGGAAGGCGTCGGACGCGCCGGACCGGAGGTGGCGGCCGGGGCGGCGCAGGACGAGTTCGCTGCCGTCGGCCCGGCGGAGGGTGAACAGGAGGTTTTGAGCGCCGCCGGTGAGGGTGTCGAGGGCGGTGACGGGGCCGTCACCGGGGAGGTCGGCGAGGCCGGGCCAGGCGTTGAGGCGGTCGAGGTCGGGCGTGGTGTCGTCGGCGGCGCTTTCCTTCTGCGAGGTCACCGGGTCACCGTCGTCTCGTTCAGGCGGTCCGCGTACTTCGCGCGGGCCGCGGCCAGCCGGGTGGGCAGATGTTCCGAGCCGAACAGCGGGTCGTCCGCCGGGACCGCTTCCTTCAGCAACAGCCGGGCGACGACGTCCTGGTGTGCCTCGGTGGGGCCGTCGGCGACTCCGAGACTGGGACCGGCCTGCCACATCCTGGCCAACGGCAGCTCGTTGGAGACGCCGAGCGCGCCGTGCAGGTGCAGGGCGCGGTAGGCGACGTCGACGAGGACCTTGGGCGTGGCGACCTTCACGCCGGAGACGTGGAGACGGGCGCGGCGCGCGTCCGCCGGGTCGCCCGTGCCGTTCGCCCGGTCCATGTGCCAGGCGGCGTGCAGGACCTGGAGGCGGAACTGCTCGATCTGGATCCAGGTGTCGGCCAGTTGGTGGCGCACGGCCTGCTGGTCGGCGAGCGGGCCGCCCCGGGTGCGGCGGGAGGCGATCCGCTCGGTCATCATCTCCAGGGCGCGCCGGCACTGGCCGACCGACCGCATAGCGTGGTGCAACCGGCCACCGCCGAGCCGGGTCTGCGCGATCAGGAAGCCGGAGCCGGGCTCGCCGAGCAGGTTCTCGGCCGGTACGCGGCAGCCGGTGAAACGCAGGTAGGCGTGGACGCCCTGGCCGAGCGGCTCGCCGGCCAGGCCCGTGCCGCGCACCATCTCCATGCCCGGGGTACCGGCCGGGACCAGGATCATGGAAGCGCCTTTGTGGACGGGCACGTCCGGGTCAGTGATCACCATGGCGATGACGAAGGCGGCGTGGGGATAGTTGGAGGCGAACCACTTTTCGCCGTCGATCACCCAATGGTCGCCGTCACGGACCGCGCGGCAGGTGAAACCGCCCGGGTCGGCGCCGCCGGTGGGCTCGGTCATCGCGAAGGTCGAGACGATCCGTCCGTCGAGCAACGGCTCCAGGTACTCCTTTCGCTGCTCCTCGGTGGCGTAGTGGGCGAGGATCTCCGCGTTGCCCGAGTCCGGGGCCTGGGTGCCGAACACCATCGGGGCCCAGCCCGAACGGCCCAGGATCTCGTTCAGCAGGCCGAGGTTGACCTGACCCATACCCATGCCGCCCAGCGACGGCGGCAGGTGCGCGGCCCACAGCCCCTGCTCACGCACCCGCCGCTGAAGCGGCCGGACGACTTCGCGGAAGACCTCGCTGCCCCGGTCGTACGGCTCGGCGTTGCCCGGAAACAGCACGTCGAGCGGCTCGACCTCCTCACGGACGAACACCGCGGCCCAGTCCAGCTTCTCCTGGAACGCGGCACCGGTACTGAAGTCCCACATGACGCACCCACCCTCCATCAGAATATGATTCTGACGCTAGCAGAATGCCATTCTCACGTACAGCCATCGCGCCTACCGGCGACGGGCGTCGGGGCTCGCACGCCTGCGAGGAGGAAGCCGACCAGATGCTCGGTCTCGGCGCGCCCGGGCGCCTCCTCGGTGAACAACCAGTACTGCAGGGCCGCGACCACCCCGCCCGCCGCGGTACGGGCGGCACGCATCGGATCGCCCGCTCCCAACTCGGCCGCGGGCTGCGCGAACAGCGCGGCGAGGGCGTCCACGAGGGCGACGGTGACGTGCGCGGCGCGGGGCGCGTGGCCGGTGGCGTTGGACAGGACGGCCCGGGCCTGCAGGGCCAGATTCTCGTCCGAGGCCTGCCGCAGCACTGCCTCGATCCCAGCACGCAACCGGGCCTGCGGTCCGTCCTCGGCTGCTCGCGCCATCCGGTACCGCACGTAACCGACGACGGTGCGCGCACCGCGCTCGACGATGGCCTCGACCAGGGCGTCCTTGCTCGCGAAGAAACGGTAGAAGGCGTCGTTGGACAGGCCGGCCGCGGCCACGATGTCGGCCACGCGCGGGCGCCGCCCGCGGGCCGCCACCATGAGCGCGAGCCCGGCGTCCAGCAGAGCCAGGGCCTCGCCACCGGCGGCTTCTCCCGGCTCCCCGGTCCGGCCGCCGGACGCAGCCGGTCGAGCCGGCGCGGAAGGCTCGGTCTCGGCTGTCATCGGCGTTCACCGTCCTCGAAGTGCTCGAAGTGGGGGTCCGGGCCGCGTTCCGGCCACGTCAGCGCAGGACGGTCCCGCCGTCGACGTTCACGACCTGCCCGTTGATCCATTCGCCTTCGTCGGAGAGCAGGTAGGACACCATGCCGGCGATGTCCTCGGCCCGGCCGTGACGCGTGCTCCGGGTCCGGGCGAGCATGCTCCGCAGCATCTCCGGGGGCGCGCCCCGTTCGATGTCGGCGGTCAGGACGAGTCCCGGCGCGACCGCGTTGGCCCGGATGCCGTCCTTGCCCCAGCGCGAGGCCACATGACGGGTGAGCGCGTTGATGCCCGCCTTGGTCGCGGCGTACGCCGGCCGCTTGGCATCACCCGTGAACGAGGCGATGGAGGAGGTGTAGACGATCGCCCCACCGCCGCGGGCGAGGAGCGCGGGCACGGTGTGCCGGGAGACCAGCATGTGACCGCGCAGGTTGACGGCGAGGGTGCGGTCCCAGATCGCGAGGTCCATGTCGACTACGTCGGTGTCCTTCTGGACCGCGCCCATGTCCCCGGCGTTGACGTGCACGGCGTCCAGACCGCCGTAGGTTCGCAGCGTGGCCGCGACCAGATGCCCGACCGAGGTGTCGTCGGAGATGTCGAACTCCACCGCGACCGCCTCGCCGCCCCCGGCGCGGATGGCGTCGGCGGTCTCCTCGGCCCCGTCCGCGTTCAGATCGCCGACGACGACCCTGGCTCCTTCCCGCGCCAGCCTGCGCGCCGAGGCGGCACCCAGCCCGGTGGCCGCACCCGCCACCAGGACAACCTTGTCCTTCAGACCTCGCACGATGTCCGCCTCCGCTCTCCTGGGCTCCCCGGGCAGGCGAGCGCCTGAACTTTCCGCGAACGCCCATCATCACAATGCGGGAATGATGTTCTACGATGGCGAGAATACTAATCTCGCAGCGGAGTGCGCCAGGGAACAGGCGGCTTCGGGCACTTCAACAGGACGGGAATGGGATGGGGTACGCAGACGCGTTGTTCGATCTCACCGGCCGGGTGGTCCTCGTCACCGGCGGCAGCCGGGGGCTCGGACGGGCCATGGCGTTCGCGGCGGCACGCTGCGGAGCCGACGTCGTCGTCGCCAGCCGGACATACGACGCCTGCGCCGCGGTGAGTGCGGAGATCCAGAAGGAGACAGGGCGCGCGGCACTGCCGTACGCCGTACACGTGGGCCGCTGGGACGAACTGCCCGGTCTGGTCGACGCGGTCCACGAGCGGTTCGGCAGGATCGACGTACTGGTCAACAACGCGGGCATGTCCCCCGTGTACGAGGATCTGGGCGAGGTCACGGAGAAGATGTTCGACTCGGTGCTGGGCCTCAACCTCAAGGGTCCCTTCCGCCTGTCCGTGCTGGCCGGGAAGCGCATGGCCGAGGCCGGCGGCGGTGCGATCGTCAACGTCAGCTCCACCGGTTCGATCCGGCCGCGCCCGGCGATCGTGCCGTACGCGGCCGCCAAGGCCGGGCTGAACGCGGTGACCGTGGGTCTGGCACAGGCGCTCGGGCCGACGGTGCGGGTCAACACGCTGATGTGCGGTCCGTTCGCCACGTGGGCCACCCGGGGCTGGCAGGAGAACCCCGAGCAGCTCGCCGAGGGGGTGCGCCCGCACGCGCTGCAACGTGTCGGCGCCCCCGACGAAGTGGTGGGCGCCGCTCTGTACCTGATGTCGGACGCCTCGTCGTACACCAGTGGGGCGACGCTGCGGGTGGACGGCGGGATGCCGTAGCGGCCCCCCTGAGCCCGGGCGGCTTCTAAGCCGTGTCGTCGTGCTCCCCGAGGCGAGGCGGCGGGCCGTACGACGGCTGGTGCCCGGCGATCCGGAACGGGCTTGCGACCAGGCGGTGTTCGCCGGCCCGCACGACCGCGTCGGGAAACTCGACAAGTGCCTGGGGCAGCGTGCGTACGGCTGCGGCGGGGACGCCCAGCGGGCGCAGCCGACGTTCCCAGTCCACCGCCGAGTCGGCGGCGAGCGCCTTGGTCACCGCGGCGACCACCTCGTCGCGGCGGGCCGCGCGCTCGGCCATCGTCAAGTAGCCCTCGATGCCGGCCTCCGCGGCGAAGGAGCGCCAGAAGCCGTCGTGGGTGATGAAGAGGGCCAGGTGTCCCTCGGCGGTGGGGAAGAGCTGGGCGGGGACGTAGTGGGCGTGGGCGCCTCCCAGGCGGCGCGGAGCCTTGCCGTCGTTGAGCCAGGCCGCGGCGTGGTAGTTCAGCTGCGAGAGCATCACGTCGCGCAGCGACACCTCGATCTGGCCGCCGCGTCCGGAGACGATCTGGGCCAGCAGGCCCAGCGCGGCTGCCATTCCGGCCGAGTTGTCGACCGAGGAGTAGCCGGGCAGCGCGGGCGGGCCGTCCGGGTCGCCCGTCATGGCCGCGATGCCGGTGGCCGCCTGGACGACGTAGTCGAAGGCGGGCATGTCGCCCGCGTCCATGCCCCAGCCGGTGAGGGCCACGCACACCAGGCGCTCGTTGTAGGGCTTCAGGGCCTCGTAGGTCAGGCCGAAGCGCTCGACGGCGGACGGTTTAAGGTTGACCAGCAGGGCGTCGGCGTCGGGCACCAGCTCGTGCAGGCGGTCCTGGCCGGCCGGAGCGGACAGGTCCAGGCGGACCGAGCGCTTGCCCCGGTTGAGGCTGGCGAAGTAGGCGTCGGAGACCTGCCGGGAGAGGTCGCCGCCGGGCGGTTCGACCTTGGTGACAGTGGCGCCGAGGTCGGCGAGCAGCATGGTGGCGTACGGGCCGGCCAGGATGTGGCCGACCTCCAGCACGCGCAGGCCGGCCAGCGGGCCGTTCACCGCAGGTCCGCCGCTATCGCGGCCACCGCGTCACGGGTGCGCAGTTTCGAGGCGACCAGTTCGTCCCGCCCGTTCCCCAGGGGCAGCAGCCGCACCGACAGATCCGTCACGCCCGCGTCGGCGAACCGCCTGAAGCGGGCCGCGATGGCCGCCTCGTCACCCGCCGCGCACAGGTCGCCGACATCGCGGGCATCGCCGTACTCCAGCAGGCGCTGGTAGTTGGGGGACACCTCGGCCTCGCCGAGGATGCGGTTGGCACGCTCGCGCGCGGCGTCGACCTCGTGCGGTGCGCACAGGCACACCGGGAGGCCGGCGACGATGCGGGGTGCCGGACGGCCCGCGGTCTCGGCAGCCTTGGTGATCGTCGGGGCGACGTGCTCGGCGACCGACCGCTCGTCCGCCATCCACAGGACCGTGCCGTCGGTGTACTCCCCTGCGATGCGCAGCATCACCGGGCCCAGCGCGGCCATCAGGACCGGCAGGGAGGTGAGCGGGGCGATGGTGAGCGGGTTGTGGACGCGGAAGACGTCGTTCTCGATGTCCACCGAACCGCCCCCGGACAGCGCCGGGTTGAGCACCTCCAGGTAGGCGCGGGTGTACGCCGCGGGCTTCTCGTACGGCAGGCCCAGCATGTCGCGGACGATCCAGTGGTGGGAGGCGCCGACGCCGAGCGTCAGCCGTCCGCCCGCCGCCGCCTGCACGGACACGGCCTGCCGGGCGAGGGCAACCGGATGCTGGGCTTGGACGGGGACGACCGCGGTGCCGAGCTCGATGCTCGAGGTGGCCTGGCCCATGAGGGCGACGGCGGTCAGGGCGTCGAAGTCGGTCGGCACCTGTGGCACCCACACGGTGTCGAACCCGGCCTCCTCGGCCCACCGGGCGTCGTCGACCATGCGGGCGGCTTTGTGGGCGGCGTCGCCCCGTTCGGGGCCGCTCATCACTCCGACTCGCATGTCAGTCCTCCGGGGCTGTCAGGGCGCGGATGTCCGCGACGATCGCGTCGAGCGGGGTGCCCGTGGGGTACACCCCGGCGGCCCCGGCCTCCCGCAGCCGCGCCACGTCCGAGGCCGGGATGGTGCCGCCGACCACGACGGGGATGTCGTCGCCGCCGGCGGCGCGCAGCGCCTGGACGGTGCGGCGGGTGAGGGTGAGATGGGCGCCGGAGAGGATGGACAGGCCGACCAGGGCGACGTCCTCCTGCACGGCGGTGGCGGCGATGTCGTCCACACGGTGCCGGATGCCGGTGAACACCACCTCGAAGCCGGCGTCCCGCAGCCCCCGGGCGACCAGCTTCGCGCCACGGTCATGTCCGTCGAGCCCGGGCTTGGCGACGAGGACGCGCACAGGTGTGGTCATCAGAACACCACCGGCTGCCGGAACTCGCCCCACACCGCGCGCAGGGCGTCAGCCATCTCACCGACCGTGCAATAGGCGCCGGCGCAGGCAACGAGCGGATCCATCAGGTTCGTGTCCTGATCTGCGGCGCGCCGCAGGTCGTCGAGGCAGGCGCGCACCTCGGCGGCGCTGCGCTCGGACTTGACCCGTGCGAGCCGCTTGAGCTGGCGTTCGCGGCCCTCGGCGTCGAGTTCGTAGGTGGCGAGGTCGGGCGAGGGCTCGTCCACGGTGAACCGGTTGACGCCGACGACGGGCCGCTCACCGGAGGCGGTCTCCTGGTGCAGCCGCCACGCCTCGTCAGCGATGAGTCCCTGGAGGTAGCCGTCCTCGATGCAGCGCACCATGCCGCCGTGCGCTTCCAGGTCGGCCATGATCTCGACGATCCGCTCCTCGGTGGCGTCGGTCAGGGCCTCCACGAAGTACGAACCGCCCAGCGGGTCGGCGACCTTCGTCACGCCCGTCTCGTGGGCGAGCACTTGCTGGGTGCGCAGGGCGAGCGTCGTGGACTCCTCGCTCGGCAGGGCGAACGGCTCGTCCCAGGCGGCGGTGAACATCGACTGCACGCCGCCGAGCACGGAGGCGAGCGCTTCGTAGGCGACGCGCACGGTGTTGTTGCGGGCCTGCGGGGCGTAGAGGGAGGCGCCGCCGGCCACGACGCCGAAGCGGAACATGCACGCCTTGTCGGTGGTCGCGCCGAACCGCTCGCGCACGATGGTCGCCCAGCGCCTGCGCCCCGCACGGTACTTGGCGACCTCCTCGAAGAAGTCGCCGTGCGTGTAGAAGAAGAAGGAGACCTGCGGGGCGAACTGGTCGATGGTCATCCGACCGCGTTCCAGGACAGTCTCGCAGTACGTGACCCCGTCGGCGAGGGTGAACGCCATCTCCTGTACGGCGTTGGCGCCCGCGTCGCGGAAGTGCGCCCCCGCGACGGAGATCGCGTTGAAGCGGGGCACCTGCGCGGCGCAGAACTCGATCGTGTCCGCTATGAGCCTCAGCGAGGGTTCCGGGGGCCAGATCCAGGTACCGCGCGAGGCGTACTCCTTGAGGATGTCGTTCTGGATGGTGCCGGTGAGCTTCGCCCGGGGGATGCCGCGCTTCTCGGCCGCGGCGACGTAGAAGGCGAGCAGGATCGCCGCCGTGCCGTTGATGGTGAAGCTGGTGCTGATCCGGTCCAGCGGAAGGGTGTCGAAGAGGATCTCGGCGTCGGCGAGGGTGTCCAGCGCGACCCCGACCCGGCCGACCTCGTCGGCGTACTCCGGGTCGTCGGAGTCGTAGCCGCACTGGGTGGGCAGGTCGAGCGCCACCGACAGGCCCGTGCCGCCCTGGTCGAGGAGGTAGCGGTAGCGGCGGTTGGACTCCTCGGCGGTGCCGAAACCGGAGTACTGGCGCAGGGTCCAGGTGCGGCCCCGGTAGCCGGTGGGGTAGTTGCCGCGCGTGAAGGGGAACGTGCCCGGGTCGGGGGGTTCGGCGCGGCGGTCCGCGGGGCCGTACACCGGGTTGAGTGGAATGCCGGAGGCAGTGCGGAAGTCCTGGGTCATGACAGCTGGTCCTTCATCACCTTTCCGGTGGCGTTCAACGGTAGCCGGGTGCGGAACTCGACGTGGCGGGGCACCTTGAAGCCGGCCATCCGCTCGCGCGCCCAGGCGATCAGCTCGGCCTCTGTGATACCGGCGAACTCGGTGCGCGAGACCACGAAGGCCTTGCCGACCTGCCCCAGCCGCTCGTCGGGCACGCCGATGACGGCGGCCTGGGCGACGGCCGGGTGTCTCAGCAGGAAGCCCTCGATCTCGGCGGGGTAGGCGTTGAAGCCTCCGACGACGAACATGTCCTTCTTGCGGCCGACGATCCGCAGGCGGCCCTCGGAGTCCAGTTCGCCGAGGTCGCCGGTGTGCAGCCAGCCGTCGGCGTCGACGGCCTCGGCGGTGGCCTCGGGGTCGTCGAGGTAGCCGCGCATGACGGAGTAGCCGCGGACGAGCACCTCCTGGTCCTCGGCGACGCGCACCTCGAAGCCCTCGCACGGTGTGCCCACGGTGGTGGCGACGGCCTCGTAGGGGTCGCCCGGGCGGGAAGCGGTGACGGTGCCGGCCTCGGTGAGGCCGTAGCCGGTCATCACATGCGTGAACGGCAGCTCGGTGGTGATGCGCCGGACCAGTTCGACCGGGATGTCGGCGGCACCGGTCACCGCGCCCCGCAGGGAGGACAGGTCGCGGCCCACGCCGGCCTCCAGCAGGGAGTGGTACAGGGTCGGCGGTCCCGGCAGGACGGTCACCCGCTCCTTCTCCACGAGGTCCAGCACCCGGTCCACGTCGAAGACGGCCACCGGGAGGACGGTCGCGCCCCGGATCATCGACGCGACCAGGCCCGCCTTGTAGCCGAAGATGTGGAAGAAGGGGTTGACGATCAGGTACCGGTCGCCCTGCCGGAGCTGGGCGAGGTCGCACCACTCGGCGTACAGGCGCAGGGTCTGGCCGTGCGTGGTCATCACGCCCTTGGGGCGCCCGGTGGTACCGGAGGTGAAGACGATGTCCGCCAGGTCGTCCTCGTCGGCCTCGGGGTCCAGCGGATCGCCTGAGGCGAGGAAGCCGGAGGTCTTCAGGTCGATGACGGGAACGCCGGGCGGGCCGGTGAACTCCCGGTCCAGGAAACCGTTTTGGACGAGCAGCGCCTTGGCGCGGCTGCGTATGACGATGTCGTGGGCCTCCTCGTCGAGGAAGCGGGTGTTCACCGGCACCAGCACCCCGCCGGCCGTGAGCAGGCCGAACGCGGCGACGATCCACTCGGCCGAGTTGGGTGCCCACAGGGCCACCCGGTCGCCCGGGCCGACGCCCGCCGAGGCGAACGCCCCGGCGGTGCGCCGGACCCGGTCGGCCAGGTCGGTGAAGGTCAGGCGCAGTTCGCCGTCCACGACCGCCTCGGCGTCGCCGAACCGGTCGGCCGTGCTCAGCACCAGTTCGGGGATGGTGCGGGCGGTGGTCATGCGTCGATCAGCCGGGCCAGATTGCCGCCCATGACCTTGGCCTTGTCCTCCTCGGAGAGCTTCGGGAGGTGGTCGACGTAGGTGACGGGGTCGGCGAGGCCCTCGGGGTGGGGGTAGTCGGAGCCGAACAGGACGCGCTCGATGCCGATGAGGTTTCCGAGCTCGGCCATGTCCTCCTCCCAGAACGGGCTGATGTGGATGTGTCGTGTGAAGACGTCCACCGGGTTCTCCCGGAACTCGTGGGGCATCTTCTTGTGGACGTCGGCGAGTCGGCTGAGCAGCGGTTCCACCCACGAGGCGCCGTTCTCGATGACGGCGACCTTCAGCTCGGGGAAACGGGACAGCGCGCCGTGGCAGATCAGCGAGGAGACGGCGTCCTCGATCGGCCGCCACTCGTTGACCTGCCGGAAGGCGTTGGGCTTGAAGGGCAGAAACTCGCGTCGCTGGCCCTCCCAGTCGTTGGCGTAGTTCGAGTAACCGCTGTCGGAGGAGTGGAGGGCGACCAGCACGCCGGTCTCCACCACCCGCTTCCAGAACGGGTCGAACTCGGGCAGCGCGAAGGACCGGGTGCCGCCGAAGCCGGGGACCGGTGCGGGGCGGATGAGGATGGCGCGGGCGCCCCGCTCCACGACCCAGTTCAGCTCCTCGATCGCCTTCTCGACGATCGGCAGCGTGATGACGGGGACGGTGAAGATGCGGTCCTTGTAGGTGAAGCCCCAGGTGTCGTGCAGCCACTGGTTGAGGGAGTGGATGACGACGTGGATCAGCTCCGGGTCGTCCTTCATCCGTTCCTCGATGAGGCTCGCCAGCGTCGGGAACATCAGGCTGCGCTGGATGCCGAGCTCGTCCATCAACTGAAGACGCGGCGCCGGTTCACGGAAGGCCGGGATGGACCGCATGGGCTCGCCGAAGATCTCCCGGCGGGTCTTGCCGTTGGGGTTGCCGACCCGGAAGTACTCCTCCATCGCGCCGGGGCGGGCGACGACTTCGAAGGTGGGGTTCGGGATGTACTCGCTGATCTGCCCGCGTATCGCGATCTTGGTGCGGCCGCCGACGTTCACGTACTGGATGGCGCCCTGGTACTCCTCAGGGAGGTACTTGGTGAGCGCTTCCTGCGTCTCGTAGAGGTGGTTGTCCGCGTCGAACAGCGGATACGCGAGTTCACGAGAGGGCATGAGATTCTCCTTCACCGTTTGCGAGAATCGTATTCTCGCATCGAGGGAGTGGCAATGTGCTTGCGAAGGACGAACTTCTTCACCTTGCCGCTCGGGGTGCGCGGGAAGTCCTCGACCTTGTGGACCACCTCGGGCCACTTCTGCCGAGCCAGGCCCTCCCGGCCGAAGTGCAGGCGCACCTCGGCGAGACTCGGCGCCGACCAGCCGGGCAGCATGCGCAGGACGGCGGCGGCCCGCTCCCCCAGACGCGGGTCCGGCACGGCCACCACGGCCGCCTCCGCCACGCCGTCCAGCCCCAGCAGGACCTCCTCGACCTCCAGGGCGCTGATGTTCTCCCCGCCCCGGATGATGACGTCGGCCTTGCGGTCGGTGACGGTCAGCCAGCCGTCGGCGTCGAGCACGCCTATGTCGCCGGTGCGGTACCAGCCGTCGGCGTCGAAGGCGGCGGCGGTGAGCTCCGGGTCGGTGTAGCCGAGGCAGAGGTCGGGGCCGCGAGTGAGGATCTCACCGTCCTCGGCGAGCCGGACCTCCGCACCGGGCAACGGGAGGCCGTCGGTGTGCAGGCGTTTGGCGCCGGGGCCGTCGTACGGGGTGCAGGTCACCGAAGGGTGCTCGGTGGAGCCGTAGGCCCGGAAGACGGTGACGCCGAGGGACTCCAGCCGGTTCGTCACGGCGGAGGCGATGGAGGCGCCCCCCAGCCCGGCGTACTTCAGCCGCGCGACGTGCTCCTCGGCGCAGTCGGGGTGGTCAAGCAGGCTGGTCATGTAGTACGTCGCCCCGCCGCCGACGGTGAGTCCCTCGGTGCGCATGAGCGCGAGCGCCCGGGCCGGGTCCCAGGAGTCGCCGAGGTTGACCGGGGTGCAGTCGAGGACCGGGATGAGGAACGCGTTGATCATGCCGATGAAGTGGCCGACCGGCGCCACCGTGAACTGCCGTCCCCGGTCAGGGGGATAGCTCGCGGCCAGCTGGCGGGTCTCGAAGCCGAGGGTGCGATGGCTGTGGATGACGCCCTTGGGGTCCCGGGTGGTGCCGGAGGTGAAAGCGATGAGGGCGGGGGTGTCCGGGTCGACCGGCAGGACACCGGCCAGCGGCTCGTCGGCGAGCAGCTCGCCGAAGTCCCGCCCGACGACGCCCACGACCGGCACCTCGGCACACAGGTCTGGACGGAACTCCGTCCGCCCGAAGCGCTCGGCGGCGAAGAAGGCCTTCGGGCGGGTGGCCTCGACGATGTAGCGGACCTCCTTGGGTCCGTAGAAGTGGACCACCGGGACGACGACGGCACCGAGGAAGGCCGAGGCCCAGAACACGGCCGCCGCCTCCATCCAATTGGGCAGCTGCATGACCACCACGTCGCCCGGGCCCACGCCACGCGCCCGCAGACCTGCGGCCAGCCGCCGCGCCGTACGCTCCACGTCGGCGAACGTGCCCTTCCAGGGCCGCACCTCGGAGTGCACGCGGAACTCCACGTCCCCGGACTTGCCCAACCCAACCGCCAGGAGGTCGCCCAGGGTCTCCCTGGTCCACCAGCCCTCGGACTCGTAGCGCGCCGTGAGTCCGGGCGGGATTGACCGCAGGGCGCCGGGGGGAATCGTCGTCATGACAGATACTCCTCCCTCGTTTGGAGAATTGCACTCTCCCACAGCGAGAAGGTAAGTTCCATACATGGCACGGGACCATGGCTTCCATCCGGTGCGGATCACCCGGGTCGTCGACGAGACACCGGACACCCGCACCTTCGCCCTCGACGCGCGCTTTCCCTACCAAGCCGGGCAGTTCCTGACCTTCAAGGTGTGCGGGACGCTGCGGAGCTACTCGATGTCGTCCTCGCCCGACACGGACGGGGAGGTGTGTGTCACGGTCAAACGCGTGCCGGGCGGACTGGTCTCCGGCTGGATGCACGAGCGGCTGAGGCCCGGCGACACGCTGGAGGCCACCCTGCCCGGCGGTTCGTTCTGCCTGCGCGGGGACGCCGCCGACCGGCCTCTCGTCGCGTACGCCGGCGGCAGCGGCATCACTCCGGTGTTCTCGCTGGTCAAGAGCGCGCTGGCGACGACACGCCGTGATGTCGGACTGCTGACCGCACATCAGAGCGTCGGGGCGGCCATCTTCCGCCAGGCGCTGGACGCCCTCGCGGCGTGCCATCCCGGCAGACTTGACCTGCGCCAACATTTCGACGACCGGGACGGGCTGGTCGCCCCCGCGGAGATACAGGCCCTGGCCGACGAGGGGGCGGACTTCTACGTCTGCGGGCCGGAGCCGTTCATGGCCCTGGTCGAGAGCGCCCTGACCGCCCACCGGATCCCTCCCGAGCGGATCCTGATCGAGCGGTTCGCCCCGACGGCACCCGTGGACGCGCCCGCCGGGCCGCAGGAGCCTGTCGCCGGGACCGTCACCGTCGACCTGCGCGGTGAGCGGCGTACCGTGCCCCAACGACCCGGCGAGACGGTGCTGCAGAGCGCCCGCCGGGCCGGCTTCACGCCGCCGTTCTCCTGCGAGTCCGGAGACTGCGCCACCTGCATGGCCCGGCTGACCGACGGCGAGGCCAAGATGCGGGTGAACAACGCCCTGGACGCCGACGAGGTCACCGAGGGTTATGTGCTCACCTGCCAGGCCGAGCCGACGACCCCCGACGTGACCGTGGTGTACGAGGACTGACACAGCAGCATCCGCATCCGCCCGACGACCGGGAGGCCGCACATGGTTGAGCTGGAGCTGGAAGACGGCCTGGCGGTCGTCACCATCGATCGTCCGCACGCCCGCAACGCCATCGACCCGCACACCATGGGCGAGCTGGAGAAGGCCCTGGACGCGGCCGAGGGCGCGACGGCGCTGGCGGTGACCGGGGCCGGCGAGAGGGCGTTCGTCTCCGGCGGTGACCTGAAGGAACTGGCGCGGCTGCGCACCGAGGGCGAGGCCTCGGACATGGCGCTGCGGATGCGAGCACTGTGCGACCGGATCGCCGGTTTCCCGGGACCGGTGGTGGCCGCGCTCAACGGGCACGCGCTGGGGGGCGGCGCCGAGGTGGCCGTGGCGGCCGACATCCGCATCGCCGCCGACGACGTCCGGATCGGCTTCACCCAGACGAAGCTCGCCATCGTCCCCGCCTGGGGCGGGGCAGAGCGGCTGGCGCGGCTGGTGGGGCCGGGGCAGGCCATGCTGCTGGCGGGCACGGGACGGGTGCTGGAGGCGTCCGAGGCGGAGCGGCTGGGACTGGTCGATCTGGTCCTGCCCCGCACGCAGTTCGCCGACCGCTGGCGGGAGGTGGCCCGCTCCCTCGCCACACCGCAGGCCCGCGAGATCAAGAACCTCACCACCCGGACCCGTCCTGTACGCGAGGCTGCCGAGGCATTCGCCCGGCTGTGGGTGTCCGAGGAGCACTGGGAAGCAGCGGAGAAGGTGATGTCCCGTGGTAAGTGAAGTACGCGTCGACGAGGGGCCGTTCGGGCCGGAGGTCCGCCCCGAGGGCGGGGCCGTGGCCCAGACGGTGCTGTATCTGCATGGCGATCCGCGGCTCGCGGGCACCCCGCAGGACGCACTGCCAACCGCCCGGGAACTGGCCCGGCTCACCGGGTACGCGGTCGTCTGCGCCCGCTACCGGCGCCGGTTCCCGCAGGCGCTGGAGGACGTCCAGTCAGCCTGGGAGCACTGCCATGCCCATGGGCCGGCGGCGGTGGCGGGCAAGCGGCTCGGCGGGGCCCTCGCCGCCGGCCTGCTGCTGCGGCTCCGCGACGCGGGCGCGACGCTGCCGACCTGCGCGGTGCTCTCCTCACCGGTGCTGGACTTCACGCTGGACTCGCCCAGCCTGCTGCTCAACGCAGCCGCCGACCGCACCGTGGACGCGGAAGCGCTGCCGGTCCGGGCGGCCAGGTACGCGGGGACGACCCCGCGCGACCATCCGCTGCTCAGTCCGCTGCACGGCAATCTCCACGGCCTGCCGCCGCTGCAACTGCACGCGGCCGGCACGGAGGTGCTGCTCGACGACACGCTGTCCTTCGCGACCCGGGCGGCACACTCCGGGGTCGCGGTGGACATGCGGATCCACGAGGACTCCGCCGCGCAGGGCCTGCGGCAGCTGGAGGCGACGGGGCAGTTCCTGCGGGCCTGGTGCCCGGACGGGGCGGTCGTGACGCGTCGCGGATGAACTCCGCGGCGCGCCACGCCTTCGCCTGCCCGTCGAGGTACCCCGAACAGCAATGACCGCAGCGTCACGTCGTCCCCTCCGGGCCCGTCGAGCACGTGCTGACGGCGTGGAAGCCGCAATGCCGCTGCCGAGCGCCGAGCGGGCGAGATGATGGCCGGCGACCCCTCGGAGGTGGGCCGGAGGAGCATCGAGCACGCCGCGTCGCCGGGCTCTTGCCCGCTCGCCCGCCTGGAGGGCGGCGAGGGACCAGCAGGGCCACGGTGTCGGGCCGTTCGAGGTCCGCGCGCGGCTTGAGAAAGGCCATCGCGTCTTAGGCCGGGCCGGCCGGCGGGTCCGGGCGGGTAAGCAGCCGCGGTAAGACCTGGGAGGCCGGGTCGCCAGGTTCCGGGGGGCGCCGAGCGGAGTGTCGGGACCGAACCGCAGCATCAGGCAGCGGGGTTCGCGCAGCCAGGCACCGACATGCGGACGGTCCACAGTCGTACCGCCACGCCGACGGCACGCAGCTCCTGTCCGGTGTGACGAGGCCCGTGGAACCGGAACCGTCAGGGAGGTGAATGTCTCCAGCCCCGACGCTGGCGAGGCAGAGCCGGGCCGTGGTTGGCAGCCCGGCGACAACCGACCACCCCTACCGTGCAGCGAGTCCTGACCCCCACCACGGGACCCGGTCACCGACGTCGTTGGCGGCGAAGAAGTCTTTGACAGCGGCCTTCTCACTGGCGTCTGGCTGATCGTTGACGCAGTCCGCTCCTCCCCAGGCGCCCGACATCACCTTGGAGCACGGGCTGCCCGGGCCCAGGTCGGGAAGCGACAGAATGTGACCCAGTTCGTGGACGACGATGCGGGAAGGCTTGTACAACTGGGCGTCCCCGACCTCCAGGTACACCCAGCCGCGTCCCGCGCCTTTGATGTTGACGTGGGATTGGACACCCCTGGCCGTCTTGTACTCCATGACCCGCAGCGCCGCCGGAGTGCCCTGCTCGACGAGCTTGATCGTCGGGACGGCCGTGTTCCAGATCGCGATCGCCTCGCGGGCCGCGTCGGTATAGGAGCCGGCCAGCAGCAGGTCGATCGGGATGACCTCCGGTGCGGGTTCGGCCGCGTCGGCCGGTGTGCTGACACCCAACAGGGCGCCACATGTGAGGACCGCGGTCGATAACAGGTTCAGTCTTCGGGCCACAGAATTCGCCTCCATTGGATTGACGGATGTGAGCGCACGCCAGCGGCTTCGCGTGGCGCCACGCTCCCAGCACTCAGGCGAAATGTCCTCGCTACGTCCCGGACCTGCCTGACGCGCTCTCAGTTGGGGGAGTCGTCCTCGCGCAGGTGCTGCACCAGCGCCGCGTACTTCTCGGGCCTGCCCGTCCCGCGCGTGATCCGCAGGTACGGGCGCCGGTCGGCGCCGCCCGCCTCGACGAGCAGCACGCGGACCTGATGGCTCGAGAGCCGTCCGGCCGGCACGCCGCCCTCGGCCACGGCGCCCGCGGCGACGTAGTCGTACATCACGGTCCTTTTGTGGGCGCGCGAGGCCTCGACGGTGCCGCGCGGTCCCCTCCTCGGCTTCCCGCGCGGCGCCGGCCCGGTCGTTTCGGCGGGGTCAGGAGCCCGCTGTGTCGTCGCGGTACACCCGGCCACCCTTCATCACGAAGCACACCTTCCCGGTGACGGACAGGTCCGTGAGCGGATCGCCGGGCACCGCGATGACGTCGGCGAGCAGTCCGGGGGCGATCCGGCCCCGGTCGTCGGCGTCGATCAGTTCGGCGGCGACGGTGGTCGCGGCGCGCAGGGCGTCGATCGGCCGCATGCCCCGGTCGGCGAGGGCGAGGAGTTCCATGACGCCCCTGCCGTGCGGGATGGCGGGGGCGTCGGTGCCGAGTGCGACCTTGACCCCGCGCCGGATCGCGCGGGCGGTGGACTCGCGGGCGCGTGGGAAGACGTCGGCGGCCTTCGCCCGGAGCGCCGGGTCCGCGTGCGCGGTGTCCATGCCCTCGGTGAGCGAGGTGGTGGCCACCAGGAAGGTGCCGCGCTCGATCATCAGGTCGAGGGTGGCGTCACTGGCCAGGAAGCCGTGCTCGATGCAGTCGATGCCGGCCTCCAGGGCGGCCCGGATCGCCGAGTCGCCCATGCAGTGCGCGGCGACCTTCAGCCCCGCGCGGTGCGCCTCGTCGACGACGGCGCACAGTTCCTCGTCGGAGTATTGCTGCGCACCAGCGGGGCCGGTGTGCGACATGACGCCGTTGGAGGCGCATACCTTGATGACCCGTGCCCCGTACTTGATCTGGTGGCGCACCGCCTTGCGCACCTCCGCCACCCCGTTGGCGATGCCTTCCTCCACGGTGAGCGGCAGCACGCCCGGCGCGAATGCCTGGAACATGGTCGGATCCAGGTGCCCGCCGGTCGGGGCGATCGCGTGCCCGGCGGGCACCACCCTCGGGCCCTCGACCCAGCCCAGGTCGATCGCCTTCTTCAGTGCGACGTCCAGCAGCACTCCCCCGGTCTGCACGAACAGGCCGAGGTTGCGCACGGTGGTATAGCCGCGGCTCAGGGTGCGGCGGGCGTTGGCGGCGGCACGCAGGGTCCGTACGGCCGGGTCCTCCTGGACCGGGATCAGTGGGCTGCGGTGGTCCGGACCGCCGAGGAAGAGGTTGACCTCCATGTCCATCAGGCCCGGCAGCAGGGTGACGTCCCCGAGGTCGCGGACGACCGTGCCCTCGGGCAGCCGAGTGGGCTGGACCTCGGCGATGTGCTCGCCCAACACCAACACCTGGCCCGGCTCCACGATCTCGCCCTTGTCGACGTCCAGCAGGCGTGCCGCCCGCAGCAGCACGGGGGGCTGCGGCGCCTTCTCCCTGCCGGCCGCCCCGCGTTCCCGGCCGCCCATCACACGGCGGGTTCGATGACGGCGTCGATGCTCGACGGGCCGCTGTCCGGCACCCTCGGCTGGCCCCACGCCTCCACCGGGAAGGCGACGGTCACCAGTGCGCAGAACGCCCACAGCAGGTGCTTGTCCTCGTCGCTGATCCCGTCGAGGCGGAGGTTCTCCAAATACTCGGTGTTCTGCTGGAGGAGTGGATACGCCACGTCGTAGAAAGCCTGAAGCTCCTCCATGGTGCTGGTGACGCGTTTGGCGTAGCGGGCCCGCTCGCCGCGGACCGCCCAGTCCGCGAACGGCTCCAGCGCGGCGAAGTCGGGGGGAAAGACGTTGCCCATGTCTAAGGTCTCCGTGTCTGTTCGGCGGGCGCTTCGGGCGGAGGGCGTCTCAGGAGGTGGGCGCCGCGGCGTTGCGCTGCTGGTACTCGCGCACGTAGCTCTGCGTGGTGTTGTGCAGATGGCGGAGCAGGACCTCCTGGTCGCAGAGCGGGAACTGGTCCACTGTCCGCGACTCCAGCATCGTCTGGGTCGCTTCCAGGGTGTTGCCGTCCTGGAGGCCGTACTCCTTGAAGGTCACGGCGGCGAGTTCCTGCTGGAGCCGCTGGAAGCCGTTCTCCGGCGGAACGAAGTAGCAGGTCCCCTCGAAAATGTGGGTGTTGTACGACGTCGGCCAGTAGTGGTACGTCAGCACCCAGTTGGGCCGCCAGATCAGCAGCATGAAGTTCGGGAAGAACACGAACGAGTCCATGCCCCAGACCTCGTTGCGCGTCGGGTTGATCGCCGGCGGCAGCTCCTCGGTCGTCATGCCGATGTCGGGGGCGTCCCACGGCCCGAACAGGCCGCTGCGCAGCACCCGTTCGATGGGCTTGACCATGGCCTTCTCCTTGGGGGGCGCGATACCGCCCCACGAGGAGACCATGCTGTGCGGGCCGTCGACGTCGTAGGACAGCGCCTCGTAGCCGTACTTCTTGATCTTGGCGGCCTCGCCCGACTCGTACTGGCCGGCATGGAGGATCGGAGCGTGGTAGAACTCGGCGAACGCGTCGATGAACAGCTTCCAGTTGCTGCCGATCTCGGCACGGTACTTGTGCACCTGGGTCAACTTGTGGAACGGGTAGCCGTCGATGCCCTGCGCGAACTTGCCGAGGTAGGTCTTGAGGGGTGTGGTGTTCTCCGGGTCGAGGTTGACGAAGATGAACCCCTCCCACACCTCCGTCTGTACCTGCATCAGCCCGTACTTCGACGTATCGATACCGAAGAACTCCGACTCCTGCTGGACGAAGGTGAGCTTGCCCTCCAGGTCGTAGCGCCAGGCGTGGTACTTGCAGGTGAAAGCCCGGCAGGTGCCCTTGGTCTCCTCGCGCGGGTAGTCGTCCCACACGAGCTTGTTGCCGCGGTGGCGGCACACGTTGTGGAAGGCGCGCACCTCGCCGTCCGTGCCGCGGACCACGACGACGGACGCCCGCGCGGCGTCCAGCTCCTTGGTGAAGTAGCTGCCCTTGCGCGGGAGTTGCTCGACGCGCCCGACGTTCAGCCAGGTCCGGCGGAAGATGGCGTCCCGTTCCAGCTCGTAGAACTCCGGCGAGATCGAGTCCGCGTAGGAGACGGGACCGGTGTCGATCTTGAAGTGCTCGGTCCAACTGCCCTCGGAGGGCTTGGGGAAGTGCGCCATGGGTCGGAACCTCCACTCAGGGTGACCCGGCCTACGATAACAACAGTCTCGTTAATGGAGAATAGCATTTCCGACCCTGCCTAACGACTGCTGTCGCATATGTTGATGCCGTTCCGGCGGGCCGATACGGTGGTGGCGTCTCGGACGGCCGCAATGACGACAGTCCTGGACGGCCGCGTCCACGCCCAGCCTCCCCCGTGTTCCTGACGAGGGCCCGAAGACGGCTCAGCTCATCATGGTCAGGCCCGGCCCCGCGCCGGGTCGGAGAAGGAGAGCGCGGATGTACAACGGCGAATGGCGGCGGGCCGCCGGCGCGGCTCGGGCGGAGATTCTCGGCGACGACAGCACACGTCTGCCTCCGGGCGATCCCATTCCCGCCGAGTTCCATGACCACTTGGTATCCATGGCGTGGGGCGCGTGGGCGCGCGGCGGGCCCTTGAGCCATCGCGACCGCAGCCTGCTGGTGCTGGCCAGGTCCGCGGCGCTCGGGCGGATGGACGAGTTCCGTCTTCATCTCGGTGCCGGGCCGCGCGCCGGGGTCACCGACGCCGAGGTCGACGAACTGCTGTTCCAGATCGCCGCCTACTGCGGCGCCCCGGCCGGGAACTCCGCCCGCTCCGCCGTCCGCGAGGTCCGTGGCGCCCGGGAGGGGGAGTGAAGGGCCGGTTAGCCGTGGTCGGCTGCGTCGGGCTGGGCGCCATGGGTGGCGTGCTGGCGTCGAACCTGGTCCGGGCCGGGTTCGAGGTGGTGGCGTACGACGCCGCCGGTCCTGCGCGGACTCCGCTGGGCGCCCGTTGGGCGCCGGGCCCGTCAGACGTTGCGCGGGCAGCGGCAACCGTGGTGCTCAGCCTGCCGGACGGAGAGGTCTGCCAGGAGGTGGTACGGGAGCTCGGTACCGCTCGGGACCGGCAGGTCACCCACGTCGTGGACACGTCCACAGTGGGGGTGGCGGCCGCCCGCATGCTGTCCGCGATGGGGCTGGCGTACGTGGACGCGCCCGTGTCGGGTGGGGTGGCCGGGGCACGTCGGCGCACCCTGATGGTCATGTACGCCGGGACGGACGAGGACTGCGCCCGGGTGGAGCCGGTCCTGGCCGGCTGAGCGACCGGCGGCGCAGGGTCGGCGACCGGCCCGGGCAGGCACAGGCGCTGAAGCTGGCCAATAACTTCCTGTCCGCGACCGCTCTCGCGGCGACCAGCGAGGCCGTAGCCTTCGGGCGGGGTGCCGGGCTGGACCCGACCGTGATGCTGGAGGTGCTCAACGCCTCCAGCGGACGCAGCGGAGCCAGTGCGGACAAGTTCCCCAGCGAGGTGCTCACAGGTCGCTACGCCTCGGGGTTCAGCAACGCGCTGATGGTCAAGGACGTGCGGCTCTACCTGGAGGAGGTGCGGCGGCTGAGCGGTGCCCGGACCTTGGGGGCGGTGACGGGCTCGGTGTGGGAGGCGTTCACCGCCGCGGAACCCGACGCCGACTTCACCCGCATCTACCCCTTCGTCGCAGGGGATTGACCCTCCGTGGCAGACGTGCCGGTGCCGAGGAGCACCGCCATGGCCTCCCGGACGATCTGCGGGTAGCGGTCCGCCTCCGAGTCCACGAGCCGCAACTGGTGGACGCCCTCGATCAGCGCCAGCACGGCAGCCGCTGCGATCGGCGCGCTCAGCCCGCTGGGCACGCGCTCCCCATACCGTTCGACCAGCCTCGCGACCAGGTGGTCCTGCACGGAGCGGCACCGCTGCCGGACGAAACCGGCGGCGGGTTCCTGGCCGGTAACCGCCTCGGCCAGCACCACGCTGTACACGGTGGCGAGCGACGGACGACTCTGTTCGAAGGCGACGGTCTCGGCGAAGTCGCCGGCCCAGTCCTCGCCGACCCGCCGTCCCGCCAGGTTCTCCCGGGCGAGCTCCTCACGGAAACTGAGGATCTCCAGCAGCAACCGCTTCTTGCTGGGGAAGTAGTACAGGACGCCCTGCCGGGTGAGGCCGGCCCGATCGGCCACCGCGTCGATCGAGGTGCCCTTGAAGCCGTGGGCGGCCATGACCTCCAGCGCGGCCTCCAGAATCTGCGCACGCCGGTCAGACACCATGTCCTGCCCCTTCCTGCGGTGGAGAGGTGCTCGCACACAGTACGCACGGGCGCGGCCCGGGGGCGAGAGTGGGTTCGCCTCTTCTTCCCCTCACCGTCCCATCGCGGCGAGAGCGGCCAGGGCCGCCCCCCGGATTACCGCCCCCTCGCGCACGCCGGCCCTGTCCGCGATCTCGGCGAAGAGGCGCACGTCCTTGGCGAGCAGGCTCCCCCCGTGGGAGGCGATGCGGTCCAGGCCGCCGCCGGCATCGGCGACCCGCTCCAGCGCGAAGCTGGCCGCGCTGCCGCGTGGCAGCGCCCGGCTCAGCGCCGCTCGGTCGAGACCGAGGGTGGCCCCCAGCCCGAGCACATCCGCGGCGAGCCCCAGGTGGGCCGTGAACAGCAGGTTGTTGAGGATCTTCGCCAACTGGCCGGAGCCGGTCGGGCCGAGGTGGACGACGGGGTCGCCGTAGGTGGCGAACACCGGGCGGCAGCGGGCGAAGACCTGCGGGTCCCCGCCCGCCATGACGACCAGGGAGCCCTGGTCGGCCGCCCGGCCGCCCCCGCTGACCGGCGCGTCCACGAGAAAGACGCCGCACGTGCGGGCCGACGTCTCCAGGCGACGGCAGGTGTCGGGGTGCACCGTGGAATGGACGGCGATCACGCCGCCCCGGCGCAGTCCGGCGAGAACCCCGTCCGGTCCGGTGACCACCTGCTCGACATCGGCGTCATCGACGACGCACAGGCACACCAGGTCGCTGGTCATGGCCAGTTCGGCGGGCGAGGTGACCAGCTTGGCACCGCAGTCCACGAACGGCATCAGCGTGGCGGGTCTGCGGGCCCACAGGGTCGTTTCGTGTCCGGCGGCGATGATGCGGCGTGCCATGGGCGCGCCCTGACTGCCCAGTCCGATGAATCCCACGCGCAGTGGGGGTCTGCTCATGCAGTCCTCCGGGGGCGCCAGAACAGGGCGAGCAGTACAGCAGTCGCCGCCACGCCGAGTCCCAGCACGACACCGGCGCCCGCCCACCCCGTGACTGCGGTGCCGGCCGCCGTGTCGACCGCGTACTCCCCCGGACCCCAGGCGCCGAGCGCGAGGGAGAGCACGGCCAGGACGAGGACGTACTCCCAGCCTTCCTTGAAGACGAAGAACCCGTGCGGCCGGTGGGCGAGCAGCCCAGCGACCAGCATGACCGACAGCACCGCCGCGCAGGCCAGCGGCGTGAGCAGTCCGAGCACCAGGAGGGCGCCCGCGCCGATCTCGGTGACCACACTAAGCCACGCCTGCAGACGCGGCCGGGTCAGACCCAAGCCGGCGAACCAGCGCGCGGTGCCGGTGATGCCGCCCCCGCCCCGCCAGTGGTTCCAGCCGTGCGCCACCATGACCGCGCCCAGCACGAGCCGGACCACCAGCAGCGCGGCGTCGAAGGCCTCACCCATCGCGCCGCCCCCGCTCCGCGGGCAGCGCGGGCACGCCGAGCGCGCACTCCTCGACGAAGGCCAGGACGTGCAGATGGTAGGCGAGGGCCGTCCGCCCAACGCTGGTGTTGTGGCCCGCCCCCGCCTGCTCGTGGAGCACCACGCGAGGTGAGCCGGTGAACAGCGAGGCGAGGTCCGACAGGCCCTCCGGCCCGTTGATCCACACCTGCTCGTGTTCGGCGAGGGTGATGTGGACCGGCACCGCGACACGCGCCGCCAGCCGCACCAGGTCCTCCTGCCAGCCCTCCCGGTGTCCCTCATAGGCGGGCGAGGCCGCGCCAATGCGCTGTCCACCGTGTACATCGGGCGGGTAGGCCTGCGGCGGATACCACAGCGCCTGGCGCAGGCTGGGCCGGGTGCGGGTCGGGTCGCTCCGCCACTCCTCCATCGCCCGCACTGCCCGGGGGTGGTGCACCCGGCCCATGCCGGCCAGCTCCACGCCGAGCGGCTCCCCGGCCCGCGGGTCGCTTGCCATACGCAGCGCGAGTTCGGAGCCCGCCGAGTGCGCCCACAGGAATACGCCCACACCGCGTTCACGGTCCTTCAGCAGCGCCTCGACGGCCTCGTACGCGAAGTCGGTGAGCTGGTCGGGCGTACGCATGTGGTCCTCGTGCCCGGCGGAACTGCCGTAGCCGGGGCGGTCCGGGGCGAGGACGGTGAAGCCGGCCGCGGCGGCGGTGCGCAGGAGGGAGAGCCTCGGGTGCCCGGGGTGGTCGAAGTAGGCGGAGGTGGTGGCGCCGCCGTGCAGGGCCACGATCACGGCCTGCGGTCGCGGTACCTCGGCCACCAGTGCGGAGGCGGGGATGCCGTGCACGTCGACGACCTGCCGGCGTACGGGGGTGGCGAGTTCGGGTTCGAGTGAGGTCATGCCTCGGTCCTGGAAGTCACGGTCTTGGAAGTCATGCGTCCGTCCTGAGCAGGAGTACGCCGCTGGGGGTGAGCCCGCCGCTGGAGACCACCGCGGTGCGCGCGCCCGCGACCTGCCGCTGCCCCGCCTGGCCGCGCAGCTGGAGCACGGCCTCGTGGAGCAGACCCATGCCGTGGGTGCGGCCGTGGGAGAGCTGACCGCCGTGCGGGTTCAAGGGCAGCGGACCGTCCGGGGCGATGTTCTTGCCACCGTCCAGGAAGTCGCGGGCCTCGCCGATGCCGCAGAAGCCGAGCGCCTCGATCCAGGACAGGCAGTTGAAGGTGAAGCCGTCGTAGAGCAGTGCCAGGTCCACGTCGGCAGGGCGCAGATCGGTGCGCATCCACAGGTGGGCGGCCTGGCCGAGCACCTGGGGTTCGTGCGTGAGAGTGGACTGGTCCCATTCGGGACGTTCGACGATCTGCGTGCCGACGGCCTCGACGCGGACCAGTGGTCCGGGGAGGTCGGGCACGGTCTCGGCGGCGGAGACGACGACGGCGACGGAGGCGTCGCAGGGGACGTCGCAGTCGTAGAGGCCGAAGGGGGTGGTGACGGTACGCGCGGAGAGGTAGTCGTCCATGGTGAGCGGGTCGCGGTAGATCGCGTCCGGGTGGCGGGCCGCGTTGGCGCGCTGGTTGAGGGCGATCCAGCCGAGCGTCTCCCGAGTGGTGCCGTAGCGGTGCATGTGCCGCTGGGCGTTCATCGCCAGCATGACCGCGGGCGAGACGGCACCGAAGGGCTTGAACCAGCCTTCCGCGTCCGCCCGTCGGGGCACGGAGATCCTGCCCTGCCGGGCGAGTGTGCCGTACGTCGCCTCCCACACCGTGCGGAAGCACAGCACGTGCCGGGCCAGGCCGCCCGCGACCGCGAGCATCGCGGCGATCACCGAACCGCCCGGGCCGGGGGTCTCCCCCGCGCCGTTGTGCCACACCGGGCGGATGCCGAGCGCGGACTCCAGCGCGGTCACACCGCCCTCGGCGAAGCCGCCGTAGGCCCCGCCGCCGGGGTAGGTGCACAGACCGTCGATGTCGTCGAGGGTGAGACCCGCGTCGGCGACGGCCTTCTCGCAGGCCTCGACGGTGAGGTCGAGGGGCGGGACCATCAGACGGCGGCCGATGCGTGAGGCGCCGGTGCCGCTGATGACAGCGCGGTCCTCGAACCGGACTCCGGTCAGCGCCGGGCGCAGATGCGTGGTGACCGGGGGGTCCTCGGGCAGGGGTGCGGGCGGGGGCTGCTCGGTGCACGGCCGGAACAGAGGGAGCCAGGCCTCGCCGGCCTGCTCGAACACCACCTCCATGCGCATGCCGATCCGCAGGTCCTCCGGCGCGCAGCCGACGACGTTGGTGGTCAGCCTGACGCGCGGGTCCTCCTCGATCGCCACCTGGACGACGACGAACGGGGAGGGCAGGCCGGGGAACGGGAAGCGGTGGTTGACGGTGAAGCCGATCAGGGTGGCGAAGCCCGAGACCTCCCCGACCTCGGTCTCGTGTCCCCGGCAGTGGCGGCAGACGGGCTGCGGCGGGTGGATCAGTGCCCGGCACGCGGTGCAGGTCTGGAAGCGGAGCCGTCCGTCCCGGCCGGAGGTCCAGAAGAATTCGGTCTCCTGGCGGATCTCCGGCTGTGGACGGACAGCGTCCTCGTCCCCGCTCAACGGATCTTCGCCTCCGCCTTGCGGACCGTGACCGGCTCGGCCAGTCCCTGCTCGTCACAGGCCTGTTGAAGGTTCTCCAGGGTTTCCGCCAGTCCGGGTCCGAGGCGGTTGCCCGGCGTGAAGGTCGCCGGGAGGTGGCGCATGCCCTGGATGACGCCGATGGTCTCGTAGTGGACCGTGCCCTCGGGGTCGCACACGAAGTCGGGCATCCGGTCGAGGACCTGGAGGAGCATCCGTTTGAAGACTGTCCGCGCGACGTTGGAGCCGATGCAGCGGTGGATGCCCAGGCCGAAGGCGGTGTGGCGGTTGCCGCCTCGGGCCAGGTCGACCTGGTCGGGGTCGGTGAAGACCCGCGGGTCGCGGTTGGCCATCGCCCAGGACAGCCACAGCCGGTCGCCCTCCTTGAGCTCGGCGCCTGCGATCTCGCAGTCCTCGGCGACGGTGCGGCCGTCGCCGGGCGCGGGGGTGAAGTAGCGAAGGAACTCCTCCGTGGCGGTGTCCAGCAGGGTGTCGCGCTCCCGGCTCAACCGGGTCCGCTCGCCGGGGTGCTGGGACAGCCACTCCAGGGAGTGGGCGGTGAGCGCGGTGGTGGTGTCGAAGCCGCCGCCGATGAGCAGGGCGAGGGCTCCGATCAGGTCCTCCTCGGGCGGGACCTTGCCGTCGATCTGCAGACGGGCGAGTGCGTCGGCGAGGCCCGGCCGTGGGTGGGCGCGGACCTCCTGGAGCGTGGCTGCGATGTCCCGGATCATCGTCATGTGCCCCTCCACCACCCGTGCCATCTCCGGCGAGTCGGGCGGGGTGTAGACGCCGGCGTGGGCGGGTTCGTTGTACAGCTCCCACTTCTTCAGCGGGATGCCCATCATGGCGAGTGTGAAGACGGCCGGGACGATGTTGGCGAGGTCGTCGACGAAGTCGATCCGGCCGGTCTCGATGCGTTCGTCGATGCAGGCGCGGGCCACGTCGTCGATGAACGGGATCCATCGCTGGACGGCCGCCGGGGAGAGGTAGGGGTTGAGGGCGGTGCGATAGGCGCGCTGTTCGGGGGGGTCCATCTCCAGGAAGCCGCCGCGCAGGCCCCTGCCGCGGGGCGGGGCCGGGATGCTGATGCCCCGGTAGCCGCGGCGCTCGCCGTGCACGTCGTGGTCGTTGGACAGCTTCTCCCCGGCGCGGGCGAAGGCGAGCAGTTCACGGTTGCCGGCGGCCACCCAGTGTCCGTCGTAGGTGTCGGTCCAGGCGAGCGGGCAGCCCGAGTGGAACGCCCGGGTCTGCTCCTCGAACTGGTCGCGGTACTCCGGGGCGTGCCGGTCGAAGTGGACGCGGGGCTGTTTGCGGGCCTCGTCGCCGGTGGTGGCCGGTGCGGTCATGGGCTGTGCTTCCTCTCGGTCCGCCGGGTACGGCTCAGAACACGCCGATCGCGCGTTCGGGGCAGGAGCGGACGGCCTCGACCACGGCGTCCTCCTGGTCGCTGGGGACGTCCTCGGCGACCGGCGAGGAGTGTCCGTCGATCTCGCTGAGTTCGAAGACCTTGGGGGCGCGCATGGCGCACAGGGTGTGCCCCTGGCAGCGCTCGGGGTCGACGCGTACCTTCACGTCGCTCACCTCCGGTTCATGTCAGGTCGGCCAGGGACTTGCCGACGTCGGCGAGGGTGGCCGGTTTGCCGTAGTCGCCCTTGTACTTGTAGGTGGGGGCGTCACAGCGGTACGCGCCGTGGTCGGGTTCGAAGTCGGCCGCCTGCCAGCCCTTGGCGGTCGCCTCGACGATGACGTAGCACTTGGGCGGCTCCTTCGAGGTGAGGTCGAAGGGGGCCTGCAGGCCACCGGCGGTGAAGGCGGTGTTCTTCATCGCGTTCTCGTACACGCACGTGCGGGTGAGCTCGGCGCAGTCGCGGGCGGCGGTGGCGAACAGCAGCCAGGCGGAGAAGGCGCGCAGAGCAGGGTAGGTGACCTGCTTGCCGGGGTCGTACTTCTCGAACAGGTCGATCACCTGCTGGACGGCCGGGTTGTCCCGCGCACTCTCCAGCGGGGCGGTGCCGAGGAGTTCGGCGTAGTTGTGCTGTGTGCCCAGGGCGGCGCCGGCCAGTTGCGGGAAGGCGGGGCCGTAGGCGTTGCTGTTGGCGTCGATCCAGTCGGGGGTGTACCCGATGCCGGTGAGGGCCTGCTCCAGTTTGGCCAGGCTCGCGAAGTCGCCCAGGAAGACGAGCCCCTTGACGCCGTCCTTCTTGATCGACTGGGCGTAGGGCGTCCAGTCGGAGACTCCGGCCGCCGGGTACAAGTCGCTGTAGGAGACCGTGCCGCCGAGACCGGCGACGGCTTCCTTGAACTGGGCGGCCATGACCTTGGTGACGGGGGCGTCGCCCGCGATGACACCGACCTTGCGTGCCGAGTCCGGGTACTTGTCCTTCAGCAGCCAGGAGTAGTAGCCGGCGTACTGGAAGTACCCGGCGGTGGGTCCGGAGGCGAGGACCTGGAGGTCGGAGCCGATGGCGCCGATCTGGCTGGACTGGGCAGGGAAGTTGGGCAGCAGGCACTTCAGCCGGTCCTTGACGCCAAGGCTGTCCAGCGCCGAGCCGCCGCCCACGAGCGCGAAGTCGGCCTTGCATGCCTCCAGCACCCGCTGGCGGACCTCCATCAGCTTCGCGTCGCGGGTGACGGGAGCGATGTCGCGGCCGTTGATGCCACCCGCGTCGTTGCACCAGGACGTGAACACCTTCGCGGCGTCCACAAACTCGGACCGTTTGGTGAAGCCGATGTCGGACATGACGCCGACCTGGATCTCGTCGTCGGTGACGCCCTGGACGGAGGAGAACTTGGCGGTGCCGGGGCCGCACACGTCCTTCAGGGTGCCGAAGTCGGAGCTCTTCCGGGCGGCGGGACTCGACCGCTGTGCGGAGTCGGTGCCGGGGCCGTCACCCGACCGGGTGGAGCAGCCGGCCAGCAGCACCGCGACCACGGTGGCCGCGCCGATCAGCATCCTGCGCATGGTGGTGCCTCCTCGGGGAGCTCGGACGCCGTCGTCCGAGGGAGGTGAGGGAGTGCGGGGGGTGGCGTGGGCCGGGCGCCCCGGCCTGACGGTCAGGTGATCGCGCCGCTCGCCTTGAGGGCGAGGATGCGGTCCCAGTCGTAGCCGAGCTCGGCGAGGATCTCCTCGGTCTGGGCGGCGAACTCCGGGGCGGCTTGGAGGCGGGTGTCCTCGACGTCGAACTGGACGGGACTGGTGACCAGTTCGAGGTCGCCGGCCCGCCCGATGTAGCCGTTGGCGCGGACCTGCTGGTCGGCGGCGGCCTGGAGGGTGTCCTGGACGGGTGCCCAGGGTCCGTCGAGCGCGGCGAGGTCCTTGGACCACTCGGTCAGGGTGCGGCTCGCGATCACCTCGCGGAGGATCTTCACCGCCTCCTTCGTGTGTTCGGCGATGGCCTCGGCGGTGGCGAAGCGGGGGTCGTCGGCGAGTTCCGGCCGGCCGATGCAGCGGCACACGTCGGGCCAGAACTTGGCCGGCTGGAGCATGACGAAGGCGATAAACCGGTGGTCGGCGGTGCGGTAGAGCCCGGAGAGCGGGTTGGTGGGTGAGCCGTGGGCACTGGGCGTCACCCCCTCCCAGGGGCGGTCGAGGTGCACGGAGACGGCGATGGTGTGGCCGAGCGCCCACAGGCCGCTGCCGAGGAGGGAGACGTCCACGACGGGGGCCTCGCCGGTGCGTTCCCGGCGCAACAGGGCAGCGGCGACGCCACCGGCGAGGTTGGTGCCGGAGACGGTGTCGCCATAGGCGGGTCCGGGCGGGCTGATCATGCCGTCGCTGCCGGGCGGGGTGATGCTGGCTGCGGTCCCCGCGCGCGCCCAGAAGGCGGTCATGTCGTAGCCGCCCTTGTCCGCCTCGGGGCCGCGCGGGCCGAGGGCGGTGCCGCGGGCGTAGACGATGCGCGGGTTGACGGCGCGGATGTCGTCGACGTCGACACCGAGGCGGGCGCGGGCGCCGGGCATGAGGCTGGTGAGGAAGACGTCGGAGTCCTTGACCAGTTCGTAGAGCACCTCGCGGCCCTCGGGTCGGGACATGTCCAGGCCCAGGGAGCGCTTGCCGCGGTTGGCGTGGGCGACGTTGGGGTTGGGGTCGCCCTCCACCCGGAACGAGCCGGTCTGGCGCAGTCCGCGCTGCGGGTCGCCGGTGACGGCGTGCTCGATCTTGACGACGTCGGCGCCCCAGTCGGCGAGCACGGCCCCGGCCGAGGGCACGAAGCCGTACATGGCGACTTCGAGGACGCGGATGCCTTCGAGCGGCTTCATGCCACCTCCTCGGGGGGTACGACGCGGCCGAAGGCCTTCTTCTCCAGGAACTCCTCGAATCCGGCGCGTCCGCTCTCCCGGCCGATGCCGGACTGTTTGTATCCGCCGAACGGCACGTCGGCGGAGAAGTAGTTTCCGCCGTTGATCGAGAAGGTGCCGGTGCGGATGCGGCGGGCGAGGCGGATGGCGCGCTGGTCGTCGGCGCTGTGGACGGCGCCGGACAGGCCGTACTTGGAGTGGTTGGCGATGCGGACGGCGTCGTCCTCGTCGTCGTAGGGGATGACCGCGAGGACGGGTCCGAAGACCTCCTCCTGGGCGATCTCGCTGTCGGGGTCGACGCCGGCGAGGAGGGTGGGTTCGTAGAACCAGCCGGGGTCGACGCGCTTGCCGCCGCGGACCAGTCTCGCCCCGGCCTCGACGGCGCGCCGCACCATGGCGTCGACCTTGTCGCGCTGCTGCTCGCTGATGAGCGGGCCCATGGCGGTCTCCGGGGCCCTCGGGTCGCCGACGCGGACGCGTTCCATGCCCGCGGCGACGAGCTGCACGATCCGGTCGTGGTCGGCCCGCGGGACGAGGAGGCGGGAGGTGAGGGCGCAGCCCTGGCCGGAGTGGGAGCAGATGGTGAAGGCGGCGAACATGGCGGCCTTGGTGTAGTCCGCGTCGTCCAGGACGATCATGGCGGACTTGCCGCCGAGTTCGAGGAAGACCCGTTTCACGGTGTCGGCCGCGGCGGCCATGATGGCCCGCCCGGTGGTGGTGGCGCCGGTGAAGGTGACCAGGTCCACGTCGGGGTGGGTGGTGAGCGCTTCGCCGGTCTCGGCGCGCGAGGAACTGAGGATGTTGACGACACCGGGCGGGATGTCGGTGTGCTCCGCGATGAGTTCGCCGAGCGCGAGGGTGGTCAGTGGGGTCTGCGGGGCGCCCTTGAGGACGACCGTGCAGCCGGCCGCGAGCGCGGGGGCCAACTTGGCGAGGGCGAGCTGGTTGGGGAAGTTGTACGGCAGGATGGCGGCGACGACCCCCGCCGCCTCCTTCTCCACCCAGCGGTGGTGGCGCCGGCCGCGGCTCTCCTTCTCCCCGAGGTCCTCGGTGAACTCGTAGGTCTCCAGGAGGTCGGCGTAGTACGTCACGAGGCCGATGGGTTCGTCGAGCTGAGGGCCGTGGGTGAGCTGGCGGGGTGCGCCGACCTCGGCGATGGTCAGCTCGCGCAGCTCCTCGCGGTGATCGTCGAGGGCCTGGTGGAGCTGGCGCAGACAACGCAGCCGGAGGTCCTTGTCCGTGGCCCAGCCGGTGCTGTCGAAGGCGCGGCGGGCGGCGGCGATCGCGGCCTCGGCGTCGGCCTTCGTGGCGTCCGGAGCGTGTCCGAGCAGGTCACCGGTGGCGGGGTTGTACGAGGGGAAGGTGCTGTCGGCGGCGACCAGCTTGCCGTCGATCAGCTGGGACTTGACGACGAGGCCGCTCACAGCCGCACCACCGATCCGCCGTCTACGGCGATGACCTGTCCGGTGACCCAGGCGGCCTCGTCGGAGAGCAGGAACAGCAGGGCACCCGCCTGGTCGGTGGGCGTGCCCATTCGCTTGAGGGCGAAGGACTGCACCATGGCCGCGCGGTACTCCTCGGGGATGATGCTGCGCGCCGCCTCGGTGTCCGTCGGACCCGGCGCGATCGCGTTGACGCGGATGCCGCGCGGGCCGAGTTCGGCGGCGAGGGAGGCGGTGAGATGGTTGATGCCGGCCTTGGCGAGCCCGTAGAAGCCGGTGGCCTGCCAGGCCGCGGTCGACGACTGGTTGACGACGGCCGCGCCCTCCTTGAGGTGCGGCAGGGCGGCACGGGTGACGTGCAGCGCGCCGAGCAGGTTGACCTTCAGGAACCGGTCGAGGTAGTCGTAGTCGACGGTGACGATGCCCTCGCGGCGCATGCCGTGGAAGACGGCCGCGTTGTTGACCAGGTGGTCGATCCGCCCGAACTCGCGCATCACGGTGTCGCTGAGCGCTTCGGCGGACGCGGGGTCGGCCACGTCGGTCCGCACGAACAGGGCGTCACCGATCTCCTTGGCGACCCGCTGCCCCTGCTCCTCGTTCAGCTCCGCGACCACCACGCGCGCGCCCTCGGCCGCCAGCGCCCGGGCGTACCCCTCGCCAATGCCCTGGCCGGCCCCGGTGACGATGATCACCTTGTCCTTGAACCGCATCCCAGCCTCCTCGCTCGGTAGCTCGGAAACTACATTCTCTTTTTGCGTGAAGCAAGGATTCGAACATGAGAATCAAATACTCACACCAGCCGGGCTCACCACCCAACACCCCCGCACGCACGGGGGTTCCCGCCCGCACCTTCACGAGAATAGGATTCTCGTATTCGGAAGGAGTGTTTCCATGATCGAATCGAAAGCCTTGAGCCCGGCGCTCGGGGTCGAGTTCACCGGGGTCACGGACCCGCTCGACGACTCCTTCGTCCACCGCTGCGCGGAGGCCCTCAAGTGGCGGGGCGTCCTGCTGGTGCGCGGACTGCACCTCGACGACGAGCGGCAGCTGGCGTTCAGCCGGCGGCTGGGCGAGGTGGTGGCGCTGAACGGGGCGGAGATCTTCCCGATCTCCATCAATCCGGAGAAGAGCAGGACCGCCAGGTACCTCAAGGGCGCGTTCTTCTGGCATCTCGACGGCACCACCGACGACGTGCCGGTCAAGGCGACCACACTGACCGCCCGTCAGGTCGCCATGACCGGCGGCGGCACCGACTTCGCCAGTACCTACGCGGCGTACGAGGCCCTTCCGGAGAAGGACCGGGAGCGCTACGCGTCGCTGCGGGTGGTGCACAGCTTCGAGGCCGCCCAGCGGCTGGTGAACCCCGACCCCGGCGAGCAGGAGCTGGCGGCCTGGCGCACCCAGCCCACGCACGAGGTGTCCTTGGTGTGGCAGCGCCGCGACGGCCGCCGCTCCCTGGTCACCGGCGCCACCGCCGACCACGTCGTCGGCATGGACCCCGGCGACAGCCGCGCCCTGTTGGAGGAACTGCTCGACTGGACCACCCAGGAGCGCTTCCGCCACACCCACGACTGGGCGGTCGGCGACCTGGTGGTCTGGGACAACACCGGCATCCTGCACCGGGCCCTGCCCTACGACGAGAACTCCGAGCGGCTGCTGCACCGCACGACCGTCGTCGGCGACGAGGCGTTCGCATGAGCGCCGCGTCGGCACCGACGGCCGTCGTGACCGGCGGCGCGTCCGGCATCGGCCGGGCAATCGCGCACCGGTTCGCCGCGGACGGGCTGAACGTGGCCGTGCTCGACCTCTCCCCCGCCGAGGACGGCTTCGGGCTGACCGTGGACGTCACGGACCGCGCCCAGGTGGACAAGGCGATGGACGCGGTGCGCGAGCGCTTCGGCCCCGTGGGCGTCCTGGTCAACGCGGCCGGCAAGGACGGCTTCACCCGCTTCGCGGACCTGCCCTTCGCCGACTGGCAGCGCGTGGTCGACATCAACCTCAACGGTGTCTTCCACTGCGTGCAGTCGGCCCTGCCGGACATGGTGCACGCCCGCTGGGGCCGGATCGTCAACATCTCCTCCTCCAGCACCCACTCCGGCCAGCCGTTCATGGCCCACTACGTGGCGGCCAAGTCCGCCGTGAACGGACTCACCAAGTCCCTGGCCCTCGAACTCGGGCCGAAGGGCATCACGGTGAACGCGATCCCGCCCGGCTTCATCGACACCCCCATGCTGCGCACCGCCGAGCGGGAGCAGCGGCTCGGCGGCACCATCGAGGACCACATCGCGCGCACGCCGGTCCGCCGGGTCGGCCGCCCCGAGGACATCGCCGCGACCTGCTCCTTCCTGGTCAGCGAGGAGGCCGGTTACATCACCGGGCAGATCATCGGCGTGAACGGGGGCCGCAACACATGACGAGACTGCGCCCCGTCCCCTACGAGGAGTGGGACGGCGAGGTGCTGCGCCCGCTGACGGGCGGGCGCACCGTCCCGCCGTCCAACGCCCTCGGCCTGCTGCTGAACCACCCGCAGCTGGCCAAGGCGTTCCTGACCTTCAGCACCCACCTGCTGTACCGCAGCACACTGCCCGCCAGGACGCGTGAGCTGACGATCCTCAGGGTCGCCTGGCGTCACCGGTGCCGGTACGAGTGGGCCCACCACGTGCTGATCGCACGCGAGGCCGGTGTGACGGAGGAGGAAGTGGAGGAGGTCCGCCAGGGCGCGAGCACGCTGCTGAACCGGGCGGTGGACGAACTCGAGACCACCTCCTTCCTGTCCGACGAGCTGTACGAGGAGCTGGCGAAGCACATGGACGAACGACAGCTGATGGACTTCGTGTTCACGGTCGGCGCGTACCGGACGCAGGCCATGGCCTACAACGCCTTCGCGGTGGAACCCGATCCGGGAATGGACGACGGGGACATGCGCGACCGCGGACCGGCCGCGTAGCCAGGGGATGGACATGCCGCGTTCCGTACGCCCCGACCAGCCGCTTCGCGTCGTCCAGTGGGCCACGGGGACCATCGGCGCGCGATCGCTGCGCGCCGTTGTCGACCATCCGCACATGGTGCTGGCGGGAGTTCACGTCCACTCCCCCGGCAAAGCCGGCCGTGACGCCGGCGAGCTGTGCGGGAGTGGCCCCACGGGCGTCACGACCACCCACCGTCTCGACGACGTCCTCGCCCTGGGGGCCGACTGCGTGCTGTACATGCCACGCACGGCCGACCTGGACGAGCTGTGCGCTCTGCTCGCGTCCGGCGCCGACGTCGTGGCCACGACCGGCGGGTTCCACCACCCGGCCGGCCTGGACCCCGCCGTCCGGTGCAGGGTCGAGGCAGCCTGCGAGCGGGGCGGCACCTCGCTCCACGACACCGGCAGCAGCCCCGGCTTCATCACCGAGGCCGTACCTCTCGTGCTGGCCTCGGTACAGCGGCGGCTGGACAACCTGACCGTCCACGAGTACGCCGATCTGTCCCGGCGGGACTCGCCGGAGCTGCTGTTCGACATCATGGGCTTCGGCCGGGATCCGGCCGCGGCGTTCGACGAAGGCCGCCTGGCGCACATCCGGGGCAGTTTCGGACCGTCGTTGCGTCTGGTGGCCGACGCGCTGGGGCTGCCCCTGGACTCGGTGGAAGCGCGTGGGCGGTTCGCCACGGCGGCACACACGACCGACATCGCCGCCGGAGTCCTGCGCGCCGGGACGGTGGCGGCGCAGCGGATGACAGTGACCGGCCTGCGGGGCGGCCGTACGCTGCTGGAGTTCAACGCGACCTGGTACTGCACCGACGACCTCGACCCGGCCTGGGACCTGCGTCCCACCGGGTGGCATCTGAGGGTCGACGGCGACGCGCCCCTCGACATCGACATGCGCTTCCCGGTGCCGCTGGAGCGGTTGGCCGCGCTCTCCCCCGGCTACACCGCCCACCGGGCCGTCAACGCCGTCCCCGCCGTCTGCGCGGCGGCCCCGGGCATCCGGACCACGGTGGACCTCCCCCCGTTCACCGCGGTGCTCGGCTGAGCCGGGGCCGCCTGCGGCTCAGCCCTGCTTCAGACGCTGCTTCATCTCGTCGAGGCGGGTCAGGATCGGGAAGCCGTCCACGCTGAGCGCGTGGCCGTGCCCGGTCTGGTGGATGTCGAAGACGGACTGGAGGGCGGCGTAGAAGCCCTGGACGTCGAGGGTCTGGTTGACCGCCCGCTTGGCCTGGCGCAGGCCGAACGGGGGCATCGCGGCGATCCGGCCGGCCAACTCGTAGGTGCCGCGGTCCAGTTCGTCGAGCGGCACCACCTTGTTCACCATGCCGACCTGCTCGGCCTCGCGGGCGGTCAGCGGCCGGCCGGTGAACAGGATCTCCTTGGCCTTGCGCGGGCCCAGCTCCCAGGTGTGGCCGTGGTACTCGACGCCCCCGATGCCCATGTGCACGACGGGGTCGGAGAACTCGGCGTTCTCGGCGGCCACGATCAGGTCGCACGGCCAGCACAGCATCAGCCCGGCGGCGATGCACTTGCCCTGGACGGCCGCGATGGTCGGCTTGGGGACGTTGCGCCACTTCAGCGAGTACTCCAGATAGTGGCGGGTCTCCACGTCGTAGATCCACTCCAGGGTGATCTCGCCGGGGCCGGGCCAGCGGTCCTTCAGGTCGTGCCCGGCCGAGAAGTGCCGGCCGTTCGCCCTGAGCACGACGACCCGTACGTGCGCGTCCCGCGCGGCCCTGGTGTAGGCCGCGTCGAGGTCGTCGAGGAGCGCCATGGTCTGGGCGTTGGCTGCCTCGGGGCGGTTGAGGGTGATCGTGGCGATGCCGTTCTCGGCCTCGTACAGGATCTGGTCCATGGCGGGTGTCCTCTGTCCCTCTTCTATCACGGCAGGGTTCTGTCGCGGCGGGCTTCTATCGCGGCAGGCCGAGGATGCGCTCGGCGATGATGTTGCGCTGGATCTCGCTGGTGCCGCCGGCAATGGTGCCGGCGAAGCTGCGCACGTACCGCTCGAACCAACTGGAGATGAAGTGCTCGTGGTGCATGTGGTGGTACGGGCCCGTGCGCTTGGGATGCTCGAGTCCCTCGGCGCCGTGGGCCTCCAGCGCGTGCAGGGAGGCGGACTGGACGGCCTCGGAGCCGAGCAGCTTGAGCACCGAGATCTCCGCAGGGTCGCGGTCCGGGCCGAGCTGGCGGTAACCGAGGAGCCGCAACGCCGTCAGGTCCATACGGAGGGTGGCGTACCACTCCTGGCAGGCGCCCACGTCGGCCGCGTCGCGCAGGAGATCCTCCAGGCGTTCGGCGTACGACAGCCACAACAGGGTGCGCTCGTGGCCGAGGGAGCCGTTCGCCACCCGCCAGCCCTCACCCACGTTCCCGATGAGGTTCTCGCGGGGCACCCGGACGTCGGTGAGGAACACCTCGTTGAAGTCGAGATCGTCCTCGGCGGCGATCGAGCCGAACGGGCGGCGCACGACGCCCTCGGCGGCAGTCGGGATCAGCAGGGCGCTGATGCCCTTGTGCTTCGGCACCTCCGGGTCGGTGCGGACGAAGGTGAGCAGGACGTCGGCGTCGTGGGCGCCGGAGGTCCAGATCTTCTGGCCGTTGACCACGAACGCGTCCCGGTCCGCCACGGCACGGGTACGCAGGGAGGCGAGGTCGGATCCGGCCTCGGGTTCGCTCATGCCGAGCGCAGCGGTGATCTCGGCGCGCAGGATCGGCACGGCCCAGCGGCGCTTTTGCTCCTCGGTGCCGAAGGTGAGCAGGGAGGCGGCGATGATGCCGAGACCCTGGGGGTTGAAGCTGTGGTAGATCCGGCGGCGAGCCAGCTCCTCCAGGTGAGCGAGTTGCTGAGGCAGGCCGGCGTTGCGGCCGCCGTACTCGGGCGGCTGGCCCGGCAGCAGCCAGCCCGCGTCGAACAGGGTGCGCTGCCAGCGGCGGGCCCATGCGGGGACGTGGGCGCTGGAGCCGGCGCGCTCACGGGCCTCGGCCTCCTTGGGCACGTGGGCGTCGAGGAAGGCGCCGAACTGTGCGCGGAACTCCTCCACCTCGGGGTCGTCGGCCAGCTTCATCACGCGAACAGTGCCTTCCTGTGGACGGACGCGGTGCCGAGAAGCAGGTCGCAGGCCTGGGCGCGTTTGAGGTGGTACTGCACCTCGTTCTCCCAGGTGAAGCCCATGGCACCGAAGAGTTGCAGTCCGTGCCGGAAGACCAGGCGCTGGCACTCGCCGGCCGCGGCCTTGGCCATGTGCGCGGCGTCGGCGCGACACGGGTCGTCCTCGGCGATGGTCAGGGCGCTGAAGTGGGTGAGGGCGCGGGCGCGTTCGATCGCCACGTGCATGTCGGCCGCCTTGTGCTTGACGGCCTGGAAGGAGCCGAGCGGCCGGCCGAACTGCACCCGCTGCTTCACATGGTCCAGGACGAGATCGAGGACGCGCCGACAGGCACCCACGCAGGTGGCGGCAAGTCCCACCAGGGCGAGATCGGGCACTTTGGCGGCGAGGTCCTCGGCGCCGACGTGTGCGGCGTGCAGGTGCGGATCGAGCACGGGAACCCGTTCGGCGGCCAGCTCCGCACCCGGGACGACGATGACGCCCCGGTCTGTGAGGAGCGCGACCTCATCGGCCCGGTCGGCGTCCAGGACGTAGCGCCCGACGCCGTCGAACACGGCGGTGCCGCTGCCCGCGGGGAGCCGGCCGGTGAGCGGTGCGAACCAGGTGGCGGTGGCCAGAAACGGAGTGGGGTCGGCGGCGTATCCCAGTTCTTCGAGGATCAGGGCGAGCTCGAGCGGGGGCGCTTCCAGCCAGCCCAGTCTTAGGTACGTGTCCCACTGCTGGCCGGCGGGCCGGCTCCGCACCTTGGCGACGGTCTCGCGCACCGTGCGCCGCAGCAGCTGCTGCTCCTCGTCGAGTTCGAACTCCACGCCCGGCCCCCTCCGCCGTACCGGTGGCTGCACACCGGGCGCGGGCCCGGATCAGAAGCGAGAATAGCATTCTCACTAGAGGGGAGTAAGGCTCTTGTCTTTGGTGGAGCGCGATTCGGTAGGACGTAGGGCTCATCTTTCCGCCTGCGTGGAGTACCGTTCTTCCATGAGTGCCGTCCCCGCAGAATCCGTCGAGACCCCCGAGCCCGCCTGGCGGCAGCGCGCCGTCGAGCGCTCCACCCGGGCGGCGAAGCTGCGCGCCGAGCAGCGCGTGCAGCGCTTCTTGGACGCCGCCCAGGAGCTCATCGCCGACAAGGGCACCACCGACTTCACCGTGCAGGAGGTCGTGGAGCGTTCCCGCCAGTCGCTGCGCAGCTTCTACCAACACTTCGACGGCAAGCACGAGCTGCTGCTCGCCCTGTTCGAGGACGCGCTGTCGAAGTCCGCCGCCGCCATCCGGGAGCAGGTCGCCGCGGGGCAGGATCCGCTGGAGCGTCTGAAGCTCGCGGTCGAGTTGCTCTACGACTCCTCCAAGCCCCGCGAGGGCCGGCAGTCCCCGCTCTTCACCGACTTCGCGGTCCAGCTGCTGGTCACTCACCCGGGCCAGGTGGCCAGCGCACACCTGCCGCTGCTCGACTTCTTCACCGAGATGGTGGAAGAGGCCGTCGAGACCGGCCAGGCCGTGGCCCCGAAGCCGCGGCGCACCGCCTCCCTGATCATGCAGACAGCGATGTTCACGGCCCAGGCCCCCTCGGCCCGGGTCGGCGCCCATCCCTCACCGATCACGGTGGAGGAGGTGTGGGCCTTCTGTCTGGGCGGCATCAGTGGCGGCCCGGTGTCCGACGGCACTCCGGCGACTGCACCGCCGATGAAGAAGACCGCCGCGAGGACCGGCACGAAGAAGAAGGCGTCCGCCAAGAAGTCCGCCTCGGCCACAACCGCGGCCAGGAAGACGGGCGCGGCAGCCAGTCCGCCCAGGCGCGGCTGACGGTCCGTCGCTCAGGATGACGACCGAGGGCGGGAGTCGCCCGGCCCTCGGCCCATTCCCTCAAGCAGCTCCCGTGCCGCAGGGCCCCCGGCAGTCAGGCCGTGCCCGAGGTTCAGGCGCCCGGGGACTCGACCGGCACCACCTTCACCCCACCCGCGGTCCTCCCCAGCAGCGCCAGCGTCACTTCGCCCGGCCTCACCGGTGTCGCCCCCTCGGACAGCGCCGCCAGAGCCGGCGTGAGATCGAGTGGTAGACCTTCGGCCGGGCCACCTCGCCGTGAGCCGCGCGGTCCAGCTTCGCCAGGTCGGGCACGCCGACGGCGAGCATGCGCCCGGTGCGTCGGCCGCCGCCGCGGCGGGGCTCGACGGTCGCGGGCAAGGTCGGGCCGAAGCCGGCTGTGAGGGTGGCGAATGTGCGCCTGGTCAGCCCCGACTGGACCCGGTGGCGGCTCTTTGAAGCAGTCATTGGTCATTCCGAACGACGTCCGCACGCATCGACCAGAACCTGGACCTGCTCCCGGGGGCGGTCAGTCCGGCCGCAGATCGGCGAGGGACCTCACAGACCCTTGACCCTATTATCGGTCTGACCTTTGATATGGTTCGCATCACAAGGCTCCCGACAGAGAGGTCCCCCGCCGTGGACTTCGAGCTGACCGAGGACCAGGAGACGATCCGCAAGGCCGTGGCCGGTCTCCTGCGTGACTTCGACGACCGGTACTGGATGGAGAAGGACCGGGACCACGCGTTCCCCGAGGAGTTCTACGCCGCCGTCGCCGATGGCGGCTGGCTCGGCATCACGATCCCGGAGGAGTACGGCGGCCACGGACTCGGCATCACCGAGGCGACACTGCTGCTGGAGGAGGTCGCGCGCTCCGGCGGGGGCATGAACGCCGCCAGCGCGATCCACATGTCGATCTTCGGCATGCATCCGGTGGTCGTGCACGGCTCCGACGAGCTGAAGCGCCGCACCCTGCCGCGCATCGCACGCGGCGACCTGCACGTGTGCTTCGGGGTGACGGAACCGGGCGCCGGGCTCGACACGACGAGCATCACCACGTACGCCCGCCGGGTCGGCGACCACTACGTCGTCAGCGGACGCAAGGTGTGGATCTCCAAGGCCCTGGAGTCCGAGAAGATCCTTCTGCTGACGCGCACGGCCAAGCGTGACGAGGTCGAGAAGCCGACCGACGGCATGACGCTGTTCCTCACCGATCTGGACCGCGACCGGGTGGACATCCGCCCGATTGCGAAGATGGGCCGCAACGCCGTCTCCTCGAACGAGGTGTTCATCGACGACCTGCAGGTGCCGGTCGAGGACCGGGTCGGCGAGGAGGGTCAGGGGTTCCGCTACCTCCTCGACGGCCTCAACCCGGAGCGGATGCTGATCGCCGCCGAGGCCCTCGGCATCGGCCGGGTGGCCCTGGACCGGGCCGTGCGCTACGGACGCGAGCGGGAGGTGTTCGGGCGGCCCATCGGCATGAATCAGGGTATCCAGTTCCCGCTGGCCGACGCCCTCGCCCACCTCGACGCGGCGGAACTCGTGCTGCGCAAGGCGACCTGGCTGTACGACCGGGGCCGGCCGTGCGGGCGGGAGGCCAACACCGCCAAGTACCTGTGCGCGGACGCCGGGTTCACGGCCGCCGACCGGGCCCTTCAGACACACGGCGGGATGGGCTACTCCGAGGAGTATCCCGTGGCCCGCTTCTTCCGTGAGGCACGGCTGATGCGGATCGCGCCGGTCAGCCAGGAGATGGTCCTGAACTACCTGGGGTCCCACACCCTGGGCCTGCCGAGAAGCTACTGAGGAGCCGGTCATGACCGAGGGAACGGGACTGTTCGATCTCACCGGACGTTCGGCGCTGGTGACCGGGGCGGCCGGCGGCATCGGCTCGGCGGTGGCCGGGGCGCTCGCCCGGGCCGGTGCCACGGTGCTCGTCACCGACGTCGACGAGGCGGCGGCAACGGCCGTGGCCGGGAAGCTGACCGCCGCGGGACTGCGCGCCGAGGGCGCCGCCCTGGATGTGGGGGACCGGGCGGCAGCCGACGCCGCGGTGTCCCGGGCCGCCGCCCCCACCGGCGGGACACTGCACATCCTCGTCAACAACGCAGGCGTCACCGCGCCCGCGATGTTCGACAGGCTCGACGAGGAGTCGTTCCGGCGGCTCCTCGACATCCATGTGCTGGGAGCGTTCCACTGCGCCCAGGCCGCGCTGCCGTTCCTGCCGACGAACGGGACCGGCCGGATCATCAACGTCACGTCGTCGGCCGGCCTGACCGGCACCCTGGGCCAGGTGAACTACTCGGCGGCCAAGGCGGGCATCATCGGGCTCACCAAATCACTGGCTCGCGAGCTGGCCCGAAAGAACATCCTGGTCAACGCGCTCGCACCACTGGCGGCGACGCCGATGACCGAGACCATCCGCACCGACCCGAAGTTCGCGGAGCGGATGCTCGCCCGGATCCCGCTGGGCCGCTGGGCGGAGCCGGAGGAGGTCGCGGGCGCGTTCGTCTTCCTCGCCTCCGACGCGGCCTCCTTCATCACTGGGCAGGTGCTGCCGGTGGACGGCGGACTGGTCATCTGACGGACCGCGGGGTGCGGTGTTGAATGGTGCGGCCGAAACGGATGCATGACGAGAGGCCTGAACCCGTGCCCAGCGCTCACTCCACGCCCCCCACCCCGCGCTTCGACACACTCACCGTCCCCAAGGCCTCGGACGTGCTGGCGTCCGAGGTGCGTGAGCGCATCCTGTCCGGGGAGTTCGCGGAAGGCACACCCCTGCCGCCGGAACGACAACTGGTGGAGCAGACGGGACTGAGCCGGGCGACCGTTCGGGAGGCGTTGCGCATCCTGGAGGTCGAGCGGCTGGTGGAGATCCGGCCGGGACGCGGAGGCGGGGCCTTCGCGCACCGGCCGGGCCGTGATTCCCTGGCGAACACCGTGCAGTTGGTCATCCGAGGCCAGCAGATCCGGCTGGAGGCCCTGCACGAGACCCGTGAAGCGATCGAGCCGGCCTGCGCCGCGCTCGCGGCCGGCCGGCGCACCGAGCAGGATCTGGCCGACCTGGACGCCGCCCATGCCGAACTGGTCGACGCCGGTGACGACATCCGGCGTTTCCTGCGGGCCAACGTCCGCTGGCACAACGCGGTGGCGAAGGCGGGCGGCAACGAGCTGCTCATCGGGTTCCTCAGCGCTCTCTCGGAGTCGATCTACGCCGCCACGAACCTGGAACGGTTCATGGACACCTGTATCCGCGAGGTCACCGCCCAGGCACACGCGAAGATCACCGAGGCCATCCGGTCGGGTGACGCGGCAGCGGCCCGGAGGCGGATGAGCCGCCATGTGTGCGGATTTGCACGGGCCGCCGCCGAGGTGGACGGCCGGGAACGCGTCGAACTGACCGAGCCCGAAGACTGATCCGCCACATCGCAGGGCGAGAATGAGATTCTCGATTTAGCGCAACACCATTGACATCTTCGGGCTGACCTTTAATAGCATCAGCGGCATGACCGACGTGAGCCCCGTTCTGACCGTGGCCGCCGACGGAGATGTCCGCATCGTCACGCTGAACCGCCCCGACCGCCTCAACGGCGTCTCGGCGGAGCTCCACTTCCGGCTGTCCCAGGTCTGGCGCGAGCTCGCGGAGGACGCCGGAGCGCGGGCGGTCGTCCTCACCGGGGCGGGCCGGGCGTTCAGCGCGGGCGGCGACTTCGACCATCTGCTGCGCCATCACGACGATCCGGAGCTGCGCGAGCGGTCCATCCGGCTCGACCGGACCATCCAGACGGACATGATCCGCTTCCCGCTGCCCGTCGTCGCAGCCGTCAACGGCCCTGCGGTGGGCCTGGGCTGCTCTCTCGCGCTGGGGTGCGACCTCGTGCTCATGGCCGAAGACGCCTACCTCGCGGACCCGCACATCTCGGTGGGCCTGGTGGCGGGCGACGGCGGAGTGACCCTCTGGCCGCTGCTGACGAGCCTGCTACGCGTGAAGGAGTACCTGTTCACCGGGGACCGCATCCCGGCCGCCACCGCCGTCGAACTCGGCCTGGCCAACCGGACCGTCCCGGGCCCCGATCTCATGGGCGAAGCCCTGGCACTGGCCCACCGGCTCGCCGCGCAGCCCCCGGAGGCGCTGCGCGCCACGAAGGCGGCGCTCGCGGCCGTGGTCGAGCAGGTCTCGCGGGGCGGCATGGAGGCGGCGCTGCTGGCCGAGCGCTCCACCATGACCAGCCCCGACCACATCCGCATCGTGGGCGACCTCGCCGCCCGGGCGAGCCGCCGTCCCAGCACCGCCGAGGAGGACTGAGCGTGGAACGCGACGAGTTCACGCTGGTTCGCAACATGCTGCGGACGTTCGCAACCCGCTTCCGCACCGGCTCAGCCGACGACGTAAAGGCCCAGACTCGCGTGGACGCACAGCGGGCCTTGGACGAGCTCGGCCTGACCGGCCTCCGCCGCACCTCCCCGCCGGCCGCCACCGTGCAGGAGTGCGCCCTGCTCGCCGAGGAGCACGGCCGGCAGCCCCTGACCACGTCCCTGCTCGGCACGGCGCTGCTCGCCCCCGAGCTGCTGCGTCTCCTCGACGACGGTGAGCGGGCCGAACCCGTCCACGGCGACCGCCCCACCGTCGCCCTCGCCGGCGACCTGCGCTTCCCGGACCCCGATGCGGTCGGCCTCCTCGCCTGGGACTGCGACGGCGCGGACACGGCGCTCTTCGTGCATGCCGACGGCCGCGTGACCGAGCACGAGCTGGGGACCCCGGCACCAACCGCGGACCTGCTGCGCGGAGTGCGGCGGGCCTCGGCCGAGGGCCGGCCCGTCGGCCGGCTCACCCCGGGCGCACACCAGAGCTGGCAGGCGTACGCCCTGGTCGTGGTGGCGAGCGAACTCGTAGGGGCGGCCCGTTCGTTCGTCGAGCAGAGCGTGGACTACGCCCGCGAACGTCACCAGTACGGACAGCCGATCGGCTCCTTCCAGGCCGTGCAGCACCAGCTTGCCGACGCCACCGTCCTCGTGGAGGCCTGCACCAGCGCCACCCGCTACGCCGCATGGTGCCTGGACAGCGAAACGCCGGGCCGTGCGCTGACCGCGGCCCGCGTGGCCAAAGCGGAGGTCAACTCCTCGGCCGTGGAAGCCGTGTACGCCGGGATGCAGGTGTTCGGCGGGATCGCCCAGACCTGGGAGCACGTGGCCCACCTGTACCTGCGCCGGGTCCTGCTCGGAGCCACCGCGCTCGCGACCACAGCCGACCTGCTGACCGTCCTGGCCGCACCGGAGGCGACGCGATGACGGACACTCCCCTGGACTTCGGCGACCCTGAGGACCTGGAACGCCTGCGCCACGACTTCCGCGTCTGGCTGGCCGACCACCCGCTGCCCGAACGGCCCGCCGACGAGCCGCTCCCCGTGTTCCTGCACCGCTGGCACCGCCGACTGCACGCGGGCGGCTGGGTCGGCCTCGACGTGCCGGAGCAGTACGGTGGTCGGGGTCTGACCGCGCTGCACCAGGTCACGGTCAGCGACGAACTGGGCGCGCGGGGCGCGCCCGGCATCCCCCGCATCGGCTATCTCGCCCACGCCCTGCTGCGGTTCGGCTCCGAGGAGCAGCGCCGCCGGCTGCTGCCGCGCATGCTCTCCGGTGACGACGTGTGGTGCCAGGGCTTCAGCGAGCCCGGCGCCGGCTCGGACCTGGCCGGCATGAGCACCTACGCCGAGCGCCGCCCGGAGGGCCACTACATCGTCAACGGTCAGAAACTCTGGACGAGTTACGCCCAGTACTCCGGGCTCTGCCTGCTCCTGGCCCGCACGGATCGCGCCGCTCCGGCCCACACCTCCATCTCGGCCTTCGTGCTGCCTCTGGATCGCGCCGGCGTGACCGTACGACCGCTGCGTGCGGCGAACGGCGACGACGAGTTCTGCGAACTGTTCCTCGACGACGTGCGCCTTGAGGAGGCCGAGCGGCTCGGTGCCGAGGGCGACGGCTGGCCGCTGGCGATGACCACGGTGGCGTACGAGCGCAACGCGCTGGACACCGGTCACCTGTCGAAGTACGGGCTGCTGATCGAACATCTGCGCCGCGCCGCGCACGAGCGCCGTGGCACGCTCCCGGACGGGCTGCTGTCGGACATCGGCCGCTGTGCCGTCGACTACCAGGTCCTTGTCGCCCACGCGCGGCGCCGCACCGCCGAGCGCCTCGCCGGGCAGCCGGCGGGGCCGGAGTCGTCCGTGGACAAGCTGCTCATGACCCGCGCCGAACAGCGCCTGTACGAGACGGCGCTGAGCGTCTTCCCCGAGGAACTGTACGGGCAGGGCGGCGAGGTCCTGGGCGACTACTTCTACTCGCGGGCCGCGTCCGTGTACGGCGGCACGTCCCAGATCCAGCGGAACATCATCGCCAAGCGGCTGCTGGGCCTGCCCGTCGGCCCTCGTGCCTGATCGGAGCCCCCGTCATGCGACACGACCTGGAATTTCTCTCCATTCCGAACGTGGTGAGAGTCGCCGCGCGGCGGTTCGGTGACGCCCCGGCCCTCATCGACGGCGAACTGCGCCTCACCTTCCGGGAACTGGAAGCCCGGATGATCCAAGCGGTGCGATCGGCGCTGGCGCTCGGCATCGGACCGGGTGACCGAGTCGGTCTGTGCGCACCAAACTCGGCGGAGTGGATCGTGACGGCCCTCGGCATCCAGGGCGCGGGAGGTGTCGTCGTACCGCTCAACACCCGCTTCAAGGCGACCGAGATCTCCTACATCCTGCGGAAGTCCGGTGCGAAGGCACTGTTCGCCGCCGCGTCGTTCCTCGGCACCGACTACATCGCGGACTTGAGGCGCGTCGACCCCGAACTGCCCGCGCTGCGCACCACGGTGTCGATGCCGGGCGGAGCGGAAGGCCTGTACTGGAGACAGTTCCGCACGCATGGCGAGGAGTGTCCCGAGACGGCCGCCCGCGAGTCCATCGACCGGCTCACCCCGGATCACGTCTCCGACGTGATGTTCACCTCCGGCACCACCGGCCACCCCAAGGGCGTGATCCTCACTCACGGGCAGACACTGCGGGCGTACGGCTGGATGTCCACCGAGTACACCTTCGACGCCTCCGACAGCTTCCTGGTCATCCCGCCGTTCTTCCACTGCTTCGGATACAAGGCGGGCTGGCTCGCCTCCCTGATGCACGGCGTGACCGTGATCCCCATGGCCGTCTTCGACGCGGGGCGCGCCCTCGAGGTCGTTCAAGCGGAGCGGGTGAGCATCGTCCTCGGCCCGCCGACCATCTTCCACGACCTGCTGAACCATCCGCAGCGGTCCTCGTACGACTTGTCGTCCCTTCGGGTGTCCATGACGGGCGGCACGACCGTCCCGGAGTCGCTGATCCGGGCGATGAAGAAGGATCTGTCCTTCGACATCGTGCTGAGCGCCTACGGGCTCACGGAGTCGACGGCGCTGGTCACCACGACCAGGGTCGGGGACAGCGAGGAAACGGTGGCCCGCACCACCGGGCGTCCGATCCCGGACGTCGAGGTCCGGATCGCCGACGACATCGGGCAGGACGTGCCGGCGGGCGAGGAGGGGGAGGTCCTGGTTCGCGGCTACAACGTCACGCGCGGCTACTGGGACGACCCCGCGGCCACCGCCGAAACGATCGACTGCGACGGCTGGCTGCACACCGGCGACATCGGCCGCCTGGACATGGACGGCAACCTGGCGATCGTCGACCGGAAGAAGGAGATGTTCATCGTGGGCGGCTTCAACGCCTACCCGGCCGAGATCGAGAAGCTGCTCCTCGGCTACGAGCCGATAGCGCAGGCGGCGGTGATCGGGGTCCCGGACGAGCGGCTCGGCGAGGTCGGCTGCGCCTTCATCGTGCCGAGGTCCGGCGCGGACCTCACGGCGGAGGACGTGATCGCCTGGGCACGGGACCACATGGCCAACTTCAAGGTCCCCCGCCGGGTGCGCTTCGTGGACCACCTGCCGCGCAATGCCGGCCAGAAGGTGCTCAAGCACGAGCTGCGCGCCCGGCTGGGGAAGTGACCCGGTGACGAACGGCGGCCCCCTCGCGGGGATCACGGTGGTGGCACTGGAGCAGGCCGTCTCGGCCCCCATGTGCACGCGCACGCTCGGCGACTTCGGCGCCCGGGTGATCAAGGTGGAGAACCCGCAGGGCGGTGACTTCGCCCGGCACTACGACGACGTGGTCGGCGGTCTCGCGGCCCACTTCGTCTGGGCCAACCGGGGCAAGGAGTCGGTCGCCCTGGACCTGAAGTCGGACGGCGGGCAAGCGGTCTTGCACCGGCTGCTGGAGCGTGCTGACGTCCTCGTCTCCAACCTCACCCCTGGCACCACGGCCAAGCTGGGCCTGGCCCCCGCCGACTTGGAGGTGCGCCACCCGCACCTGATCGCCGTGGAGATCGACGGGTACGGCCCCGGCGGGCCCCTCTCCCACAAACGCGCCTACGACCTGCTGGTCCAGGCTGAGTCGGGGGCCTGCTCGGTGACGGGCCGTCCCGGTGCCCCCGCCAAACCGGGACCGCCGGTGGCGGACGTGTGCAGCGGACTGTACGCGGCGCTCTCGGTGCTGGCACTGCTGTACGCCAGACGGCCGGGGCAGGTCGCGGTGAGCCTGCTCGACACCATGGCCGAGCTGATGGGCTACCCGCTGACCTACACCCGCCACTCGGGGGTGGAGCAGCAGCCGCTCGGCATGAGTTCACCCGCCGTGTCCCCCTACGGCGCCTACCGCACGGCCGACGGGCAGACGGTCGTACTCGGCACCACGAACGACCGCGAATGGCAGCGGCTGGCCAGAGAGTTGATCGGCCGAACGGACCTGGCGGACGACGCGCGGTTCCGCACGAACGCCGGCCGTGTGGAGCACCGCGAGGTCCTCGACGCCGCGATCGCCGCCTGGTGCGCGCGGTACGACCTGGCGTACGTCCAGGAGCGGGCCGACGCGGCCGGGATCGGCAACGCCCGCTACAACACGGTCACCGATGTCCTCGACCATCCCCATCTGGCCGCCCGCGACCGCTGGCGGAAGGTCGGCACACCATCGGGGCCGGTGCCCGCGCTGCTGCCGCCGCCCGTGATCGCCGGATTCGACCCGCCGATGGGCGCGGTCCCCGGGCTCGGCGAACACACGGACGCCCTGCTGGCCGAACTCGGCTACACACAGCCGCAGATCGCCGCCCTGCGGGCGCGGGGGGCGGTCCGGTGAGCGTGCTGCTGTCGAGCGACTCCGGCGGGGTGCGGACATTGACCCTGAACCGGCCGCACCGCAGGAACGCCATCGACGCCGAGCTGTGGGAGGCCGTGCGTGAAGCCCTCGCGGCGGCGGGCGGTGACCGGTCCGTCCGGGCGCTCGTCCTGACCGGGGCGGGCGGTGCCTTCTGCTCCGGCGCGGACATTCCCGAGCGGGTCAGCAGCGCCCACCCGCTGTACCGGATGCGGCCCCTGACCGAGGTGACGCTGCTGCTGCACGAACTGCCCGTACCCACGGTCGCCAAGGTGACCGGGGCGGCGGTGGGGGCGGGCTGGAACCTGGCGCTCGGCTGCGATCTGGTGGTCGCCACGCCCCAGGCGCGGTTCTCGCAGATCTTCGCCCGGCGCGGGCTGTCCCCGGACTGCGGCGGCTCCTGGCTGCTGCCGAGACTCGTCGGGTTGCAGCAGGCCAAGCGGCTCGCGTTGCTCGCGGAGACGATCGACGCGGCGGAGGCGAAGGCACTGGGCCTGGTGACCTGGGTGACGGACACGGACGAGGTGGACACCTTCGTCGACGACCTGACCGCCCGGCTGGCGGCCGGTCCGCCGGTGGCCCTCGCCCAGACCAAGGCGCTGCTGAACGAGGGCACCGACCGCACCTTGCGGGACGCCCTGGCGAACGAGGCGAAGGCACAGGCGGTGAACTTCGCGGGCGCGGACGTCCGCGAGGCGTACGCCGCGTTCGCCGCGCGACGCGAACCACTCTTCACGGGCCGCTGGGCCGTGCCGAGCCGACCGGAGGACGACACGTGATACGGGAAGCGGTGATCGCGGCAGCGGTCCGCACCGCGGTGGGAAAGCGCGACGGCGGGCTGGCCGGTGTCCACCCGGCCGATCTGTCCGGTGCGGTGCTGAACGCGCTCGTCGAGCGGGCCGGGGTCGATCCGGAGGCCGTCGACGACGTGATCTGGGGGTGTGTCTCCCAGATCGGCGACCAGTCGAGCAATATCGGCCGGTACGCGGTACTGGCCGCGGGCTGGCCCGAGAGCATCCCCGGGACGACGGTCAACCGGGCCTGCGGATCGAGCCAGCAGGCGCTGGAGTTCGCCGTGCAGGCGGTGCTGTCCGGGCAGCAGGACGTGGTCGTGGCGGGCGGGGTCGAGGTCATGAGCCGGGTGCCGCTGGGCTCGGCCAGGGCGAGCGGAATGCCGTACGGCCCTCAAGTCCTCGGCCGGTACCAGGACTTCTCCTTCAACCAGGGCATCTCGGCGGAGAAGATCGCCCAGAAGTGGGGCTTCACCCGGGCCCGGCTCGACGCGTACGCGACGCTGTCGCACGAGCGGGCCGACGCCGCGCAGGACAGCGGGGTCTTCGAGGAGCAGATCGTGCCGGTGATGGGGGTGAAGGCCGACGAGGGCGTTCGCCGGGGCACCAGCGTGGAGACGCTCGCGAAGCTCAAGCCGTCCTTCCTGGAGGACGACGGCGTGATCCACGCCGGCAACTCCTCCCAGATCTCCGACGGCGCGGCGGCGCTGTTGGTCACCACCCCTGACAGGGCACGGGACTTGGGACTGACGCCGCTCGTGCGCCACCGGGCGGGCGCGGTGGTCGGCTCGGACCCGGTGCTGATGCTGACCGGGCCGATCCCGGCCACCGAGAAGGTGCTGAGGAAGGCCGGGGTGGCCCTGTCAGAGGTCGGGGTCTTCGAGGTGAACGAGGCCTTCGCGCCCGTCCCGCTCGCCTGGCTCGCCGAGACGGGTGCCGAGCCGGAACTGGTCAACCCGCTCGGCGGCGCCATCGCGCTCGGCCATCCGCTCGGCGCCTCGGGAGCCGTCCTGATGACCCGCATGATCCACCACATGCGCGACCGCGGCATCCGCTACGGCCTCCAGACCATGTGCGAGGGCGGCGGCACCGCGAACGCCACACTCGTCGAACTCGCCGGCTGACGGGAGCTGTGTGCAGTGCGCCGCGATGTCTTCACCGCCGACCACGAGGCGTTCCGGGAGCTGGTCCGGGACGTCGTGGCCAAGGAGGTGGTCCCGCACTACGCCGAGTGGGAGAAGGCCGGGCGCCTGCCCCGGTCGTTCTTCGAACGGCTCGGCTCGCTCGGACTGCTGGGCGTTGCCGTCCCGGAGGAGTACGGCGGGGGCGGGCAGCCCGACTACCGCTACAACGTCGTCCTCCAGGAGGAGGCGGCCCGCGCCCTGGTCACGCTGGGTACAGTCCGCACCCAACTCGACGTCGTCCTGCCGTACTTCCTCACCTACGCGAACGAGGAGCAGCGCCGGCGCTGGTTCCCCGGGCTGGCCGCCGGCCGGCTGCTGACCGCGATCGCGATGACCGAGCCCGGCACCGGCTCCGACCTCGCGGGGATCCGCACGACCGCCGTGCGCGACGGCGACCACTACGTGGTGAGCGGCGCCAAGACCTTCATCACCGGCGGTCTTCTCGCCGACCTGGTGATCGTGGTGGCACGCACGTCGACCGACCCGGACGACCGCCGGGCGGGGCTCACGCTGCTCGTCGTGGAGGACGGCATGCCGGGCTTCACGCGCGGCCGGGTGCTGGACAAGATGGGCATCAAGGTCCAGGACACCGTGGAGCTCGCCTTCGACGAGGTCCGGGTGCCCGTCGCCAACCGGCTCGGCGAGGAGGGCAAAGCCTTCACCTACCTCGGGCACAACCTCCCTCAGGAGCGGATGACCGTCGCGGTGGGTTCGGTCGCGCAGGCACGGGCCGCGCTCGACACGACGATCGCGTACGTCAGGGAACGCCACGTGTTCGGGACGCCGGTTGCGTCCTTCCAGAACACCAAGTTCGAACTCGCCGCCGTCGACGCGGAGATCGAGGCCGCGCAGGCCGTGCTCGACCGGGCTGTGCTGGAGCTGGTCGACGGTCGGCTGTCCGGCGCGGACGCCGCGAAGGTCAAGCTGTTCTGCACCGAGATGCAGGCACGTGCCGTGGACCGATGTCTTCAACTCTTCGGCGGTTACGGGTACATGCTGGAGTACCCGATCGCCCGGCTGTACGCGGACGCCCGCATCACCCGTATCTACGCCGGGACGAGCGAGGTCATGAAGGTCATCATCGCCAAGTCCCTGGGGTTGTGACACATGTCCATGGAGGACTTCTCCGCCAGGCCGGGCACGGCCTTCGTGGCAGGCGGCAGCGGTGGCATCGGCGCCGCGATCGTGAGGACGCTGGCCGAACGCGGCAGCGACGTCGTGTTCACCTACCGCTCCTCCCAGGAAGCCGCGGAGAACCTCGTCCGGGAGATCAAGGACCACGGCCGCCAGGTCATCGCCGTCCGGTTGGACCTGACCGACGAGGCAGAGACGGCCCGGGCGGTGCGCGGATGCGGCGGTGTGCACACGCTGGTCTACGCGGCCGGGCCGCACGTGCCCATGACCCATCTGAGCCGGGTCGCGCCCAGCCGGTACCGCGCCCAGCTGGAGGCCGACGCGGGGGCGTTCTTCAATCTCATCCATCCCGCGCTGCCGCTGCTGCGGGAGAGCCGGGGCAGCATTGTCGCCGTCACCACCGTGGCCACCCGCCGCTACCCGGTCCGTGACGGGCTGTCCTCAGGTGTCAAAGGCGCGGTCGAGGCCGTCGCCCGTGCCCTGGCCGCCGAGGAGGGCCGCTACGGCGTCCGCGTCAACTGCGTGGCACCTGGCATGCTCACGGACGGCATCGCGGGCCGGCTGATCGACACGGGCGAACTCGACGAAGAGGCCCTCGCCGTCACCCGCCGCAACATCCCCCTGCGCCGGTTCGGGCAGGCCCAGGACATCGCGGAGGCGGTCGCGTTCCTCGCCTCGGACCGGGCCGGGTTCGTCACGGGGCAGGCGCTGGGGGTCGACGGCGGGTACAGCGTCTGAAGCAGCGGGGCGAGGGCGCCGCCCCGCGGGCACTGCTGTGGAGGCTCTCCACAGCAGTGCCGTCAGCGGTTGCGGCCAGGGGTGGGACCGTCCGTGCCGACGACGACCACATGGACCCGGGCATCCCCGCCGCCCGGCGGCGGACGACGGCACCACGACCTGCCCGTCGGTGATCGTGCAACCCGTCGAGGCGGCGGGCGGGGTCCCCTGCTCCACCCACGCGCTCAGGTCACGCAGCGCCTGATGCAGGACTCCCAGGTAACTCACGGACCGGGTGGGATCCTCCTGGATCTCGTCGTCACCATGGAGGGCATGGTCCACGTACCAGAGGCGGAAATGCTCGTCGGTGGCGTCCCCGAGGTGCTGCCGGACAGCCTTCCGGTACCAGTCCGCCTGCCAGGGGAACGCCTCCCGGTCCAGGAGGCAGGCGACCACGATCATCTTTCCGGAGAACTCCCCCGTCTGCACCGGCCCTCCCGCCCCGAGGGAGAACAGCGGCCCCAGCAGCTGGGGCCGCTGCGGCGGGATCGGCTTCCCGGCCGCGTCGCGGAACCGGTCCCAGACCGGGAACCCCTTGGGCGGCACCTGGTGGCGGTGGTAGGTCTGGACCGCGAGGAAGTTGCTATTGTCGACCTCCACGCGGTCCCCGGGGCGCAGGGCCGTAACGGTGGACGGATCGTGCTGCTCGTCCAGCAGCGCCAGGTCGCCCCGCACTTCGCGCAGGACGAGGGACCTCCCCTCGGCCTGTCCGGACCGCACGGTCAGCTCCGTGCCCTGCGCGTCGCGGGGGGCGGGTACCGCAAGCCGGAGGGCGACGACGGAGTCCTCCTCCGCCGCCGGCCCCCGGAAGGCTTCGTCCACCCCGCCCCGGGCGTCCGCCGCCTGCGGCATGCCGAGGCCGAGCCGCGCCGCGTCCCGCGCTGTGACCACGGCGGAGATCCTGGAGGTGTGCCGCAGGCGGTCGCGGTGAACCGAGGAGCCGGGATCGGCCCCGAGGTACCCGGGCAGCGTCCAGAAATCGTCGAAGTAGCCGGGGTCCAGCAGGCGCATGCCGCCGTAGAGGGTGGTGAAGGCGTGCATGCCCATCGTGCGGTGGCCGAACCAGGCGCGTGGCGGGAAGCCCATGGCCGTGACCTCGGCGAGCGCCTCCCGCTCCTCGGCGTCGAGGCCCTTGTACGGGTCGTTGCTGCCGCCGGGGTTCCAGTGCGTCGACGATGGTGTCGAGCCGGTGCCGGAGCACCCGCTGTGCATGCATGCGCACGCTGAAGACGTTCGGTATCGCCATGGGACTGCCGATGACATACGGCACAAAACCGTCCCAGACGCCGTCGGTGTTCTCGGCACCGGCGATGGTCCGGTACCCGCCGCCGCTGCCGTACGCGTACCCGTGCACGCGGTGGGGCCCGTAGACCCACTGGGCGACGACGCGTGAGTGGCGGGCCGCCGCCGCGTTGGCGCGGAAGCCTGCGACGGTCGGGTCACCCGGGTCCGCGCCGCCGCCATTGGTCTTTAGGAAGTACGCGCCGCTCGACACGGCGAAGGAGATCCTGTCCTCCTGCCCCCGGGCGGTCTGTGCCCGGTGCTCGCCGCCGGGGGCGGGGGTGATGTGCTGGAAGAAGCGGCCCTGGTAGGCGTCGTCGGGCGGGAAGTAGATCGAGAACCGGGTGCCGTGGTCGGCGAAGCCACCGTGGACATAGCGGTGGCGCACCGGGGTGTCACGCCATTCGTCCACGTCCACGTACGGCTTGCGGAAGTCCTCGTCGGGTGTCTCGTTCACTGCGCTCCTTCGTTGTCCGGCGCGGGCTCCGTGATCGACCGGCCCTGAACGTAGGCGGCCCGTACCGTGTCGGCGGTCAGCGCGTCGAGCGCCTCCCGCAAGGGCACGTGGAGCAGGCACAGGTCGGCCGGCGAGCCGACCGTCACCCGTCGGGGGCGTTCCGGCCGGTGCGGGCTGCCCAGGAACAGTCCCAGTGCCGCGCGCGGGGTGAGGCGCTCTGCCGCGTCGCGTGCGACGGCGGCCCGCATGACGGCCCAGGGGTCGTGGGTACCGTACGGCGCGTCGGTGCCGGCGGCGACCGGTACGCCCGCTTCGGCGAGGCTCCGGCAGCGGTAGAGGTGCGGCCGGTCGTCGCGGTGTACCTCGGTGGCGTAGGCCTGGGCCCGCTCGATCGGGAAGTGGGGCTGCGTCACCACGGTCACGCCGAGCCGGCGAAGGCGTGGGAGAGCCTCGGCCGGGATCACGGACCCGTGCTCGATCCGGTCGCCCTCAACCGGGCCCGCCTCCTCCAGGGCGAGGAGTGTGACGAGCAACTGCACGCGGGTGACGCAGTGCACGGCGACCGGCCGGGGCCGTATCGCGGCCACCGTGGCGGACAGATCTGCGGGGGTGGGCAGGGTCGGGTCGTCGAGCATGAGCTTCACCGGCGGGTCGACGCCCATGACGACGAGCCGCTGGGGCAGGACGGACAGCGTCTGCGTGAGACCATCGGCGGGGTGCGGGTCGGCGTTGGTGAACCCGGTGACGCCGAGGGCCGCGGCGCGGCGCCCGACGCCGGCCAGGTCGAGCGGCACGGGCCGGAGGAGGGCGCGCAGGCGGCCGTCCTCACGCCACAGGCGCCCGTCGGCGCTCTCCAGCCCGGCCGCCCGCAGCGCGGCGCTGTTCAGGAACCACATGGCGCCGCCGCGGTGCTGCACCCGGACCGGCCGGTCGGGGACGAGGGCGTCCAGCGTCCACCGGTCCAGCTCTCCCGCGACGCTCTCGTGGTAGCCGACGGCCCGGACCCACTCCCCCGGCGCCCCTGCCCGCAAGGACTTGGCGAGTTCGTCGCGTCCGCGTACCTGGGCGGGTCCCACCCGCACCGAGGCCGCCTCGGCCGCCAGCGCCGTGAGGTGGACGTGGTGGTCGTGGAGTCCGGGCAGCAGCGCCGCGCCACGCCCTTCGACCTGGGCGTCCCCGGACAGTCGGCGTCCGATCCCGGCGACCCGGCCACCCTCGACACGTACGTCCACCCGCCCCCGCCCCTCGACCTCCACGTCTGTGATCAGCACGTCGCCGCCGGTGTCTCGGCCTGTGCCGCGGCGCAGGCCGCCATGGACACGCACAGCAGTTCTCCGCCGCCCCGGTGCAGGGAGCGGGCGACGGCCCGGGCGGCGTACAGGCCGGTGACGGGATCGGCGAGCGCGTCGCCGAGGAACACCGGGTCGCCGTGCCGGTCGCGGCCCGCCAGGCCGCCGGCGATGGCCGCGTCGTCGCCGAAGGCGATCCGGTCATCGTCACGGCCGTACCCGGTGATGCTCACCCACACTCGGCCGGGGCGGGCGGCGAGGAACTCCTCCGCGTGCACGCCGAGCCGCCGCAGCGCCCGCGGCCGGGACGCCTCCACGACCACGTCGGCGTCCGCGAGCGCCTCGGCCGGCGCGCCGGAGTCGAAGTCCAGTACCAGGCTCTCGTGCCCGGCGTGCAGGCGGCGGTAGAAGTCCGGGTGGCCGAAGCGGGCCCCGTCCGGCCGGGTGGTGCTCTCCACCTTCACGACCCGGGCACCGGCCAGCCCCAGCAGACGTGCGCACAGGGGGCCCGCCCAGAGCGCGGACAGGTCGACGACCTTCAGGCCGGTGAGGTCGCGCGGGCGGGGCTGCCCGTATCGTTCGGCGCGCACCGGCGCGCGGTCGCCGCGCTCGGATCCGAGTGCCGCGGCGGCCATGTCCAGCATCTGGGCGGATCGCGCCAGTTCGGTCGCGCCGGTCCGGCGCGCGGCGGTCCGCAGCCCGGCGCGGGGTGCGCCGAGGAGCGCGAGGAGGGCCGGGAGGGCGGCCTGGTCGTCGGGGCGGGCCAGATTGACCGCGGCCCAGCCGTCGGCGGTGGCGAGGAGCTGGCAGGAGCCACCTGCCGAAACTCTGGCCGGGAGGCGGAATCCGGCGAGCTCGGCCCGCTCGAAGAGCGCACCGGCGAGGTCGACGTGTACGCCGGTCAGGGCGGTGAAGTCGTCGGCGACGGCGGTCAGGGGCCCGAGTCTGCCCTCCACGGTTGCCATCCAGCGGGCGAGAGCGACATTCTGCATAACGCAAACACCCTTCTCGTCAGAGGTGAATCAAGGTTACACTGCGAGCGTCATGGAACCACCCTTCCTCCTGGTCGACCTAGACGGCCCGGCCTCCCACCCCTCACGGGAAACCTCCTGTGTGCGCGTCGCCGTGGCGGCAGAACCCGCGGAAACGGCCGGGGAGTTCGACCTGCTGCTCACCGCGTCGCCCGACCCACCCCGGCCCTGGGTCGAGTGCGCCGATCCGTACGCCACCGCGCAGCGGCTCCGGGCCGTCGTCACCGCCCGCCCCGACGCCTGCCTGGCCCTCGTGCAGGTGCTCCGCATGGGCCCCAGCCTGCCGCCGCCCGACCGGCTGGTCATGGAGTCCCTCGCCTACTCCACCCTCCAGGCAGGGGCCGCATTCCGGTCCTGGCTCGCCCGGAAGCGCCCGCATGCCGCCCGTCCGTCCACCGAGCCGGTCCTGCTCGACCGGGACGCCGACCGGCTGACCATCACACTGAACCGCCCCCAGGTGCACAACGCCTTCGACGCCGCCACGCGGGACGCCCTGTGCGAGGCGCTGGAGGTCGCCGTGTCCGACCCGACGGTCACCCGCGTCGACCTGCGCGGCAACGGCCCCTCCTTCTGCAGCGGCGGCGACCTCGCCGAGTTCGGCTCCTCGACCGACCCGGCGCGGGCCCACCAGGTGCGCGTGCACCGCAGCCCCGCCGCCCTGCTCCAGCGGTGCGGGGCCAAGGTGACCGCACACCTGCACGGCGCCTGCGTCGGCGCGGGCATCGAACTGGCCGCCTTCGCCGGCCGGGTGACGGCTGCGCCGGACACGGTGATCCGGCTGCCCGAGATCGGCATGGGACTGATCCCGGGGGCGGGCGGAACAGCGAGCCTGCCGACGCGCATCGGCCGCGAACGGACCGCCTACCTGGCACTGACCGGTGCCGCGCTGAACGCGGCGGAGGCCCGGCGCTGGGGTCTGGCCGACGAGATCGCGAGCGGTCACGCCGACTCAGGTGGGGCGCTAGCCATACACAGTAGCGAGAACTAGATTCTCGCGCACGAGAAGACTAATCACGTTCCTCGCTCACGAAGGAGACCGGCCAGTGGCCCACGACGAGCCGCCCGAGGACATCGACGCGATCGACTTCTTTCGGGACGACAGCACCGTGGCGGACCCGTACCCCTACTTCGACGCCCTGCGCGCACGCTGCCCGGTCACCCGGGAACCCCACCACGGCGTGATGATGGTGACCGGGTACGACGAGGCGGTCCAGATCGCCCAGGACCCGCAGACCTTCTCGTCCTGCCTGTCGGTGACGGGTCCCTTCCCGGGTTTCCCGGTCCCGCTGGAGGATGACGACGTCAGCGAGCTCATCGAGCGGCACCGCGACGAGCTGCCGATGAGCGATCAGCTGCCGACTCTCGATCCGCCCGTACACACCGCGCACCGCGGGCTGCTGATGCGGCTGATCACCCCGAAGCGGCTCAAGGAGAACGAAGCGGCCGTACGGGAGATCGCCGACCGCATGCTCGACACCTTCCTGGCCCGGCCGGAGGGCGAGTTCATCAGCAAGTTCGCCGGACCGTTCACGCTGCTGGTCATCGCGGACCTGCTGGGCGTGCCCGAGGAGGACCGGGAGGAGTTCCTCGACAAGCTCCAGCGCCGGCCGCGGGACGGAGGCGGCATCGGCAGCACCGGCGAGGACTCCCTCGCCCACTCGCCACTGGAGTTCCTGTACGGGCGGTTCTCGGACTACATCGAGGACCGGCGCCGGGAGCCGCGCGAGGACGTTCTGACCGGCCTGGCCACCGCCACGTTCCCCGACGGCTCCCTGCCGGAGGTCGCCGACGCCGTCCGGGTGGCCGCCAACCTGTTCTCGGCCGGGCAGGAGACCACGGTCCGCCTGCTCAGCTCCGCGTTCAAGGTGATCGCCGAACGCCCCGACATGCAGACGCTGTTGCGCACGGAGCCGGACCGCATCCCCAACTTCGTCGAGGAGACGCTCCGGATGGAGAGCCCGGTCAAGGGCGACTTCCGGCTCTCCCGCGTCCCGGCCGCGGTAGGCGGGGTGGAGATCCCGGCGGGCACCACGCTGATGGTGGTCAACGGCGCCGCGAACCGCGACCCGCGCCGCTTCGAGGACCCGGCGACCTTCGACCCCGCCCGCCCGAACGCCCGCCACCACATCGCCTTCGGCCGCGGCATCCACACCTGCCCCGGCGCACCGCTCGCCCGCGCCGAGGCACGGGTCGGCATCGAGCGTCTCCTGGCCCGCACCGGCGTCATCCGGATCTCCGAGGGCGTGCACGGACCGGCCCACGCGCGCCGCTACCAATACCTCCCGACCTACATCCTGCGGGGCCTGACCCACCTCAACCTGGAGTTCACACCCGCCGAGGGGAGCACCCGATGAAGATCACCATCGACGAGGACCGCTGCCGCGGTCACGGCGTCTGCTGCACCGTCAGCCCCGAGGTGTTCGACCTGAACGACGACGGCTACGCCGTGACCGAACAGCCCGACGTGCCGCAGGAGTTCGAGCAGGCGGCACGCTCGGCGGCGATGAGCTGCCCCGAGCGTGCCATCACCTGCCACTGACGCGGTTCAGGCCGGCCGTGGTGGCATCTCGAACCCGGCGACCAGTACGGCGTTGGTCTCCGCCGCTGCATGCCGCAGCGGCTTCGCCTTCGCGTACTCGGCCGACTCATACCACTCCCGCGCCGCCTCGACCGACTCGAATTCGAGGACGACCGTCCGGTCGCCGTGCCACTGACCCTCCAGCACCTCGGGCTCTCCTTCGACGGCGAGCACGCGGGCGCCTGCCTCGGCCATCGACCGGGCGGCCGCCCGGCTGTAGGCGTTCATCCCGGTCTGGTCGCGGATGGCCTCGGTCAGGATCACGTACCCCTTGGGCATGGGCATCTCCAATGCGCTATACATGACAACGGATGGGTGGTATACGTTTTATGAGCGTCATTCGCCTTATGCGGTATATGCGTTATAACACAACCCCGTTCAACTCGGATGCCCCGCAGACGAGTTGGGTCCCTGCGGCCCTCGCTCCGGGCTCCGCGGACGCCCGGTGAGCGTCCCCGAGTTGTCGTGCGGCCTCCCTCCCGGCCCCGACTTCGCCGATCTGGCCGTTCTCGCCGAGGAACTCGGCTACGCCCGGGTGTGGGTCTACGACTCCGCGCCCTTGTGGGAGGACCCCTTCGTCCACCTGGCCCTGGCGGCCCGCCGGACGACCCGTATCGGTCTGGCCACCTCGGTGCTCGTGCCGGACGAGCGCTCAGTGATGTCCATGGCGTCCGGGATCGCCACCCTCGCCCGGCTGGCGCCCGGCCGCTTCCGGGCCTGTTTCGGCACCGGCTTCACGGCCCGACTGGCCCTGGGGCAGCCGCCGATGCGGCTCGACGCCTTCGCCGAGTACGTCCGCGCCGTGCGCGGGCTTCTGGCGGGTGACACCGTTTTGCTGGACGGCGAGCCGGCGCGCATGCTGCACGCCCCCGGGTTGACGGCGGCCCGCCCGCTGGACGTGCCGGTGTGGCTCAGCGTCTTCGGCCCCCGGGGCAGCGCCCTGGCCACAGGACTGGCCGACGGGATCATCGGTAGGCCACATCCCGGCCTCCCCACGGCGACCATCGTGTCCGGCACGGTCCTCGACGACGGCGAGGACGCCGGCAGCGCACGCGTGCGGGAGGCCATCGGGCCCTGGCGGGTCGTCGACTGGCACGACGCCTACGCGCGCGGCGGTGCCGAGGCGGTCGACGCCAAGCCGGGAGGGCGCGCCTGGCGGGAGGCGCTGGAGGAGGTCGCCGAGGCCGGGGAACACCGCCTGCTCACCTTCGAGGGGCACGTCACCGACCTGACGGACCGTGACCGGCTGCTGCTGGAACACATCGACACCGCGACCATGGTCGGCGATGCCGCCCGCATCGGCCGCAAGCTGACACGGCTTGGTGAGCTCGGCTTCCAGGAGGTCGTCTACACACCGACCGGACCCGACGTCCGGCGGGAACTGCGGGCCTTCGCGGGGACCCTGTAACACCGCGCCACGACCGACCGGGTAGCCGCTCCCCCAGCGTGCTCGGTAGCCTGATGCGCACGCTTGGTCCAGCCGCATGACCAATGCCGGGACTGTCCGTCGGACGGCCCAAGTTGTACGCCTCGGTCGTGGAGCAGATCCTGGCCAGCATCCGGTCCGGGCTCTTCCCACCGGGCAGCGCGCTGTCGGCGGAACGAACGCTGGCGAGCCGGTTGCAGGTCAGCCGCGGCTCCCTCCGGGAAGCGCTCCGCGTGCTGGAACACGCCGGGGTCCTGGACATCCGGACCGGCAGTGGCACATACGTCGCGACCGAGGGCGGTTCGAGCGCCACGCTCCTGCGTGCCCAGGCCGCTGCCCTCGGCGAGCACAGTCCGCTCGACGTGATCGTCACGCGTGCGGCGCTCGAACCGGTCTGCGCGGAGCAGGCCGCCCTGGCGCACCACCCCACCCATCTCGCCGCCCTGGAGGAGGCCTTCGAGGAGCAGGCACGGGCGACCCGGGCGGACGAGGACGTGGCGGAGCCCGACTTCGCCTTCCACCTGGCCGTCGCCGCCGCGTCCCGCAACAGCGTGCTGCTGGCGCCGGAGAGGACGCTCATCGACCTGATGCACGAGCAGACCTGGAGCGAGCTGAAGTACCGCTCCCGCAGCCGCGAGCATGCCGCGGAGGAGTACCTGAAACACCACCGGCTGGTGCTGCAGGCCATCAGACAGCGCGACGCGCGGCGCGCCCACCAGTTGATGGCGATGCACATGAGCGCCGTCGAGACGGCGCTGGTCGCGGAGCTGGAACACCGAGGCGGCACCGGGTTGACCCTCGGGGCGGAGGGCGAGCCGGATACCGGACCCGCGCTGTCCGGGTGAAGGAGCCGGCCGGCCTGCGCCGGCCCGGCCTCACCCCCCTCAGGTCCGGGACACGGCGCGCTCCGCGTCCCGGACGAAGGAGGGGACGAGCTCGACACCCCATCCTGGAGCGCTCGGCACCTCGACCCGGCCGTCGACGACCTCCAGCAACGGCTCGTACTTCTCGGCTGCCGGTGGGCGAACCTGATCGCGGTCGGGCGAGGCACCGTTCGTGGCGTCGGCTGTGTGCGCGCTTGGTTCCGGGAGCGAGGGACGGATGGCGAACCGGCAGCATTGCACGGTCCGGTACCCGGGCGGGACCGCACGCCCGGGCTCCGAGTCCGTCGTGTCCGTGCCCGCTCCGGCCGGACGCCGGGGGCCGGACTTGGATCACGGGGCCGGCTTCGCCGGGCATGGTGGCCCGGACGATGCCGAGGTGGCTGTGTGCGCTGCCGTACGGCAGCGCCGCTGAACCGGTAACGTGCCGAGGGTGATCCTTGACTGCGGATGCGGTGCCGCCCCGTGACCGTCGGCACGGGGCGGCACCCTCCGAGGGCGGCACCGCCCTCGGGCTCAGGCACGCTCCAGGACGATGAGGTAGATCGCGTTGGGCGCGAGATCGACGGTGGCGGTGTGGGTCCTGCCTGGCCTGACGATCTTCCGGTCGACCAGCTGGAGGCCGGCCTTGGCCGGGTCGGAGAAGTAGTTGCTGGTGTTCTGGTCGATCCGGTACATGAGCTGGCGGACGGGACGGTTCCTGAGCTCGGACGGCATCCGGGACATGTCGATGGTGGCCCGATAACTGCGGTCGCCCACATGCTGCCAGTTCCAGACCATCAGCGACGCGCCAGACCGGTCCTTCGACGCCATCGCGTAGACGCCGTTATCCCCTTCGAGCGCGCCCGATACGCCGGCGGACACCCTGGTGTCCTTCATCCGGGACTGCATCAGCATCTCATTGCCGTAGGGAGTGAACGTGTCGTTGACCGGCCCGTTCGGGGTGCGGGTCACGAGCTGGTCCTTGCGCTCCTCGACCCGGTGCCGGACGCACCAGTTGAACATGTAGGTGTCCGGCTGGTTCGCGAAGTAGTAGGCGTAGGTGGCCATGCCGGCCGCCTGGCGGACGTAGTCCTTCTTGGGGTCGGTGTCGTCGTAGGCCGGACCGGGGTAGATGCCCGTCTCGGTGACGTAGCTCGGGATGCGCTGGTGGATGCGGCGTTCCTTCAGCCAACCGAGCAGGGTTTCCCGCTGCGATGCCACCACCCTCAGGTCGTCCTTGTACACCGTCGGGGTCTTGTACGTGTCGTCATCCCAGGCGAGGTACGCATGGTAGGCGAGGAAGTCCAGACGCTTGTGCGGATTCTCGTCGGCGGCGAAGTCGTCGAGGAAGGGCTTCACCCACTTCGGGTCCAGCCACGACAGTGCCGGCCCGCCGAGCTCGATGCGGTCCGCGCGCCTGAGGCCCTTGTTGACCGCGTTGACCGCCTCGTAGTACGGCTCGTAGAAGCGGTACAGGTCACCCGGCTGCAGCATCGTCTTCTCCGGCGGGATTCCCTGCCTGCGCTGCTGACCGTAGAACTGCCAGTCCGGCTCGTTGAAGGCTTCCACATACTTGACGCGCGGGTACTTCGCCTTGACACTCCGCACGATCAGTTCGAGCATCGGCTCGAGGTCCTTCATGGGCCGCTTGCCCTCGACGAAGTCCGTCGGGTTGAGGTTGATCAGCACCGAGTCGGACACCGTGCTCGCCTCGGTGAGGTAGGCGTCCAGTTTGGACAGGTCGCACCGCTGGGCCTTCAGGTCGCACAGGTTGAACACGTCCTGACCGTCCGCCGCGTTCGGGCTGCTCAGCCAGATGCGGTAGACGTCGCCGTGCAGGCTCTGCTTGTTCAGGAACTTCACGTCACCGGCGCGCTGGTCGGGCCACGCCGTCACGTTGCCGAAGTTGTTCAGCCGTTCTGAATGCGGCAGTTGGCCCTCACGCGAGCCGAAGTCGACCGAGACCGCAGCCGGGGAGAGCGAGGCGGGGGGTTCGGCGGCCTGAGCAGCGACGGACTGGACGGACGTCACGGCCAGCAGCGAGGCGGCCGCTCCGGCCAGCAATCCTCGCCGGGTGGGGAGTCTCGTACTCGTGCGCATAAGGGAGAACCTCGCTTCCATGAAGCAATGGCAGCCGCTTGTCGCGGGCGGGTGTGCGGGGATGGCCGACGGCGAGGTTCAGCATAGGGACCCTCTCCCTGACTGAGAACCCTCGTGTCAATTTTTGAGAATGCTATTCTGATCCGGCCGGGAAGTGGCAGGCACTCGGGTGTGCGCCGGTTCCCAGCTCGGGTCTCTCGGTGGCGCAGATGTCCCGCGCCTTGGGGCACCGGGTGCGGTAGGGGCAGCCCACCGTCCCGGAAGGGCCGGGGGCCTCGCCCCCAACGGGTCCGGGGAGGACATCGTCGTCGAGGTCAACGTCGGGGGCACGGCCGGCGAGGCGCTCAGCAGTGCCCCGGTGTAGGGGTGTGCCGGGTTTCCGTACAGCTCCTCGGTCGTCCCGGTCTCCACCACACGCCCCATGTACATCACGGCCACCCGGTCGGCGACCAGCCGGACCAGGTTCAGGTCGTGCGAGATGAAGATGTAGGCCAGCCCGAGTTCCGCGTGCAGCTTCATCAGGACATGGACGACCTGCGCCTGGATCGACACGTCGAGGGCCGACACCGGCTCGTCCAGCACCAGCAGCTCCGGCCGCAGCGCGAGCGCCCGCGCGATAGCGACCCGCTGACGCTCACCACCGGAGAGGCGGCTGGGGTAGAGGGACGCGTACGCCGCGGGCAGTCCCACCTGGTGCAGCAACTCGGCGACGCGGCCCTCCTGTTGCGCCTTCGGTACCACGTGCTTGTGCACCCGCCACGCCTCGCGTACGACGTCGCCGACGGTGCGCCGCGGGTGGAGGGAGGCGTACGGGTCCTGGAAGACCATCTGGATGTTGCGGCGCTCCTCGCGCATCTCCCGGCCGGAGAGCGCCAGCAGGTCGCGGCCCTTGTAGTGCACCGAGCCGCCGGTCGGCTCGACAAGGCGCATCAACGCCCGGGCCAGGGTGGACTCGCGCGCGAGGGAGGACTCGCGTCACACGAGGGCCGGCGGTGTGATCAGTTCTCCCGGCTATCCGGCGCCGGAGCAGGCGAGTGCCGGGGAATCGGGTGCGCCGGTGATGTGTTCTCGCTGGCAGCGGTGCTGGTGTACGCGGCGACGGGACGGGGCCCGTTTCCCCGTCCGACCGAGGAGTTCTCGCCTGCGGTGATGCTCTACCGCATCGTGCATCAGGAGCCGAACCTCGACGGCGTTCCAGCGGCCCTCATCCCGTTCTTGCGGTCCCGTCTGGCCAAGAACCCCGAGCAGCGGCCCACGCCCGGCACTGTCAGCGTTCTGCTGGAACGCCTGGGCGGCCGGTGCGGTACCTGGCCGCAGTTGCTGCCCGAGGCGCTGGAAAAAGATCTCAACGTGCGGGAGGAGGAGGCGCACGCGTTGATCTCCACCCTTGATGGCGACGGCAGGCACGTTCGTCGTGCAGCATTTCTCCGGCGATGACGCGTCCGGCGGAACGTCTTCGCCGTCATCCGCTGCCACATCGCTTCCCGCGGCCTGGGCAGGTACATGGGTCGGCACCGGGCCGGGCAATCCCACCCCCGGCGGTTTGAGTCAGCGCCGGACCAACCGGTTCACCGTCACTTTGACTCCCCACCCGGCACAACAGGGTGAGCTGGCGGGCAAGCAGGTCAGCAACGTGTCCGAAGTGAACACCAAAATTGAGCTGGGATGCACCGAGATCCTGAAATCGCGGGAGGTACGCAAGGCCTCAATGGTCCTCAAGGCTGTCACCAGCCAACCCACCGACCGGTCGGCCGACGTGGGCTGCCCCAACGGCAATGTCTACGTCGTCACGATGACCGGCCGAGACACCCTGAGCCTGAGCGACGAGGGTGACCAGTCCGCCGGGGCGCCGTCCACCCTCACCCGGTGGTGACGGATGCGCCGGCCGACCATGCGATGCCAAGCCCTTCCCACCCATTGCCGGCTTCACTGAGGCCGTAGCGCTCCGTCACCTCCGCCCTCTGGACGGACTCCCAGCCGCGACCTGCGAAAAGCAGTCCTGGTCGCCTTCTGATGGACGACCGGGACTGGCCGGTACGCAGCCCGGAGCGCGGCGTCCAGGGCAGCACGTGGGCTGCGCGGGAGCGCGAAGCGCAGCGGGAGGCAGGGGTGCCGAGCCCGCCACCGGCATCGAGGTGATCAACCAGCACGGCCGGACAGTGCTTGCCATGAGCGCCATGAACCCCTTCCTGCGCCGCCAGGTCATCATCGGGCCAGGATGACGGTTCGCTGCCACCCCTCGAAGAACGCCGGTGTTGTTCACCCGGGCACTGTCCGGGCACCTTCACTTCACCGGTGCGCGGAGGTCCCGCCGGGCGGGCCGATCCCGGCGGAGCTCCACCCGACGATTTCCCAACCGTTAAAGTGGTGCCGATCCTGTCCATCGCGTCGGAGCCGACCTTGCCGAACCTGTCCCACCTCGAGGAGATCTTCTCCGACGAGGGTGACGGCGCCGCTGGCCCCATGCGGTCGCCCGGCTGGCAGAGCACTGTCTCGCCACAGGGCCTCGCGGTGACCTTGATCGCCGACTACACGTTCCCCGTCCGGTCCTGGTTGCCGTCCGCGGCGATCGTGGCGCTGCTCGGCGAGTTCCACGTGACCGCCGGCGCCGCCCGTACGACGATCAGCAGGCTGATGCGCCGTGGGGTGCTGGAGGGCAGCCGGCAAGGGCGTTACAGCTCCTACCGGCTGACGTCTCAGGCCGCCGTCGATCTGTGGAGCGGCGCCAGCTCGATCGCCACCTTCACCACTCAGCCCGACTCGTGGGACGGACGGTGGACACTGATCGCCTTCTCCGTTCCGGAACAGGAGAGCACGCGGCGGCGGGCGTTGCGCACCGCGCTGCGTTGGCGCGGGTTCGCGCCGCTGTACGACGCGCTCTGGGTGTCGCCGCACCCCCTGACCCCCAAGGGGCGGATCGAGGTGGCCGACCTGGCGCGGGGAGCAGTGACCGTGTTCCGCGCGCGGCAGGAGGAACTGGACACGGAGGTCGACCGCAACCCGGTCGAAGCGTGGGACCTGACCGGCATCGCCGAGCACTACCACGCGTTCATCAGTCGTTGGAGCGGCTTGCTTCCGCACATCAGCGCCGACGGCGTCACCGGTGCCGACGCGGTGCGCGCCCGGACCGAGGTCATGCACGCCTACCGGCACTTCCCCATCCTGGACCCGTTGCTCCCCATCGGGCTGCTGCCATCCGACTGGCCCCGGTCACGGGCGCGGGAAGTCTGCGTCGCGGTGTACGACGGGCTGCTCCAGCCCGCCCAGGACCATGTCCGCGCCGTGGTGACCCGATTCGCGGAGGGACCTCACCTCGACGTCAGGGCCCATACGATCGCCGGCATGAGTGCGGGTATCGGTCACGGCTGACAAGGCCGTCGCGAGCGTGACCGGGCGGTGTGCGGAGACGCCACACCGCGCCGCCCGCCCCTCGATCTGTCGAATGCGCGTCGAAGACAACAGAGTTGGGCGCCAATGATTGACAGACCGGTACCCGATCGGGACTCTGACTGTTGCAACCCCGATGTGGGAACGCTCCCAGAGGCGCGGCACACGACAAGTGGAAGGAGAGGCCTCCTGTGTCACGCTTCCGCAGGGGGCGGCAGGTGGTCACCGGCTCGCCGTCGCCGTGTCTCTGCCCGCAAGGCAACGCCACATCCATCACGGCCACGGTCGCTGCCACAGGCAGGACCGGAACGTCCTCCACCGTGCGTGATACGCCCACCTGACCACCCCCACGGCTACGACCCCACCACCTCGGTCAGTGCGACCGCCCCGGCATCACCGATGCCTCTTCCCGGCACCTGACCGAGCAGCGCTCCGCACCCCCCACACCAGGAGTCTTCATGACCATGCAACGGCGTAGTTTCCTGACCCTGAGCGCAGCCGGAGCCGCGGGCGTAGGTCTGTCCCTGCTCGGTACAGGGCAAGCAGGTGCCGGCGCGAGGGCCGGAGCTCCGACCCAGCGGTTCGCGGTCGGCGTGCGCCCGTATGCCTGGAGCCGCGGCAGCCGCCGGTGGACCACCTACGTCTACTACCCCGCCACCGGAGCCCCCGGTGGCGCCCCGGTCACCAACGCGCCCGTCGCCCAAGGCGTCTTCCCGGTCTGCGAGTTCATGCACGGCTTCAGCAGCAGCCCGCAGAATTCCCTGGCGATCATCCGCCCCCTGGCCGAGGCCGGCTTCGTGGTCCCCGCCCCCCACTTCGCCAACCTCAGTGGCCAGGACGTCTACAACGGCAACCAGTCCAAGGACGTTTCCGAGGTCATCACCCGGACCCTCGCCCTGAACACGGCCGGAGACCCGCTGGCCGGCCACCTCAACACAGCGGTCGGAGTCGGCGTCTCCGGCCACTCGATGGGCGGCATGACCACCCACGGCCTGCTCACGGCCTGGCCGGACGCGCGGATCACCGCCGCGATCCCCATGTCGTGTGTGGACATGGGCAACCCGAGCCCGTCGGTCCGCGCCAAGGTCCTGTTCACGCACGGCGACCGGGACGGAACGTGCCCGATCTCCTCCGCCCGTCAGGCGTACCGGGAACTGCCCGCCGCCAAGGCGTTCCTCACTTTCCGCGGCGCAGGCCACAGCAACTACTTCGGCGACTCCCGCACCGTCAACACATTCGTGGACTGGATGCGGTGGAGTCTGTACGGCGACACCGCGGCCCGCGGCCGCCTTCGCTCCGACGCCACCTCCAGCACGACCACCTGGGAATCCGCCCTGAGCTGAGGAGTGGCCACGCGCCGCCTCGGACGCGCGCATTGGCCGTGACCGCGGCGCACCCGGGCCGTCCAGGATGCGTGACCGCCCACGGCTGCGCACCAACGGGACGCCCGGCCCTCGTCACAGCACGAGCGCTTCGCTGCTCCGACCACTTCCGGACGCCTGCGAGTCAGCCGCAGCGCCCACCCCTGTGTACGTTTCCAGGCCCGTGCCTCAGAGATCACACCCCCCGAACAGCCGGGCGGCTCCGTCCGCTCGAGCTCGGGCGGAAAGGTCCACTTGGGGGTTCGACACCCTCAAGACTCCAAGAGAGGAAAGCCCATGGCTTCACTAGCAGGGAAGGTCAGAGTCATTCTCATTGCCGTCCTGTTGGCGGTTGCCGCATCTGTGTACGGCACGGCGCATCAGGCGTCGGCCGATACCGTGGCACAGTCGAGCGCTTCGCAGATCGTGGCCGACATGGGCGCGGGATGGAATCTGGGGAACCAACTCGAAGCCACCACCAACGGATACCCCAGCGAAACGGCATGGGGCCAGCCGACCGTGACGCAGGCTCTCATCGACAAGGTGAGAGCGGCAGGGTTCAAGACGATCCGGATCCCTGTCTCCTACCTGGGATACATAGGGCCCGGCCCGAATTACACAATCAACGCCACCTGGCTGAACAGAGTCCAGGAGGTCGTCAACTACGCCTACAACAGGGGCCTGCATGTGGTGATCAACATGCACGGCGACGGCTACAAGAACGTGAGCGGCTCCTGGTTGATCTGCGATTCGTCCTCCCAAACGACGATCAAGGCCAAGTACGAGAAAGCCTGGCAGCAGATCGCGAACAGGTTCAAGAACTACGACCAGCGCCTGATCCTTGAGTCCATGAACGAGGAATTCGACGGGCAGTACGGCCGTCCGACCCAACCGTGCTACTCGAACATCAACAGTTACAACCAGACCTTCGTGGACACCGTACGGAAAACGGGCGGAAACAACAGTTCGAGGTGGCTGCTCGTGGCCGGCTGGAACACGAACATCGACTACACCGCGGGGAATTACGGCTTCAAGCTTCCGTCCGACCAGTATCGCTCCCCCTCCATTCCCGCCAATGAACGGCGGATCATGATCTCCGTCCACCACTACGCTCCGTGGGACTTCGCCGGAGAGGAAAACGGCACCATCACGCAGTGGGGACGAGCAGCGACCAATCCATCGAGGAAGTCGACCTGGGGACAGGAAGACTACCTGGACGCCCAGCTCAAGACGATGCACGACGTGTTCGTCACGAAGGGGTATCCGGTGGTCGTCGGCGAATACGGCGCGATCGACAAGTCATCGTTCGATTCATCGAACAACAGGTATCGCGCGGACTTCGCACGGGCCGTCGCGGCCACCGCCAAGAAATACGGGGCGGCCAGCGTCTACTGGGACAACGGTGCAACCGGCCGGTACGGGTTCGGGCTGTTCGACCGGCGCTCCCTCACGGTGACCCAGCAAGGCATCATCAACGGCATCATGAGCGGCGTCGACGGCAGCGTTGCCGGCTCCGCCCTTCCGGCCGGCACGTAGCAGGACCCGAGTCTCGGCGACGGGTACATACCTCTGCATCCTCGTGGGCGCGCAGTTGGGCCGGGTGGCGATGCCACACGGTGTGCGACCTCTTCAACTGCGCGCCTACCAGCCGGAGAAGCTACGCTGCTCCGCGCCTGGGAGCACGTTTGGCAAACGGAGGACAGCGATGTCTTCACATGTAGCGACGGCAGTGCGCCTGGCCGAGGAGGAGCGGGACCATCTGATCCGGCCGGCCCAGCCCGACCGGAACCGCACACCGCGGTTGGCGCCCCTGCCGCAGCTACTTCAGCCCACGGCCCAGCACCTCCGCGGCACGCTTGGCGTGCCCGCCTTCTTCGTCAGCCGGCGCCGGGACATCCTCGGATGGAACCGGCTCGCCACCATTGTCTTCGGGGACTGTGCCCGACTGCCGCCCGGGGAGCGGAACGTGGCCCGGTAGATCTTCCTCTCGCCGGAAGCGTGCGATCGGTTCGCCGAACCGGCCCGCATGGCTGCGACAGTCGTCGGCGTTCTGCGGATGAATGTCGGCAAGAGCCCCGACGATGTGCAACTCTCCTCGCTGATTCGCGCGTTGTCGCTGAAGCACGCGGAGTTTCGGCGGTTGTGGGCACGGCATGAGGTGAGCTGCGCGGGACGGTCGGTGAAGTCGTGGGCATGCGGCACCCGCTGGTGGGCGAGTTCGACCTCGTACACGAGCCCCTGACGCTGCCGCTGCCCGGGTGCGCCCTCATGCGGCTGAACCCCTATCACGCAGAACCGGGCTCCCGGTCGGAGGAAGTCTTGCGGATGCCGGCCAGTTGAGAGAGAGCCGTAGGACTGAGACGTGTTTACGGCCTGGGTGACTACGCTCCGCGCCGCCCCGCTCCTCGTGAGCGTCCTCAGCGCCTTTCGATTCTCGTGGCTTGTCAGCGAGCGAGCGGCGGCTTCGCGGCCACCGGGACGGAGCCGTGGATCGGGTCGGGGACGCGAGACAAGGGCAGACCGGCGCCTGTGTTGCGGTGGGCGATGATCTCGGCGGAATTGGTACGCGGCAGGGCTCCGCTGACGGGCTCGGCGGCAAGCACCATGAGGCCAGAAGAAGGCGGCACGGGTACCCGGACTTCAGCCCGGTCCGTGCGACCGCCGCCTCCGACAGGTGCTGTACCCCCAGAACACCATCAGCGTGCCGCGTGCGCCACTGCCAGTGCTCCGTTACCCATGCCAGGTTCCACTCGTTCGACGAACACCCCTTCCCTGATGCTTGAACTCGCTCAAGCATCAGGGAAGACGGCTGTGCAGCTCAGAGGCTGTTCGGCGGCGCGACGGTGGGGCGGGGTGGCGTGGGCATGTTGCCGCCGATGAAGAAGCTGGGGTGCGGGGGCTGGTTGTAGGCGGTGTTCTGCCAGGCCAGGGCCGCGCGGTACTGGGGGTCGTGAAGGAGGGTCGTGATCCGCGTAGGGGTCTGGTACGGCGTGGAGTAGATCCGCAGGGCCGTGTTGTTGGACGTCGGCCAGATGACCTCCTCGCGCCAGTCGCCAAGGATGTCGCCGGACAAGGACGGCGTCGACTTGGTGCCGTTGTTGGAGTGGACCCCGGAGCCGGTGAGCAGGCGGGTGTCGCCGGAGGTGCCGTACTTGTCGATGTGGGTGCCGTCGAGGAGTTCGCGCGTCGTGTCGCCGTCCCACCACGCCAGGAAGTTGCTCGACCCGGGCTTACGAGTGGCGACCACAGCGCCCTTGGGGTTGCGGACGCCGCTCACGAGCGACGACCACGACTCGGCGCCCGCGCTGCCGGACCAGATGTCACCGGACACGCCCCGGCCGTTGTCACCGCCGGCCGGGGTGGACCAGAGGATCTGGCCGGTCCTCGCGTCCGCCATCCAGGAGGACGGCTTGGAGCTGTCCTCGTCGACCTTGAACTCCTCCAGACCTGGCCGGGACGGGTCGAGGTCGCCCACGTGCATCGCGTCCCCGTGGCCGTTCCGCGTCGTCCACAGGCCGTTGCCGTTGTCGTCGACGGCCATCGCGCCGTAGACGATCTCGTCCTTGCCGTCCCCGTCCACGTCCGCGACCGACAACTGGTGGTTGCCCTGGCCGGCGTAGCCGCTGTTGGCGTTGGAGTCGAAGGTCCACCGGCGGGTGAACTGTCCGTTCCGCCAGTCCCAGGCCGCGATCACCGCGCGGGTGTAGTAGCCACGAGCCATGATCACCGAGGGGCGGGAGCCGTCCAGGTAGGCCGTGCCCGCCAGGAACCGGTCCACGCGGTTGCCGTAGGAGTCCCCCCAGGACGACACCGTGCCTCGGGCTGGGACGTAGTCGACCGACTGCATCGCCCTGCCTGTCTGCCCGTTGAACATCGTCAGGTACTCGGGGCCGGACAGCACGTAGCCAGAGGAGTTGCGGTGATCGGCCGCGGAACTGCCTATGACCGCGCCGGTTCCGTCCTTCGTGCCGTCGGCGGTCTTCATGGCGACCTCGGCCTTGCCGTCACCGTCGTAGTCGTACACCTGGAACTGTGTGTAGTGCGCGCCGGAGCGGATGTTGCGGCCCAGGTCGATACGCCACAGGCGAGTGCCGTCGAGCTTGATGCCGTCGACGATCGTGTTGCCCGTGTAGCCGGACTGGGAGTTGTCCTTGGCGTTCGTCGGCTGCCACTTCAGAACGATGTCCAGGGCGCCGTCGCCGTCGAGGTCCCCGACGGAGGCGTCGTTGGCCTCGTAGGTGTACGGCGAGTTGCCCGGTGAAGTGCCCCCGGGCGGCGGGGAGATCGGCACGTCCTTGTACCCGTTGCGGAACTGGAGCGCGTGCTCGGACGGCGCCTGCTCGATGCCGTTCACCACCGCGCGCACCGTGTAGTCGGCCGAGTCCGGGGCACTGGCGTCCAAGTAGTTCGTCGAGGTGGTCAGGGGCGAGGAATTGAGCCTGGTGCCGCCACGGTAGACGTTGAAGGCCACATCGTTCGGGTCAGTGGCCAGCCACCGCCACGACACCAGGTTCCCGCTGCCGGTGTGGACGCTGGTCAGGCCCCGATCCAGGCGTTCCACCTGCCGCGCGGTCGCGGCGTGCGCGGTCTGCGGCAGTCCGGTGAGTGCGGAGAGGGCCAGTGCGGTGGCGGCCGTCAAACCGCCGAACAGCCGGTTGCCTGACCGGCGTTGAAATCGCGATGGGCGTGCTGCGGTGCGCGGATGCCGGTGCGGGTCGGTCACTATGACCTCCAATGTGGGGGTGGCATGAAGATCGCGGAGACGGCGGTCTGACCACACATGTGGGAACGCTCCCATTCGCTGCGAGGGTAGAAATTCACTGATAGCCCGTCAAGCATTCTGTTGGCCTTTTTTGTTCGAGCGTGTTCGGATGCGAGCCAGCGAGATGTCCCGTGCGCGACCTCGTCCCCGTCGCTGCACTCCTGCTAAAAGGGCACTTGAACTGGGCAGACTCCCGCCGTTTCAGACAGCTCACGGCCGAGGCGCGGCGAGTCCCCGTCCACAGGATCGCACTGCGCCTTCCCTGGATTGGCGAGCAATGGTTGACAGCTTCGTGTCCGATCGAGAAGCTGCGTGCTGCACCTCAAGTTCGTTGTGACGCGATTGCGCACTTCCGTTCGCAACACGCCTGTGATCGCTCACAGATCCGACCGGTAGGAGCGTCCCTGGCACGCCCAGGCCGCCCCCTTCGACACCCGCCACTCATCAGCACTCCTGCCGTAGTTGACTCCACGAGTCCGAGGGTCAGTTGCTCCACCCATTCGCCCTGCTCCCCCCATCTCCTTCTCACCGCCCCCTCTCCGCCGACCGCGACGGCCCACTCGCGGCCAACGGAAGGAAGGACCGACCATGTCCCTGCAACCCCCCACACCAGCTGCCGGGCGCATCAGCCGGCGAACCCTGCTCAAGGCCACCACCGCCACCGCCGGGGCGCTCGCCACCGCCGCCGCGCTCGCCGAACTCGAGACGCCTGCCGAGGCCGCGGCGAGCTTCGTCAAGGGCGTCGACATCAGCTGGGCACCTCAGATGGAGGCGCGCGGCTACTCCTGGAAGAACGCCGGCGGGCAGACCGAGGACCTGCTGACCATCCTCAAGGGGTACGGCATCACCGCCGTCCGGCTGCGCACGTTCGTCAATCCGTCCAGCAGTGCGACCGACGGGCATTGCAGCATCAACGAGGTGGCCGCCTTCGCCAAGCGGGTCAAGGCCGCCGGGATGTCGATCATGCTCGACTACATGTTCGGCGACACCTGGAACTCCGTCGGCGTGCAGAACCCGCCCGCGGCCTGGCGGAACATGAGCTACAGCCAGATGCGCACCGCGCTGAGCACGTACGTGAACCAGACCATGACGGTCATGAGGAACAACGACGTGCTCCCCACCTGGGTGCAGATCGGCAACGAGATCAACAGCGGGATCTGCCGCCCCGTCGGCAGCGTCTCCAGCCCGGCCCAGATGACCGGGCTGCTCAACGCGGCGTACACGCAGGTGAAGGCGGTGTCACCGAACTCGACGGTGTGCATCCACCTGGCCCAGCCGCAGAAGTACGACGTCATGACGACGTTCTTCAGCCGCTTCGCCGCGAACGGCGGCAAGTGGGACATGTCGGTGTTCTCCTCCTACGGCAGCGCCGACCTCGCCCCCGGCATCGTCGCGAACATGAAGAGGATCTCCGACGCCTACGGCAAACCGTTCCTGCAGAGCGAGTTCGGCGGTCGGGTGGACCGGGCCTCCTCCACCCAGGCCTCACTGGTCGCCTACATCAAGGCGCTGAAGGCCAACGGAGGGCAGGGCCTCTTCTACTGGGAACCGGAATGTATGTCCCCGTTCACCGGCTACAACATGGGCGCCTGGGACTCCTCCACCAAGCGGCCCACGGCGATCATGAACGGCTTCACCCAGGCCTGAGCGACGGGCCATGGACCTCAACCCGGGCAACTCTCCGGCCAAGGACTGGGATGGTGATTGTAATGGGCATAACATTGAGCCTAGAAGGGCACGGGGTCAGGCTGGGAGCAGTGGGTCTGCTGACCCTTGCGACGCTGGTCGGCACCGGTGCGGCGCATGCCGATGCCGCCACGCGGGCACTGCCGGCCGGTTGTTCCGGCACTGCGCCGATCAAGTGTCACTACGCGGTCTCACCCGGCAACTACGACGTGACGGTCTCCGTCGGTGGTGCCACTGCCGCCGAGACCGACGTGTGGGTGGAGGCCCGGCGCCTGATGCTTCCGGCGACGAAGACGGCGGCCGGTGCCGCCGCCACGTACTCGTTCACGGTCAACGTACGGCAGCCGGAAGGGCAGCCGACTGGCCAGGGCGGCACCGGAAACCCCGGTCTGGACATCCGGTTCGCGGGGACCAACCCGCAGGTGTCGGCCGTCTCCGTGAAACCGGCGGCCCAGCCGCTGGTCGCCTACCTGGCCGGTGACTCGACCGTGTGCGACCAGCCGGCTGCCCCGTACACCGGATGGGGCCAGATGATCACGCCGGCGGTGGGTTCCGGAGCGTCTGTCGCCAACTATGCGGACTCGGGAGAGAGTTCGGGCAGCTTCCTGAGGAACTCGGCGCTCTTCCCGGCGCTGCTGCCGAAGGTCAAGGCAAACGACGCGGTCTTCATCCAGTTCGGCCACAACGACAAGCAGACCAGCGCGTCAGCCTTCCGGAGCAACCTCACCTCCATGATCACGCAGGTCCGTGCGAAGGGCGGCGTCCCCGTTCTGGTGACGCCGCCGGTCCGCCGGCTGTTCGACGGCAGCCGGCTCACGTCAACGGCCCTGCACGTCAACGGCGTCGGCGTGAACCTGCCCGCCGAGATGCGCTCGGTCGGGACGGCCCAGAGGGTTCCGGTGATCGACCTGACCGCCAAGAGCAAGGCGCTCGTCGAGTCCCTCGGCCCTTCCGCCTCCGCACAGCTCTTCCTGCGCTCATCCGTCGATGGTGTCACGGACAACACCCATTTCTCGCAGTACGGCGCGAGCCAGATGGGCGGGCTGGTGCTCCAGAGCATCCGCGAGCAGCGCCTGCCCCTGGCCGCGTACCTGCGCTGACCGACGCCCGGCGCCAGTCCCAAGGAGGGACCCGTTGAGGAACTTACGGATTCTCATCACGACCGCGCTCGTGATCACCTTGTCGAGCCTCGGTGTCAGCGCCGCATCCGCGGCGGACCGCGTCGCCACGAACTGCACCAGCGCCTCCCACGCCCAGGCCCAGGCCCCGGCCGCACGGGCGGTCGCCGCGCCGGTCACCGTGTGGCTGGCCGGCGACTCCACCATGGCCAACCCGAGTTCCGGCCGTTGTCCGGTCGGCTGGGGCAGCCAGTTCGACGCCCTGTTCACCAGCGACGTGACCGTCAAGAACCAGGCCGTGGGAGGCCGCTCCATCCAGACCTGGCTGTACGAGGGGAACGTGAGCAGCACCAAGGGCTCGGACGGCGAGTGCCGCCTCACGTCGAATACGTACTCGTCCCGCTGGCAGGCGATGCTGAACTCGAGCACCGGAATGAAGGCCGGTGACTACCTGTTCATCCAGTTCGGCATCAACGACTCCTCCTCGACGTGCCCCCGGCACGTCGGCCCGGCCCGGTACCAACAGCTGATGACCATGATGGCGCAGGCCGCCCTGGCCCGGGGCGCGCACCCGGTGCTGCTCACCCCGGTGGCCGCCATCACCTGCTCCGGCGGCACAGCGACCAAGAACCGCGGCTTCGTGGGCGAGACCTTCGCCGCCGGATCCGCCACCAGGGCGCCGGTCATCGACCTGCAGACGCTGAGTGTCTCGCTCTACAACAGTCTGCGCTTCTGCCCGAACAACGGCGACTACGGAGGCAGCGGTCCCCTGGGCACCTTCTTCTGCAACGACCACACCCACTTCGACACCTACGGTGCCCAGCGGGTCGCAGGGCTCGTCGCCGGTGACGTGCGCCGCCAGAACCTCCCGCTCGCCGCGTATCTCACGTAGCACGCGGCGGTGGGCACGAACCGGGGCCGCTCGGTTCGCGGGTGGCCTCAATGACGGCGGTGCCGCAGACCGACGTCGCAGTCGTCCCTACCTTTCGGTGGCGTGCAGAAGCGGCTTGGCTCCGACCGGGCCGCGGCGTGCGACGAAGGCGGAGGCCGGGGCGAGGGTACGACCGGCGAGGCAATCCCCGCATCAGTGGTGACAGGAGGCCTCTCCATGGGTGAGTCACGGCTGGTCGGCTCGACAGTTGCGGTGGCTCCGGACCGGCGTGCGAGTTGGCGCCCTCGGCGCCCAACCAGACCAACGTTCGCGATGTCTGTTCCGCCACCGCCCGAGAGATCAGGGGGTGGGCCGCTCGCCCGGAAGGTGGTGCACGCGTCCATGGCAGTGTCACGAAGACGGTTGCTGGCGCTGGGCGCCGGAGCGGCCGCCAGACTCAGCCGCACCGACGTCGGCGGCCATGTCAACACCAAGGTGCGTACCGCGCTCGCCGGCAAGTCCCTGGTGCCGGACATCATCGCAATCAACTCCGACGTGGCCACCTACTTCCCCAACCAGGACGTGTTCGTCAACCTCAACTACTCCGGCGCGGCCGAGCTGAAGAGCCGGTGCCTGGACTGGAAGTCAAACGAGTGCGTCACGCCCGAGGGCCGGATGATCGCGTTCCCCATGGACACCGGCCCCACCGGGCTGTTCTACCGCGCCGACCTGCTTCAGGAAGCCGGGATCACCACCGACCCGAAGGAGCTCGCCGCCCGGGCCCCGGACTGGGACGGCTTCATCGCCCTGGGCAAGGAACTGCGGAAGTCCCAGGAGCGCGCGGTGGTCTGCCTCAACATCCGCCACGTCTGGAGCATCCGGCGGGGTCGGCTGGGCACCAAGTTCATGACCCGGGGCGGCCGGTACGTTGCCGGAGCCGCCGGCTGGTCGGCCACCTGTCACGTGCCCTCAGTCTTCGGCACGGCCGACTCCGGGAAGGCGAGGCCCCACCGCACCGCGCCGACCTGCTGGCGGCCGCTGGTGATCACTCCGTACAAGTCGGGGGAGCCCTCCGGGGCGCCGGCCGACAGGCCGTCCCTGCCGATCCGGTAGGCCAGTTCGGATGCCTCGCGCAGTTCGTCTCTGTCGCCGATGAACGGCGTCTGCACCACCGACCAGTCGATGGTCATCGCCGGAGCGCTCATGTCAGTCATCCCACTGATCGGGGTCTTCCTGATCGGCTCGCGCCACTTCATCGCCAACCTGGCCGCCGGCGCCATGAAGTTCTGAAGAGACACGCGCGTGGTCCCGCCCTTCGAAAAGCAGCTTTCGCCTGCGCTGAGTACTTCAGGCCGGCACGAGCCCTACCGCCGCACGGGAAATCACCTGACTCGGGAGATGACGCTGTGAGAACTGCGAGGTTCGGCACCCCTGCCCTCCTGCTCTCGGTGGTCACGGCGAGTTCCGTCGCCATGACCCCCGGCTCGGCCTCCGCGAGCGCCGCGGCGGCCGGAAGCACGTACTACGTCGCCCCGAACGGGAACGACGGAGCAGCAGGTACGCAGGCCGCTCCGTGGGCATCGATCGCCCGTGCACAGGCCGTCGCCAAGGCGGGCGACACGGTCTACTTCCGGGGCGGCACCTACGCCTACGCCCTTGCGAACAGCGCCTGTTCGAGCCCGACCGCCAAGGTCGACGCGATCACCCTCAACAAGAGCGGCAGCTTGGGCAACCCGATCCGGTACTGGGCCCAACCGGGCGAGAAACCGGTATTCGACTTCTCACGGATGACGGACAACTGCCGCATCAAGGGCTTCAACGTCACCGGCAGCTGGATCCACCTCAAAGGACTGGAAGTCAAGGGCGTTCCCCAGAACAACAACCGCAACGCCGAGGCCTGGGGGATCTGGGTTTCCGGCAGCAACGACGTCTTCGAGCAGATCAACACCCACCACCACATGGGTACCGGCCTGTTCATCAGCGGCGGGTCCGGCAACCTCGTCCTCAACTCGGACGCGCATGACAACTACGACCTGCACAGCAACGACGGGCCCGGCGAGAATGCCGACGGGTTCGGTTCGCACTACACGCCGGCCGGCCGCCCCGCGAACGTGTTCCGGGGTTGCCGATCGTGGTGGAACGCCGATGACGGGTTCGATCTCATCTCCACCTACTCTCCCGTGATCATCGAGAACTCGTGGGCCTGGCGCAACGGGTACGTGCCAGGGACGACGACGCCCTCCGGCAACGGAGCCGGCTTCAAGTCCGGCGGCTACGGGGGCGACTACCAGGCCAACGCGCCGAAGCACACCGTCCGCTCCTCGGTGGCTTTCCTCAACAAGGCGGCCGGCTTCTACGCCAACCACCACCCGGTGGCCAACGACTTCTTCAACAACACCGGCTACGGAAACCACCCCAACTTCAACATGCTGGGAATCGACGCGCGCGGCGCCGCCGTGGGCCGGGGCAACCTGCGCAACAACATCGCCTACACCGGAACGGCGACATCGAACATGAGCGGCACGAACGCCGCGTACAACTCCTGGAACCTCGGCGTCCCCCTGTCGGACTCCCAGTTCCACAGTGTGTCGACGTCCGGCTGGGACGCGCCCCGCCAGACCGACGGGGCCCTGCCCGTGCTGCCCCACCTCCGTCTCGCGGCGAACAGTGCCCTGATCGACAAGGGCACCGACGTGGGACTGCCCTTCAGCGGAAGTGCGCCGGATCTCGGCGCCTTTGAGAATGACGGAAGGTGACCTCTTGAGGCAAAGATCGCGTGTCGTCTCCAAGTACTGGAAGTTGGCCGCCGCCACCCTGTTGTCCTTAGTGTTAGCGGCGCCGCTCTCGGCGAGCACCGCCGCGGCGGAGACACCCGCAACGCAGAGACAGGCAACGGAGCTCCAAGACCAGGGGGCGGCTGCTGGACCGGTGGCAGATCGCGGCCTCAAGTACCTGGTATCCGACTACCAGACGCGCACTCCGACGAAGTACACGGCTGACTCCTGGAAGCCCTTTGCCAAGGCGTTGACCGCCGCGGCCGAGGTCGCCGGCGACACTTCGGCCACCACGTCGGACGTCGCCGACGCGAAGACGGCGCTGATGACCGCCGCCGCCGATCTGAAGGCCGCTGACGAGGGCACGTTCCAGACCATCACGAACGACACCTTCTGGAACGACACCAGCGGCAACCCCATTTATTCGCAGGGCGGTGGGGTCTTCAAGTTCGGTGACACCTACTACTGGTACGGCGTGCACTACACCGGCGCCGAGCTCTACCGGGCCAATCCGACGAGGAAGTACGACGGGAACGTCAGCTTCGTCTCGATCCCCGTGTACTCGTCCAAGGACCTGGTGAACTGGAAGTTCGAGAACAACGTCGCGACGCGCTCGACCGCGATCAACAACGGCGCCACCCTCGGTCAGGCAGGGTGGGTCGGGCGCCTCGGGGTCTCGTACAACGAGAACACCGGCAAGTACGTGCTCGCCACCCAGGCCTACGTCGGAGGCGGGCACGGGGTCCTGTTCCTCCAGGGTGACTCACCCACCGACACCTTCAACTACGGCTACTTCCAGACCCAGATCACCAACTCGCCCACGACCGGCACCGGAGATCAGACCGTCTTCACCGACGACAACGGCAAGGACTACCTGATCTTCTCCAACCGGGAAGGCCGCGGTCGCGCCTTCGTCAGCAAGCTCAGGGAGTCCGACTCGCTGCGGGCGGAGCCCGGCGTGCAGATCGGCCAGAACTCCTCCGGCCGCGAGGGCAACGCCATGTTCAAACTCGACGGCAAGTACTATCACGCGGCGTCGGACCTGCACGGCTGGAACAGTTCGGTCGCGCACGTCCTGGAGTCGACCAGCAGCAACATCCAGGGTGCCTACACCAGCGAGTACACACTTGCCGGCACAGAGATGGACTACAGCCACGTGACCCAGACCGGGTTCTTCGTGACGGTCAAGGGCACCAAGCAGAACACGGTGATCTTCGCCGGCGACCGCTGGGCCGACTTCGCCTGGAACGGCATCGGGTACAACCAATGGATGCCGGTGACCAAGACCGGCGCGAGGCCACAGTTCCACTCGGTGAGCCAGTGGCAGTTCAACGCCACGACCGGAGAGTGGCGTGTCGGGCCGGCGAACAACTACATCCTCAACCCCGACATCCAGGCCGACCGCATCATCGTCTCCAGTGTTCGGGGATGGCGGAACCTCAGCGGTTCGGTGACCAACGTCAACGGTGGTGTGAACGGGTCTCGCTTCGCCCTCCAGGTGAGCAACAGCGGCGGCGTCGAGCAGCGGATCGAGTCGGTGCCCGCAGGCACCTACACCCTGTCCCTGCACGCTCGGGGTAGCGCCGGACAGGTCGTGATCACCGGCGCCAACGGCAGCCAACGCACCCTCGGCATCCCGTCGTCGAGCGGCTGGGCCAAACGCGAGCTCATCGGCTTCGAACTGCCCGGCGGGGCCGCCACCGTCACCGTGCGGGCGTCGGGTTCGGGCGGCGTCACCGTCGACCAACTCTCACTCGTCAAGACCTCGGCCGGCACACCAGCACCTCCGGGGCGTTACGAGGCAGAGACCGCTCCGGCGCAGTGCCGGGGCACGATCGACTCCAATCAAGCCGGCTATTCCGGCAGCGGGTTCTGCAACGGCGACCCCGCTGTCGGGGCCTTCGCGGAGTTCACCGTGAACTCCGAGACCGCCCGTACGGCGACGCTGGGGATCCGGTTCGCCAATGGCGCCACCACCGGTGCGAGGCCCGCGAACCTCGTCATCAACGGAGCCACGACAGGGGCGCTTTCGTTCGAGTCCACCGGTGCGTGGACGACGTGGACGACCAAGACCGTGACGGTCCCGTTGAACGCCGGCAGCAACACCATCCGGCTGGATCCGACCACGGCAACCGGACTGCCCAACGTCGACTACCTCGACGTCGGAGCCGCGGCCGGCTGACATTCCCGTGCTCCGCCGTCTTCTCGGCCGGCGGAGCGTACGGAACAGCCCATGCCGCACGTACATCACCTCGTCAGGAGAAGGACATGAGCAGCAAGCGTCTGCCCCGCGCCATCGCGGTCACGACGACGTTGGTCACCATGGTGTCCGCGAATCTACTCATGGTGCCCACCCCGGCCCACGCGACCTTCGGAACCGCGGACATCAAGCCGATCGAAAGCAATATCGCTGCCAAGCCCTGGGCCGCGGCGACGGCCGCCGCCGGCTCGTCGAACGCCCGTCTGGCCATCGACGGCGACCCGACGACGTCCTGGCAACCCAGTCGTGCCGGCGCCCGTCAGTGGCTCACCGTCGACCTCGGTGGAACTTACGACAACCTGCGCAAGGTCAAGGTGCTCTTCCCGGACCGTGGCGTGGCCCACCGGTACGTCGTCGAGGCCTCATCCGACGGTCGCCGGTGGAAGACCATCGCCGACAGGTCCCACAACCGAACCGTGTCGCGAGGGGAAGTGCACCTGTTCACCCGGCCGGCAACACGCTTCGTCCGGCTGACCTTCACAGGTGGGCCGGGCCGGCCCCGGGCAGGTGTCAGCGAGCTCCAGGTCTTCAACTACCTGCGCGACGACCTTACCCTCGGCGCCGATCTGTCCTGGATGGACGACGTCCAGGACCGGCAATACTGGGTCGACCCCCTGGCCGAGAACCGCGGCGCCGGGCCACACCTGCTCGACGTGGCCAAGGACCGTGGCATCGAGTACAGCCGGCTGCGGATATTCAACGAGCCGCGCAGCGAGAGCACCGGTCAACCGACGCCGATACCGCGCCAGGGCCCGGAGCGCTCACTGGCCTCAGCCAAGTGGATCAAGCAGCGGGGCATGGGCCTGGGGATCGACTTCCACTACGCGGACTCGTGGGCGGACCCGAGCAAGCAACCAAAACCACGCGCCTGGGCCGAGCTGGAGTTCGCGGACCTGTCCCAGACCGTGTACGACTTCACCGCCGACTATCTGAAGCGGTTGATCCGGCAGGGCACCACGCCGGAGAAGGTGGCCGTCGGCAACGAGATCATCAATGGCTTCATGTACGGCAGCGAGGCGGCCCACATCGGCACGACGAATCCGCCGTATTTCGTCGACCAGGCCGATGTTTACCAGTCCAAGCCCGGCGGTGGCCTGCTGTGGAAGTACTGGCGGTCAACCGACCCGGTGGAGCAGCAGCTCTACGACCAGTCGTGGGACCGGTTCACCACACTGGCCGCGGCCGGGATCAAAGCCGTCCGCGACGCGTCACCGACATCCAAGGTCGAGATACACGTGGTCGTCGACAAGGACAAGCTCGACAAAACCATGGAGTTCTGGCACCAGTTCCTCACACGGGTGAAGGCAAAGGGCCAGAACCCTGATGTGCTGGCCATCTCGTACTACCCGGAATGGCACGGTACGCCCGAGACGCTGGATCTCAACCTGAACACCATGGCCACCACGTACCCCGGCTACGAAATCGACATCGCCGAAACCGCCTACCCGGCGTCGGGCGGCGACGGCTCGCCGTTGCCCAACTCACCGTACCCGCGAACCGTTCAGGGGCAGGCGGACGCGATCCGGAGGGTGTTCCAGGCCGCCAACGACGTGGTCGACAACCGAGGTTCAGCGGCACTGGTGTGGGAGCCGGCCGGCTACCAGCCGATGTTCCGGGCCGTGCCCGGACTGGCGAACACATGGGAGCCGCACGCGTCCGTCAACGTCTTCAACGCCAGCCGCGCCAAGCACATCCTCCAGGACACCGTCTACACCGGCACCGTGGTGAGGGCCGCTCCGCAGCTGCCCTCCTCCATCCGCATGCTCACCACCGCCAACAACAAGATCACCACTGTCCCCGTCCGCTGGCAGCCGTTGCCGCCTGGCGCGACCGACAGGCCGGGTGAGGTGACAGTCACCGGGACGACCGCCACAGGACCGGTCACGGCGGTCATCGACGTCGTGCCCAGACACGGCGACACGACGTGACCATCTCATAGCCTGCGTCACCGACGTCGCACCGCCAAGACCACGACGGCACCGGCGACATCATCACCGCTGCACAGCAGTGCTCCGTTCACTCGGTGGCCGACAGCAACAACTGCGGCAGCCCCCTGGGAGAACCAGGCCGTGTTCGACCGGAACGGCCACACTCGCCCCGACATCCGGTGCTCCCGACCAACCGCACGCCGCTCCTGCCGCCCCACCCGGGTGGCAGGAGCACCCACACCCGCTGTCGCGCCGCGCGCCCCGTCGACCTGTCGGCCTCTGCCGCCGACGGGACGCACCCGGTAACGGGACCAGCCGAACGCCAAACCTTCCACCCATCCCCGCACCCAAGGAGTCACCATGACCTTGCGACGACGGACCTTCCTCAGGATGAGCGCGGCCGGAGCGACGGGCGTGGGCCTGTCCCTGCTAGGGGCAGGACAGGCACCGGCCGCCGCCGGGCCACTGGACACCGCGCCGACCACGCCGTTCGCGGTCGGCGTGCGCCGGTACAACTGGACCCGCGGCAGCCGCCCGTGCACCACCTACGTCTACTACCCGGCCACCGGCACCGCCGGCGGCAGCCCGGTGACGGACGCCCCGGTCGCAGGCGGGCTCTTCCCCGTCTACAACTTCACCCACGGTTACGGAAGCAGCCCGCAGAACTCCCTGTTCATCATCCGGGCCCTGGCCTCGGCGGGCTTCGTCGTCCCCGCCCCGCACTTCAACCACAACTTCAGCGACGTCAACAACGGCAACACCTCCAAGGACGTCTCGCAGGTCCTCACCAACACCCTCGCGCTCAACGCGAGCGGACCGCTGGCCGGGCACATCAACACCGGCATCGGCGTCGGCGTCTCGGGCCACTCCCTGGGCGGCATGGTCACCCACGGTCTGCTGACCTCCTGGCCCGACAGCCGGATCATCTCCGCCAACCCGCAGTCCTGCGTGGACATGGGCAACCCGTCCAGCTCGGTCTCCGCCAAGGTCCTGTTCGTGCACGGCGACCGGGACTCGACCACGTCGTACTCCTCGGCCCGGCAGGCGTACACGGAGATCACCTGGCCCAAGGCGTTCCTCACCTTCGTCGGCGGCAGCCACACCAGCTTCTGGAGCGACCAGCGCTTCCCGAGGACCGTCGTCGACTGGGCCCGCTGGACCATGTACGGCGACACCGCCGCACGGGACCGCCTCCCGGCTGACGCGTCCGGGTCCAACACCAGGTGGGAAGCCCAGTTGGGCGACTCCCCCGGCGGCCCGGGCCTCTACACCCTGCTGGCCCAGCAGAGCGGCAAGGCCGCCGAGATCAACGGGGCCTCCACCGCCGCCGGCGCACAACTCCTCCAGCGGACCACCAACAGTCGCCCCAACCAGCAATTCGAGTTCGTCGACTCCGGCGACGGCCACGTCCGCGTCAAGGCACTGCACAGTGGCCTGTTCCTCCAGCCCACGGGCACCGCGACCGGCGCGGATATCGTCCAGCAGGCCGACACCAGCGCCACCAGCCAGCAGTGGCGCGTGGTCGATCACGGTGGTGGCGTGATCAGCCTCGTCAACCGGGAGTCCGGCCTGGCGATGGATGTCTGGGAGTACTCGACCGCCGACGGCGCCCGCATCGCCCAGTACACCTACAGCGGCAACCCCAACCAGCGCTTCACCCGCCGCCGCGTCTGACCGGAACGTGTCGGGGCACCGCTCGGGCAACAGGGCGGGCGGTGTCCCGACATGGCGCCGATGGTCCTTCGCGACTGACCAAGGGGTGTGCAGCCTTCACGCCCGCCGCCCGAGCGTGCGCAGGAATACGTCCTTGGCCCACTGTCCGCCGCGTTACAGCTGGAAGGCACCTTCGACCCTGCCGGACCCTGGCTGGCCACCACCGACGAGATCGACGACGTCCTCGCGCTCGGCATGTGGCTGGACGTCAACGGTGTCCGCCGTCAGACCGGCAACACCAAGACGATGATCTTCGACCCGTACTTCATCGTGCACTACCTGAGCCAGTTCCTCGTCCTGGAACCCGGCGACCTGATCAACACGGGCACCCCACCCGGCGTCGGTATGAGCTTGACCCCGTCGGTGTGGCTGCGGCCAGGTGACGTGATGGAACTGGGTATCAAGTATCTCGGCACGCAGCGTCAGCGCGTGCTCGGGCCACAGCGAGCACCCGCCCCATGCGCGCCTTCGTGCTGACTGCCCCTGGGGAATACGGGGTGCAGCAGGTCCCTGCACCGGTGGCCGCCCCCGGCGAACCAGTCGTCTCGGCATGTGCGGCACCGACGTGGAGTTCTTCACCGGCGAGATGGCCTACCTCCACCAAGGGCACTCCGCCTTCCCGATGAGGCTGGGCCACGAGTGGACCGGTCGCGTGGCGGCGGTCGGCGCCGGGGTCGACCCCGCGTGGGTGGGCC
>NZ_JARAXF010000018.1:0-217583 GCF_033793745.1 Streptomyces sp. ME19-01-6 | reverse complement strand
ACGCCACCAACACCGACCAACGTCAGGTGAACTGGCACTTCACCACCCACGACGCACGCATCAAACTGCGCCACCCCTATCCCAAACATTAGCCGCGACGGTCTACTGAGCCAGGTCTTGAGGGAGCGCGGACACAGCAGGGCCCCGGAACCGGCGCAGAGGTTCCGGGGCCCGGTCGCTGGGCGCGGAGAGTCAGCGCGCCTGGACCTGCCGAGCTCAGACCCGTCGAGCTCAGACCCGGCGCAGCACCGCGACCACCTTGCCCAGGATGGTCGCCTCGTCGCCCGGGATCGGCTGGTACGCGGAGTTGTGCGGGAGCAGCCACACATGGCCGTCCTCACGCTTGAAGCGCTTGACCGTGGCCTCTCCGTCGAGCATGGCGGCGACGATGTCACCGTTCTCGGCGACGGGCTGGCGGCGCACCGTCACCCAGTCGCCGTCGCAGATGGCGGCCTCGATCATGGAGTCGCCGACCACTTTCAGGACGAAGAGCTCACCATCTCCGACGAGCTGTCGGGGGAGCGGAAAGACGTCCTCGACCGACTCCTCGGCGAGGATGGGGCCACCGGCCGCGATCCGGCCGACGAGGGGAACGTACGAGGCGGCGGGCTTGCCGGTGGTGTCGGCGGGCTGGGTGCTGGGCTGGTCGGAGCCGCGCACCTCATACGCCCGGGGCCGGTGCGGGTCGCGCCGCAGGAAGCCCTTGCGCTCCAGCGCCATGAGCTGATGGGCGACGGACGAGGTGCTGGAGAGGCCCACCGCCTGACCGATCTCACGCATGGACGGCGGGTAGCCGCGCCGCTGCACAGAGTCGCGAATGACTTCGATGACCCGGCGCTGCCGGTCGGTCAGCCCGGAGCTGTCCGCCCGGATCCCTGGAGGCCGGCCGGGTAGGGAGCGCGTGGGCTTCTGCCCCTCCGGGTTCGTGACTGCGTCATTCATCGCGTGGCCCTGGTTCATCGCATGCGTGTGTTCGAGTCGGCTCTGGGAGCGCTCCTGGGTGGTGATGGTGGCGCTCTCTGTGGTGGTGGTCACGACGGCCCCTCTCGAGATGTTCTCCCTAGTAGGGCAACGGTAGTTGCTTTCGAAAGGTTGCGCCAAACACACGTTCGAGTGAAATTTCGCAGATGAGCTGACGTGATCACAGGATTGGGTGTATGAGGCGGTTGATTCGATGGTCGGCTGGGCGGCGTCCAGTGTGACACCCTCACCCCCGTGGCGCGGGGACCGGTGGGCTTCGCGTAGTCTCGTGCCTGCTCGCGGATCGGGACACGCCGCTGCTGCGGTTGAGTGCCGAGCACCACATCTAGTGGTTTGATGGATGCCAGCCGCCCACAGGTTGTGGTCCCCGGTCATTTATGGCCGAGCGCTTCGCCTATGCTTGTGGCAGCTTCGAAAGGCCCGCGAGGGCCGGTCGAAGCATGTCAGCCATGCGCCGTTCTTGAGGGTGAGGAGGGTACGGAGTCATGCACTGCCCCTTCTGTAGGCACCCCGACAGTCGAGTCGTCGACAGCCGGACCACAGACGACGGTTGTTCGATTCGCAGGCGTCGGCAGTGCCCCGACTGCTCGCGCCGCTTCACGACCGTGGAGACCGCGTCACTGATGGTGATCAAGCGGAGCGGGGTCACCGAGCCCTTCAGTCGCGACAAGGTCATCTCCGGGGTGCGCAAGGCGTGCCAGGGCCGCCCGGTCACCGAGGACGCCCTCGCCAAGCTCGGCCAGCAGGTGGAAGAAGCCGTGCGGGCCACCGGCAGCGCGGAGCTGTCCACTCATGACGTGGGGCTGGCCATACTCGGCCCGCTCCAGGAGCTCGACCTGGTCGCGTACCTCCGCTTCGCCTCCGTCTACCGCGCCTTCGACTCCCTCGAAGACTTCGAGGCCGCGGTCACGGAGCTGCGCAACCAGCAACGGCCTCCCGCGAACGACCGCGGGCCCGGCGCCGACGGGGCCGCGGAGGTCCCCGCGTCCGCCGCCGCCGCCGACTGAGTCGCGGCGGTCAAGGCTTGCCGGGGCGGGATGTCCCCGGATGAACGACATACACCGTGCCACGGGAAGAAAAGGGCACATCAGGGCGTTTTCGCCCGTACAGGGAGGCGGAATGACAGAGACGACGAGCGGCCCCGCGCGAGGCTCCCGCTCCAAGGGAAGCAAGGCGGCCAAGGGTCTGCGCATCGAGCGCGTCCACACCACGCCCGGCGTGCATCCGTACGACGAGGTGGTCTGGGAGCGCCGTGACGTCGTCATGACCAACTGGCGCGACGGGTCGATCAACTTCGAACAGCGTGGCGTCGAGTTCCCCGACTACTGGTCGGTGAACGCGGTCAACATCGTCACGAGCAAGTACTTCCGTGGCGCGGTCGGTTCTCCGGAGCGCGAGTCGAGCCTGAAGCAGCTCATCGACCGGGTGGTGCGCACCTACCGCCAGGCCGGCGAGGACAACGGCTACTTCGCCTCCCCCGCAGACGCCGAGATCTTCGATCACGAGCTCACCTACGCCCTGCTGCACCAGGTCTTCAGCTTCAACTCGCCGGTGTGGTTCAACGTCGGCACCAAGCAGCCGCAGCAGGTCAGCGCCTGCTTCATCCTCTCCGTCGACGACTCCATGGAGTCGATCCTCGACTGGTACAAGGAAGAGGGGATGATCTTCAAGGGTGGCTCCGGCGCCGGCCTGAACCTCTCCCGCATCCGCTCCTCCAAGGAGCTGCTCTCCTCCGGCGGTAACGCCTCCGGCCCGGTCTCCTTCATGCGCGGCGCCGACGCCTCCGCCGGAACGATCAAGTCGGGCGGCGCTACCCGCCGGGCCGCCAAGATGGTCGTTCTCGATGTCGACCACCCGGACGTCGAGGCCTTCATCGAGACCAAGGTGAAGGAGGAGGAGAAGATCCGCGCCCTGCGCGACGCGGGCTTCGACATGGACCTGGGCGGCGACGACATCACGTCCGTCCAGTACCAGAACGCCAACAACTCGGTCCGGGTGAACGACACGTTCATGAAGGCCGTGGAGTCCGGCTCAAAGTTCGGTCTGCGCGCCCGTATGAGCGGCGAGATCCTCGAAGAGGTCGACGCCAAGTCGCTTTTCCGCAAGTTGGCCGAGGCGGCCTGGGCCTGTGCCGACCCGGGCATTCAGTACGACGACACGATCAACCACTGGCACACCTCGCCGGAGACGGGCCGGATCACCGCCTCCAACCCCTGCAGCGAGTACATGCACCTGGACAACTCCTCGTGCAACCTGGCCTCGCTCAATCTGATGAAGTTCCTCGACGACGATGACGCGGGCCACCAGCGCTTCGACGCCGAGCGCTTCGCCAAGGTCGTCGAGCTCGTCATCACCGCGATGGACATCTCCATCTGTTTCGCGGACTTCCCGACCCAGAAGATCGGCGAGACCACCCGCGCCTTCCGTCAGCTGGGCATCGGCTACGCCAACCTCGGCGCTCTGCTGATGGCCACCGGCCACGCCTACGACAGCGACGGCGGCCGGGCCCTGGCCGGGGCCATCACCTCGCTGATGACCGGCACGTCCTACCGGCGCTCCGCCGAACTGGCCGCGGTCGTCGGCCCGTACGACGGCTATGCCCGCAACGCCGACGCCCACAAGCGCGTCATGAGGCAGCACTCGGACGCCAACGCCGCCGCCAAGCGCACGGACGACCTGGACACGCCGGTGTGGGCCGCGGCCACCGAGGCCTGGCAGGACGTGATCCGCCTCGGCGAGAAGAACGGCTACCGCAACGCCCAGGCGTCGGTGCTCGCGCCGACCGGCACCATCGGCCTGATGATGGACTGCGACACCACGGGCGTCGAGCCGGACCTGGCCCTGGTCAAGTTCAAGAAGCTCGTCGGCGGCGGCTCGATGCAGATCGTGAACAACACGGTCCCGAAGGCGCTGAAGCGGCTCGGCTATCAGCCTGAGCAGGTCGAGGCGATCGTCGCCCACATCGCCGAGCACGGCAACGTCATCGACGCGCCGGGGCTCAAGCCCGAGCACTACGAGGTGTTCGACTGCGCGATGGGCGAGCGCTCCATCTCGCCGATGGGCCATGTGCGCATGATGGCCGCGGCCCAGCCCTTCCTCTCGGGCGCGATCTCCAAGACGGTCAACATGCCGGAGTCGGCCACCGTCGAGGAGATCGAGGAGATCTACTTCGAGGGTTGGAAGCTGGGCCTGAAGGCTCTGGCGATCTACCGCGACAACTGCAAGGTCGGCCAGCCGCTCTCGGCCAAGAAGAAGGAGGAGAAGGCCGCCGAGCAGACCAAGCCCGAGGCCGAGAAGGTCATCGAGTACCGCCCGGTCCGCAAGCGCCTCCCCAAGGGCCGTCCCGGCATCACGACCTCCTTCACGGTGGGTGGCGCCGAGGGCTACATGACGGCGAACTCCTACCCGGACGACGGCCTCGGCGAGGTCTTCCTGAAGATGTCGAAGCAGGGCTCGACCCTTGCGGGCATGATGGACGCCTTCTCGATCGCCGTCTCGGTCGGCCTGCAGTACGGGGTGCCGCTGGAGACCTACGTCTCGAAGTTCACCAACATGCGCTTCGAGCCGGCCGGGATGACGGACGACCCGGACGTGCGGATGGCACAGTCGATCGTCGACTACATCTTCCGTCGGCTGGCGCTGGACTTCCTGCCGTTCGAGACCCGGTCGGCGCTCGGCATCCACTCCGCGGAGGAGCGTCAGCGCCACCTGGAGACCGGTTCGTACGAGCAGTCCATCGACGACGCCGAGATGGACGTCGAGGGCCTGGCACAGTCGGCCCCGCGCCATGTGGACGTCCCGCAGGCCGCCACCTCCAAGCCGCGGGCCGTCGCCCCGGCGCCGAAGCAGGCCCACAGCTCCACGGAGCTTGCCGAGATCCAGTTCGGGTTGAACGCCGACGCGCCGCTGTGCTTCTCCTGCGGGACGAAGATGCGCCGGGCGGGCAGCTGCTACCTGTGCGAGGGCTGCGGCTCGACCAGCGGCTGCAGCTGATCACCGGCCCCTCGCGGGCGAACCGCTGAGGCGGGGTGCGGGCCTTCGGTCCGTGCCCCGCCTTTGTCGCTCCGAGGGGTGTGCTCGGTCGCTCCGGGGGTGCGCGCGGGGCGTACGGGCGCGCGGAAGCTCGAACGTGCTGTCGCCGGGCGACCCCCATGCGTAGCCGGACTCCTTCAGTCCGTGATGCGGGCCACCTTCGGGGCCGTACGATGGCGCGGTGCTGGTCAAGTGGATTCGCTGCACCGTGGTGGACCGCCGCGGTTTCGAGCGGGGGCAGCGGAAGTGGGCGGGGTTGCTCGGCGAACCGGGATTCCGGGGGCAGGGTGGCGGCTGGAGCCGGGGGCGGCCGAACGTGGCGCATATCTTCGCGTTCTGGGAGAGCAGAGCGTTCTACGACTCCTTCATGGCGCGTTCGCACGACCGGTTGGCGGCCGCGCAGTCGGGCACGTACCGAGACATGCAGGTGCGGCTGTTCGAGCACCGTTTCGATGTGAAGGTGGGCTTCCAGCCGCGGTTCACGGACGCGGATGTGGTGCGGGTGGCGCACTGCCGGGTGCACACGGACCGGGTGGAGCACTTCACGCTGGTGCAGGAGAAGGTGTGGAATCCGGCGATGGCCGGGTCGCCGGGGATGTTGCGTGGGGTGTTCGGGGAGGCTCCCGGCAGTGAGTTCCTGGTGCTGTCGATGTGGAATTCAGCCGCCGAGCACGGCAAGTACCGCGTGGAGCGGGTGGAACGGCTCGCCTTGCGCGCGCAGACCGAGGCGGACGTGGCGGCGATCACGGGCGATGTCGTGGGGGTCGAGTCCTCCTGGACGGTGTGAGGCGGGACCGGGGCCGCGAAAGATCTTACGGCCCGGGCTCGGGACGCCGGGGCGTACGCGCCCGCCCGGACGGCGGCGGCGACCGCCACGGCGCACCGGTCGGCCGGCGTCCGGTCGATGGGCTCGCGGGTGATGAACACCCGGAAGAACAGCGCGGCGGAGACGGCCCGCACGACCGTCGCGGCGTCGGTGCCCGCCGGGGCCTCGCCGCGGTCGGCGGCCCGCACGACCACGGACGCGCGGCGGGAGAACCGCTCGGCGTAGTCCAGATGTCCTCGCCGGCCAGGTCGAGGGCGTCGGCGAGCAGCTCTTCGATGCCGCTCCACCTGCGGTACAGGGTCATCTTGTGGACGCCGGAGTGCTCGGCGACGTATTCGACGGTCAGCCCCGGACAGCCGTGCTCGGCGAGACCGGTGAGGGCGCTCTCGGCCGGCCAGCGCCGCCGCCCCGCCGGTTCAGCGGTCGCCAGTGCGAGATACGTGAGGGCAGGCCGGTGGCCTAGGGTGGCCGCATGGCACGACCCCGGCGCATCGTTCTCGTACGGCACGGCGAATCGGAGGGGAACGTTGATGACACGGTGTACGAGCGGGTGCCCGACCATGCCCTGAGGCTGACGGAGACCGGGCGGCGGCAGTCCGTTGAGGCGGGGAAGCGGCTGCGCTCGATATTCGCCGACGAGCGGGTCTCGGTCTATCTCTCGCCGTACCGACGCACCCACCAGACCCTGGAGCTCCTCGGCCTCGACGCGTCGCGCACCCGCGTCAGGGAGGAGCCGCGGCTGCGCGAGCAGGACTGGGGAAACTGGCAGGACCGGGAGGATGTCCGCAAGCAGAAGGCCTACCGCGACGCCTATGGGCACTTCTTCTACCGCTTCGCCCAGGGCGAGTCGGGCGCCGACGTCTACGACCGGGTGGACGCCTTCCTGGAGAGCCTGTGGCGCAGCTTCGAGGACCCCGCCCACCCGCCGAACGTCCTGCTGGTGACCCACGGGCTGACCATGCGGCTGTTCTGCATGCGGTGGCTGCACTGGACCGTCGCGGAGTTCGAGTCGCTGTCCAACCCGGGCAACGGCGAGACGAGGGCCCTGCTGCTCGGCCCCGACGGGCGGTACCACCTCGACCGGCCCTTCGAGCACTGGTGTGCCCCCGAGCCCTACGGCCTTACCAGTTGGAGTGCGCGGCGATGACCGGAGACCGATTCCACCGGGCCCTGCGGAGCCTGCGCGGGCTGGCCGTGGGCGACGCCCTCGGCTCCCAGTTCTTCGTACCCGCCAACTATCCGCTGCTGGGGCGGCGCGAGCTGCCGCCCGGCCCTTGGCAGTGGACCGATGACACCGAGATGGCCGGCTCCGTGCTGGCCGTCCTGGTCGCCCACGGCCGTATCGACCAGGACGTGCTCGCCCACTCCTTCGCCGATCACCATGACTTCGACCGCGGCTACGGGCCCGCGGTGAACCGGATGCTCAGGCTGATCAGACAGGGCGGCGACTGGCGGGAACTGGCCGCGGGCCTGTTCGAGGGGCAGGGCTCGTGGGGCAACGGCGCCGCGATGCGGATCGCGCCGCTGGGCGCCTGGTACGCGGACGACCCGGAGCAGGCCACCCACCAGGCGGAGATCTCCGCGTACACCACGCACCAGCACCGGGAAGCCGTGGCGGGGGCGATGGCGGTGGCCGCGGCGGCGGCGCTGGCCGCCGACCCGGCGGGCGTCGGCGGGCCGGACGCCCTGCTGGACCAGGTGATCTCGCTCGTCCCGCGCAGCGCCGTCCAGGCAGGGCTGCGCCGCGCCCGCGACATGCTCGACTACGCGGACGCGGGGACCGTCGCGGCGGTGCTCGGCTGTGGCCGCCGCACCAGCGCGCACGACACCGTGCCGTTCGCCCTGTGGTCGGCAGCTCGGCACCTCGGCGCCTTCGAGGAGGCTTTCTGGACGACCGCGCAGGTGGGCGGGGACGTGGACACCAACTGCGCCATCGTCGGGGGCGTGATCGCGGCCGCAGCGGCCGGGGCGCCGCCGGGCGAGTGGCAGGACAGCACAGAGCCGCTCCCGGGCTGGGTCCCGGCCGCGGGCTGACACGCACTGACACGCGCTGACACGTGAGTGACACGGAGTGCCGCCGGGACGCTCCCCGGCGAGCGGATCGGCGCCGCGCGGCGCCGTAGAACCGGCCACCGGCGGTGTCGTGTTGAAGGGGGCGGTCCGCAAGGGGCGGGCGCGGGGCCGCCAGGCGGAACCCGGTGCACAAGCGGTGCCCGGGCGGCGTAATGTGGTCCTCGCCATGGCCTACCAACCGCCCACTCACCGCGTCGAGCGCTCGCTCCGCGCCACCACAGGAGCCAAGATCGTCGTCGGAATCGACGAGGTCGGGCGCGGGGCCTGGGCCGGCCCGGTGACGGTCTGCGCGGCGGTCACCGGCCTGCGGCGACCGCCGACCGGGCTCACCGACTCCAAGCTGCTGAGCCCCAAGAAGCGCACAGTGCTCGCCCAGGAGTTGGAGACGTGGGTCACCTCGTACGCCCTTGGCCATGCCTCTTCCGAGGAGATCGACGCGCTGGGGATGACGGCGGCCCTCCGGCTCGCCGCCACCCGCGCGCTCGACGCACTGCCCGTGCGCCCCGACGCGGTGATACTCGACGGGAAGCATGACTATCTGGGCGAGCCCTGGAAGGTCCGTACGGTCATCAAGGGCGACCAGTCCTGCGTGGCCGTCGCCGCGGCCTCGGTCATCGCCAAGGTCCGGCGGGACACACTGATGACCGAACTGGGAGCCGCCCACGCGGACTTCCGCTTCGGCGACAACGCGGGGTATCCGTCGCCCGTGCACCGTGCCGCCCTGCTGGAGCTGGGCCCCACCCCCTACCACCGGCTGTCCTGGGCTTATCTGGACGGGTTGCCCCGCTGGCGGCACCTCAAGCGGGTCCGCAGTGTCCCTGGACCAGCCGATGCGGAGGATTGCGGTCAACTCGGCTTCGACTTCTGAACGGTTTTTTTGACCCACCCGCCGATGCGACTCGCACCGGCGTTTGATAGACATCAGCCCATGCCTCTCATCCCCGAGGAGCCTCAGATTCACGAGAGTGTCCCGGGTCCTCGCGCGACACCGGCCGCAGGCCGCACCGCGCCGACCCCTCGTCCTGTCCCTGGCCCCGGCCCCCGGCCCGTCCCACGGCGGCCCGGCAGCCCCGGTCCCAACCGCGGTTCCGCCGCGACCCCCTCGGCCCCGTCACAGCGCACCACGGGTGACGCGGCGAAGCTCGGCCCGCCCGCCGCCGCGGCCAAGCTCGCGCCGCCCGCCGCTTCCGCGACGTCGACCGGTCCGCAGATCCAGCTGATCCCCGCCTCGCCGGAGGGGGCCCTGGACGCGGCGGACGAGGCCGTGGACCTGCTGCTGGACTCCGGCCGGGCGCCGGGCGACATCCTGGTGCTGACCACCGGGGAACAGCATCCGTGGGCGGCGCATGAGCTCTCCTTCGGCGACGCGTCGTACTGGGCGCAGCAGGACGCCGGTGACGACGTCTTCTACGCCGCCACCGCTGCCGGTCGCGCCACGGCCCGCCCGGTCGTGGTCGTCGCGGTCAACGGGGGAGCCGACGACGCTGTCGCCCGCGCGCTGCCGGAGGCGACGCGTCGTGCCGGAACGCTGCTGATCGTCTGCGGAGACCCCGAGCGGATCAACGCCCTCATCACCGTGGGCGTCTGATCGCGGCGCCGCTCACACGGCCGCGGAGCGGCGCAGCGCCTCGCGCGCTTCGCCGCGGGGGCGCGACACCGCAGCCGTGACGCTGTCACCGGTGGCGGTGCCGAAGCCGAGGCCGCTGTGGCGGGAGGCGGAGTGCGGCCGACGGCCGCCCCGCCCCTCGCCCAGCACCTGCCAGCCCGCCCGGGTCAGCGTGATGTAGGCACCGCAGCGCAGCCCGTGCAAGGTGCAGGCATCGCGCAGGCCCCACATCCAGGCGCCGTCCTCCTCCGTCCACTGGCTCTCGCCGTCCCGGCAGTAGAGCAGGACGGCGGTACGGACCGGGGTGCGGCGCCGCAGATCATGCGGGATGACCCGGCGCAGCTGGGCCAGGAGCGCGTTTCGGAACTCCCAGCCGTCGGCGGCCCAGGAGCGGCGCCGGGTGAACGAGGCGCTGGCCGCCAGCCGTTCCTCCGGATCGAGGACCGCGACGACGGCCGTCGAGGGTGTGGGCAGATGGCGGCTGTGCAGTCCGGTGACCACGTCGCGCGGATTGCGCAGTAGCGGGATGCCGGCGGCGGCCCACTCGGCGGGCTCGAGCATCCGGCCCAGCCCGGAAACGTGATCGGTGGCCGGCGGCGGAGCGAAGCCGAAGGTCACGGTCCTCCCTTCGTCTGCGCGCCCACGGTCCGTGCGAAGGGCCGGGCATGGGCGCACGCCACGACACGGCTCCGGCGCACCACGGGCGGACCGGAAGCGGGGAACTGCTTCAATTCTTGCGGTCGTACAGGCGCGCGGCAACGAGCAATTGGCGCGCCTGACCGGTTTGCGACGGTCCGCCGTCAATATTCCCGTGAGCCGCTCTCACCTGCGGCGGCGGTCATCCCTGCACCGCGAGGACCAGCGGGAAGACCGCCCCCGCACCGGCCCGGCGGAGCAGCCGGGCGGCCACGGCCAGCGTCCAGCCGGTGTCCGCCATGTCGTCGACGAGGAGCACCGGCCCCGAGGCCCGCTGGAGCGCCTCGGCCAGCCCAGGCGGCACCGTCAGCGCCCCGTGAAGTGCCCGCAGCCGCTGGGCGCTGTTGGTGCGCGGCACCCGGGTGTCGGCCCCCGAGTCGAGGTAGGAGACCGCGCCGAGTAGGGGCATCCGGCCGACGGAGGCGATCCGCTCGCCCAGCGTCTGGATCAGCCGCGGCCGGGTGCGCGAGGCCACCGTGACCACGCCGACCGGCCGGGCCGGGGCGTCCGGGGCCCCCGATGCCCAGCCGCCGGGTCCCTTGGCCCAGTCGGCGAGCACCGTCACCACGGCGTCCGCCACATCGCCCGGAACCGGCTCGTCCGGGCTGTGCGGGGCGAACAGCGGCCGCAGCCGGTTTCCCCAGCCGATGTCGGAGAGACGGCCGAGCGCCCGCCCGGGGGCGGCCTGCTCGCCCGCCGGGATCCGGCCCTTGAGGTCGACGCCGACCGCGGGCAGGCCGGTCGGCCACATCCGGCGCGGCTCCACCTCGACACCGGGGCGCCCCAACTCGCCGCGCGCCGCCTCCAGCGACGCCGCGGACACCTCGGCGGTGAACCGGGCCCCCGCACAGTTGTCGCAGCGCCCGCACGGCGCCGCCGCCTCGTCGTCCAGCTGCCGCCGCAGGAACTCCATCCGGCAGCCGGCCGCCGAGGCGTAGTCCCGCATCGCCTGCTGCTCCGACTCCCGCTGCCGCGCCACCCATGCGTAGCGCTCCGCGTCATACGTCCAGGGCTGCCCCGTCGCGGTCCAGCCGCCGCGCACCCGCCGCACCGCACCGTCCACGTCGAGCACCTTGAGCATGGTCTCCAGGCGTGAGCGGCGCAGGTCGACCTGCGGCTCGAGCGCGGGCAGGGACACCGGACGGCCCGCCGCCGCCAGCACCTCGAGTGTGCGGCGTACCTGCTCCTCCGCGGGGAAGGCGAGCGAGGCGAAATACCGCCAGATGGCCTCGTCCTCGCGGCCCGGCAGCAGCAGCACCTCGGCGTGCTCCACGCCACGCCCGGCGCGCCCGACCTGCTGGTAGTAGGCGATGGGAGAGGAGGGCGAGCCCAGGTGCACCACAAAGCCCAGATCCGGCTTGTCGAAGCCCATGCCCAGCGCGGACGTGGCCACCAGGGCCTTGACCCGGTTTCCCAGCAGGTCCTCCTCGGCCTGCTGACGGTCGGCGTTCTCCGTCTTGCCGGTGTAGGAGGTGACGGTGTGGCCGCGCTGCCGCAGGAACGCGGTCACCTCCTCGGCCGCGGCGACCGTGAGGGTGTAAATGATCCCTGACCCCGGGAGCTCGGGGAGGTGGTCGGCGAGCCAGGCCAGCCGGTGCGCGGCGTCCGGCAGCCGCAGCACGCCCAGGCTCAGGCTCTCCCGGTCCAGCGGCCCGCGCAGCACCAGCGCCCGCGAGCCGTCCGCGCCGGCGCCGCCCGTCTCCGGCCCGCCCGTGCCCAGCTGGTCGGCGACGTCCGCGGTCACCCGGGCGTTCGCGGTCGCGGTCGTGGCCAGCACGGGCACGCCCGGCGGCAGGTCGGCGAGCATGGTGCGCAGCCTGCGGTAGTCGGGGCGGAAGTCATGGCCCCAGTCGGAGATGCAGTGTGCCTCGTCGACGACCAGCAGGCCGGTGGCCGCGGAGAGCTTGGGCAGCACCTGGTCCCGGAAGTCGGGATTGTTCAGCCGCTCGGGGCTACGGAACGGGGAAGGCATTCAAATTCCAGGCGGACTTGGAGCCCTGACCTGCATAAACGTGCTGTGCGAGGGGTGTCAGGGTCGAGTAGGCGACCCTGGCCGTTCTCGATCTATGCGTGGCCGTTCCCCCTTCGCGGGCATCGGCTGTCGTACCTTGCAGGTTGATCACCGCGCAACGGAGCCACAGCGATGCGCCACGTCCGTTGTCCTCTTGAGGGGCGCGACGCCGAACAGATCGAGCCCGGCCACGCCAATCGCGCTCCGACCGTTGAAGACCGACAGGCTGAGCGAGACGGCTCTCATGCGTCTCTTCGACGTTGATTTCATGGCGGCGTCTTGGTAGTTTGTGGCCGCTATGCTGGACCGGGCTCAAGTGCCGGGCGTGACGGCAAACTGCCTCAATGACCATGCGAACGAATGCGTAGTTCGGTCGATACGTCGATTTGCGGGCGACTTCCATTAACTTGTGACAACACGGACGCGTAAGCGCGTTCTGTTGCTGTTTCTGAGACATCCGGAGAGGCAGGCAGTGGTCTATTCATTCATCGCACACACGAGCCCGGGGCGCAGCAGGGTATTCGCTATTTGTAAGGGCTACCCCGATCGCTTGGAGGCGGTCACCACGCTGGGGGCAGTTGATCTCCATCTGACGGAGGAGTTCGTCGGAGGCCTTAATGGTTTTCTGGCCGACCGGGATGATGCAGTTCTGCAAGCGGTGCTGGATCGTGTTCCAGAGCCAGTGGCTATGGCGGCACGACAGTACCTGAAGGAAAATACTGCCCCGGAGCTCGGTGCTTTCACGGAATGTGGGCCAGTTGAGGTCGTCCGTGAGGCCGTCTACTTCAGCCGGATTGACGATGAGCTTGAAGAATATCTCGATGGCGCTTACATGATCGGGCTCGGCATCCGTATGTCGAACGAACGCAGCAGCGATGGCGTCATCGGCTGGGTGCTCCAATTGCGCAGCGACGAGGTCTCCGTGCCGGCCAGTTCTGAGCCGCGCACGTGGGCCCTGCCCGCAGGAGCACTGCTTTTGCGGACTTGGACGAGCGAGCAGCCGCTTGCCGGCCTCGGTCCCGTTCGTGGTGCGCTCGAGGTAGCAGAGGCTGCAAGTGCAGAGGGGCGCTGGGTCAGGGTTCACACGCTGCTTCACAGCAACCAGGATGTCGACTTCGAAGGAAACGGTACCTCGGAGTTCGTTGTCGATGTTTTCGATGCGCCAATCCCCTCGTCAGAAGTGGAAGCATAGGCGGAAGGCCCTGCTGCGTCGTGTGTGACGGAGCGAGGCCACCTCCTCTTCGCTCCTTGTGTGGACGCACCCGGAGCCGGTCCGTACAGGGGGAGGCGGCGATCTGCCGCCGAACGCCTCTCTCGCGTCCTCCTTGACGTATCGGGGTAGCGCTGCCCTCGGCGCCGGTGCCCGCTTGTTGGTGCCCGACTGACATATGTCGGACCGTGCGTGCTGGGTGGATTCGCCGATTGTCAGTGGGATCGGGTTGCATGGAGGCATGGACAACGTGGAGCTCCGTGCTGAAGCCGATGCCATCCTCGCTGAGCTCGTCGGTGCCTCGGTGGGTTCGGCGCGGCTGCGGGAGGATCAGTGGCAGGCGGTGGCGGCTCTGGTGGAGGAGCGCCGGCGGGCACTGGTGGTGCAGCGGACCGGCTGGGGTAAGTCCGCGGTGTACTTCGTGGCCACAGCTCTGTTGCGCAGGCGCGGCGCCGGTCCGACGGTGATCATTTCGCCGCTGCTGGCGTTGATGCGTAACCAGGTCGAGGCGGCGGAGCGGGCCGAGATCCGGGCGCGCACGATCAACTCGGCCAACCCGGAGGAGTGGGACGCCATCTACGGGGAGGTCGAGCGCGGTGAGACCGATGTTCTCCTCGTGAGTCCGGAACGCCTCAACTCCGTGGATTTCCGCGATCAGGTGCTGCCCAAGCTCGCGGCCACGACCGGTCTGCTCGTGGTCGATGAGGCGCACTGCATCTCCGACTGGGGCCACGATTTCCGGCCCGACTACCGTCGGTTGCGCACGATGCTGGCGGAGCTGCCGGAGGGTGTGCCGGTCCTGGCCACGACGGCGACTGCGAACGCGCGGGTGACCGCGGACGTGGCCGAGCAGCTGGGTACAGGCGGTGGGCATGCTCTGGTTCTGCGGGGGCCGCTGGACCGGGAGAGTCTTCGGTTGGGGGTGCTGGAGTTGCCGGATGCGGCGCATCGGTTGGCGTGGCTGGGGGAGCGGCTGGGGGATCTGCGCGGTTCGGGGATCATTTACACGCTGACGGTGGCGGCGGCGGAGGAGGTCGCGGCGTTCCTGCGGCAGCGTGGGTATCCGGTGGCTTCCTACACAGGGAAGACGGAGAACGCCGGCCGGTTGCAGGCGGAGGAGGATCTGCTGGCAAACCGGGTGAAGGCGCTGGTGGCGACCTCGGCGCTGGGGATGGGTTTCGACAAGCCGGATCTGGGGTTCGTGGTGCACCTGGGGTCGCCCTCGTCGCCGATCGCGTATTACCAGCAGGTGGGGCGTGCGGGGCGGGGCGTCGATCATGCGGATGTGCTGCTGTTGCCGGGGCGGGAGGACGAGGCGATCTGGGCGTATTTCGCTTCGGTGGGCTTCCCGCCCGAGGAACAGGTCCGGCGGACGCTGGCGATGCTGGAGGAGGCGGGTCGTCCGTTGTCGCTGCCGGCGCTGGAGCCGTGGGTGGATCTTCGGCGTTCGCGACTGGAGACGATGCTGAAGGTTCTGGACGTCGACGGGGCGGTCAAGCGTGTGAAGGGGGGCTGGACCGCGACGGGACAGCCGTGGGCGTACGACGCGGAGCGGTATGCGTGGGTGGCCCGGCAGCGGGAGGCGGAGCAGCAGGCCATGCGGGACTACGTGGCGACCACGGGGTGCCGGATGGAGTTCTTGCAGCGGCAACTCGACGACGAGAAGGCGGCACGGTGCGGCCGCTGCGACAACTGTGCCGGGCCGTGGCTGGAGGCGGCTGTGTCACCCTCAGCCCTCGCGGCGGCGACGGGGGAGCTGGACCGGCCGGGGGTCGAGATCGAGCCGCGCAAGATGTGGCCGACCGGGCTCGCCGCGGTCGGCATGGACCTCAAGGGCAGAATTCCCGCAGGTCAGCAAGCGGTCACCGGTCGTGCGCTGGGAAGACTGTCGGATATCGGTTGGGGTAACCGACTGCGGCCGATCCTGGCGGCGCAGGCGGAGGACGGGCCGGTCCCGGACGACGTGCTGAACGCCGTCGTGACGGTGCTGGCGGACTGGGCCCGCTCGCCGGGTGGCTGGGCCAGCGGCTCCCCTGACGCGGTGGCGCGGCCAGTGGGGATTGTCGCCATGCCCTCCCGCACGCGCCCGCAGCTGGTCGCCTCACTGGCCGGGGGCCTGGCCCGGGTCGGCAGGCTCCCACTGCTGGGCAGCCTGGCATACACTCCGCAGGCCGACGAGCATGCGGCGCACCGCAGCAACTCCGCCCAGCGGCTGCGTGCCCTGGCCGCCTCGTTCACCGTGCCCGACGAACTCACCGCCGCCCTGGCCGACACCCCCGGCCCGGTCCTGCTCGTCGACGACTACACCGAATCCGGCTGGACCCTTGCCGTAGGCGCACGCCTGCTGCGCCAGGCCGGAGCCGACCAAGTGCTCCCGCTCGTCCTTGCGTTGGCCGGGTAGGAACAACAACTCTGTTGGCCCTGGCGCAGGCAAACCAAGGATCTACTGCTCGGAGTCAGGACCGAAGAGCGATTCTTGCCTGTACACCTTGTGTGCGTACGAATTGTCTTTGGAGGTTCGAGTCCGATTGCGTTTTTGCCGGTCGCGGACAGACTCGCCACTGTCTTCCTCGGCGACGAGGACATTCTGACCTTCACTGACGCGACGCTTGACCATCGACCACAATTGCTCTCGCGTGGTGCCGACAGTGCCGACCAGTCCCTCCTTTACCAGTTCGACAAATTGCGCTCCTACAAGGTGACGTTCGACTCGGTCGTAGCCCAGCAGTCGAGCCTGACTTCCTTTCTGGGGGCCGAGTGTGCAGTCGTTTTCAAGCAGCATGCGCACGTAGGAAACCGGAAGATACATTCCGTGGGCGAGCCCCTCGACTGGATACTTGTACGTATCCTCGGGCCAGTAGGCGAGCTTGACGAAGCACGGGTCGCCTCCCAGACGCCATTCATGCGGTTGCGTGGGCGGGCTGTTCAGCTGCGCCACCTTTTCGAGTCGATCAAGCTGGCTTCGCAGCCGTTCGTCGACCCGTATCTCTCGCCTGCGTGGATCTAGCCGCTTGTATTGAACGAGTGTGAAGCTTTTGGTGGGCACGTGATAGTAGATCATGTCCGTCCCGGTCCGGGATTCCAGCGGAAGGGCATTGACGTTGGTCACCTCGAGTCGCCGTCCACTCGAATCCCAAAGCACGTTGATGTCGCATCTGGCCCCGCTCCCGTTGACCCAGTCACTGTCCAGGCCGAACGCTTGTCCCGCGACACGTACATCGTGATCGATCAGACTGTTTTCCGAGGGCTGCGGGATGATGCCTGCGGTGTAGGGCGCTTCGCGGGATACGGGACGCTTCCAGGCATTTAGCGAAGGTAGGGGGAACTTGCTGATCCGCACGATGCTCCGGAGCGCATCTTGCTGTTCTTGCCAAGCGCGATCTGCTTCGTCACGACTATCCAATGCGGGAGGATTGGCCTGAGCGAGTAACCAGTCGATCAGCGGGACGAGACGGGGAAACCTCGTACGGAGCCCTGCCTCAAGCGCCTGCCAGACCTCACCGCTGCACCATCTGGCGGTGCCGATGAGACTTGCCTGCTCGAACTCGTTCCGCAAGTCGGCGTCCAACAGAGTGAGAAGGCCGTCCTCCCCATCGATGGGCACATCCTCCATGCACTCACGCAGGGGATCGATGGTGACACTCTTGTCGACAGTGCCGGGTGTGTTGTGACGGGCCACACTACCCATCCAGATTAGCCTTCGGGATCGCCGGTCGACGCTGCTCTCCGTGTCTTCGCTGATCACCAGGGCCATTGGCGGGCCAATATTCGGCCCAACTGGCTGATCTTGCGCGGCGAGGACCTTGGTCAGGCGGAGCTGCAAGCGCAGTCGATCATGGATCTTCTTCATCTGCCTCGCTGGCAGCGTCACGATGTAGGCCACGGTCGAAGTCTAGTGCGAATGATCATTCTACGAGCCAGCTTGTCTCATCCCGGTGCTGCCACAAGCCGGCCTGCTTGGCGCGTCCTTCAAAAACGTATCTGTGTAATCGGAGGAACTACGTGCAAGAATCTCACGTGGCGGCGCGGCTGCGGTCGGGCTGGCGGACATTGCGGGCTGTGGACTATTTGCGTGTGTCGACAGAGGAGCAGGCCAAGGGGTACGGAATCGCGTACTCGGGCAAGAAGGCGGCCGGGTACATCAGCCAGAAGGGCTGGGAGCACGTCGGCACTTTCGTCGATGAGGGTATCCCCGGAGCTTTGGAGTCACGCCAACGCCCGCATCTGCGGCGACTGATGGAGCGAGCGTGGGCGGTCCCGCGGCCTTTCGACATCGTCGTCGTGAACGAGGGCCGTGCCGTCGGCCGTACTGGGCGTGCCTTTTGGACGTGGGTCTGGGAACTCCAGGAGATCGGCATCTTCGTTGCCGTGGTCAAACGGGACTACGAGAACAGCACTCCCCAGGGGGGAGCAGCATGCGCAAGGACGCCGATTACACCGAGCGACTGCCGCCCATCTCGCGCTCGAACCGGAGCTTGAGTCGCGCGGCCGGCTGGATCGTCGAGCACCCCGGGCGGGGCGGAGGTCTTCGAGGACACCTGGCGCAGCACATGCTGGTCGAGACTGCGGCCAGAGGCTCCTCAAGGCGTAGTGCTCCCCGAGTCGGCGCCCGATGCCTCCCCTGATCGCCTCTTCTGCGCCCGTGTAGGGGGGCAGGAGGCGAATAACGCCGTGATCGACGATATGTCTGTGAACTCAGTCAATGATTGACCTGCTGTAGGGTGGCTGAGATACGGTGATGGCATCCAGTGCCGGTCCGTCCGAAAATCGCCCCCGCTCGGAGAAGCGCATGCCAGACCCCATTGACGCGCCCGTCACTCTCGCGGGAATCGCGCGCATCGCGGGTGTGGGTCGAGCGGCGGTAAGTAACTGGCGGCGCCGCCACGACTCGTTCCCAACACCGGTCGGCGGAACGGACGCCAGCCCGCAGTTCTCCCTGGCCGACGTCGAACGATGGCTGTACGCCCATGGAAAGATTGAGCGGATCGGGCTGCGCGAGCGGCTGTGGCCGCACTATGAGGCGCTGGGCGAACGTGCGGTCATGGGTACGGCACTCGCGGAAGTCGGCCGCCGCCTTCTCGCCGCGGAGGGCGCGGAGGGCGCGGACCAGACCGTGCCCGAGCAGTCCTCCCTTCCGGAAGAGGCCGTCCGTGTGGTGGACGAGACGATCGATGCCGCACGCCATGAAGGAGGCCGCGCGACCTTCGACTTCCTGCTTTCACGTTGGCTCGACGCCCATGTGCGGCAGGTCAGCACCACTCCGGCCCCACTCGCTCGGCTGATGGCGGACATCGCTCTGACTGTCAGGGCCGGAGGACCAGGGGGCACGGATGCGCGGATTACCGTCCTCGACCCCGCATGTGGCGTTGGTGGGCTGCTCCTGGCCGCCGATGAGGGCATGAGGGAGCGTGGGGCCAAGGCCAATTCCACGGCTCCAGCGCTCCTCGGGACCGACCTCGACCCGGTGCTTGCTGCGCTGGCAACCGCCCGGCTGGGCTTTACCCGCGCAGACGTGGGAGGGGTGGGCACGGAGATCAGGGCGGGAGATTCGCTCCGCACAGACCCGCACGGTGTCGTGCGGGCCGACGTCGTCCTGTGCAACCCCCCATTCAACGCGCGCGACTGGGGTCATGAGGAACTGGCCACCGACCCCCGCTGGATCTACGGCCTGCCACCAAGGACAGAGCCCGAACTCGCTTGGGTCGAGCATGCGCTGGCCCGCCTGGCGCCCGGCGGTGTCGCCGTACTCCTGTTGCCACCGGCGGTGGCTTCCCGGCGTGCGGGCAGGCGCATCCGCAGGGCGTTGCTGCGCACGGGCGCGCTGCGGGGAGTCGTCGCGTTGCCAGCCGGAGCTGCGCAACCGCATAGCGTCTCACTCCAGTTGTGGATTCTCAGGGCGCCCGCCTCCGACGGCGGGACGGCTCCGGGTGAGCGGCTGTTCCTGCTCGACGCGGCGACCTCGCAGGGCACGGGCCGGGGAGCTCAGGGTATCGACTGGCCACGGCTGAGCGGTCAGGTCCTCGACGCGGTACAGGCCCACTCCTGGTCCGAGGGCCAGCAGGCGGGAGCGGGTGAGCGGCTACCCGAAGGGTGCGTCAGCGTCCCCGTGATGGACCTGCTCGACGAGCAGACGGATCTCACGCCCGCACGTTACGTGCCGGAGACAGCCCTGGAGGCCCAGGTAAAGCTCCACGAATCCTGGGGGCGCCTGGATGGTTTGCTCGACGAGGTGCGCGGTCATTCCCGTACCCTCGCCACGATCGACCTGTCGGGGGGCGGCGATGCCGCATCTACGGTTATGGTCTCGGACCTGGACCGCGCCCACGCGCTCAAGCTGCGGCAGGGGCAGACGCTTCCAGGCGAGCTCCTGCACGGCGATGCACTTCCGCACGGTGCAGTGCCAGTCCTGAGCGTTCCCGACCTGGTACTGGGAGGGGGGCCGGGCGGCTGGCTTGCCGGGGCCGTGGTGGAGAAGGGTGCCAGAACCGGCGCGCTCACCGTAGCCGAGCCCGGGGACGTTGTCGTGGTGGGTGTCGAACGGGCCTATCACGTATGGGTCCAGGTGGACACGCCTCTGGTGCTCGGGCCTCAGCTATACGCGCTGCACCCGGACCCCGAACTGCTCGACGCCTGGTTTCTCGCGGGCTGCCTGCGAGCTCCGGCCAACGCGCGGCAGGCCGGCTCCCACACCTCCAGTTCGGCCCGCATCGACGTACGTAAATTGCAGGTACTCCAGCTTTCTCTCACCGAACAGCGGCCTTACGCGGCGGCCTTCAGGGAACTGCTTGCACTGGAGGAGTCACTTCGCTCCCTTGCGGCGGTGGGCGAGGGCCTTGTCCGGGGCCTCGGGGACGGGCTCGCGGCGGGAAGGCTGCACTGATCGCCCGGTGAGCCTGCCGGTCCGGCATCATCGAAGCGAGTGCGGAGGGGCACCCGCGCCAGATCGTCCGCCTACATCTCGTAGCCCAGCTCGTCGAGCTCGACACCGACGTCATGGCATCGCTCTGCCAGCACCTGGGCGCGAGGGCCGGTGACGCGGGGCAGCTCTTCAAGCACCATGGCCAGCGCCGATGCCGCAGGGAGCAGGTCACCGAACGGGATACGGCACTCCGCCGCGCCGAGCGTGCCTTCCAGGTAGTCGGCCAAATCGTTCGGGCTCACGCTGCCCTCCGCCCGCAGGGCCAGATCCTCGTAGAGCGCGATCGCCTCCTTGCAGCGCCCGGCAATGCGCATGCCGTTCGCGGCCATGCGGAGGGCCGCCCGGACCCCTGGGTCGAAGGCGCCCCAGTCCCGGCGGGCGGTCGGCAGCAGCTCCACCAGTCTGTCGACCGCACTCGCGGGCTCACCGACATCGATCTCGGTCTCGGCCTCGGCGGTGAGCTCCTGAAATACCCTGCGGCTGAGGAACCCGGAAGCGCGATGCCTCCTGTTTGGCCTGGTCACGATCGCCGGTGCCGCAGGCGCGGCGGGCAGGTCGTACTCAGCTGGCAGGCGTAACGGACGCGTAGGGTCCGGCTCCAACCGAGGGGAAGGGGCGGCGTCACCCGGGCGCGGCGCGTGCTTCCGCAGCACCTCCGCGACCGCGCGGGCGTCAACCGGCCGGTCCTCCGGCTCCTTCGCCAGCAAGTTCAGCACCAGAGCTTCCAGCTCCGCGGGGATGTGCCCGACGTGGCAGGTCGGCGGGATCGGAGCGTCCTTGACGTGCTGGTGCTTCAGGCCGTCCCCGGAGAATGGCGGGTGGCCGGTCAGCAGGTGGTAAAGGATGCAACCCAGCGCGTATAGATCGGTTTTCGGGGTGATCTGGCGTTCCAGGATCTGTTCCGGGGCCTCGTACCCCCTACTGCCCACAGTGGAACCGTGCTGGGTGTAGTCCGTGACGCCTGGCCAGAGTGGCTTGGCGATGCCGAAGTCGATGAGGACGACCACACCGCTCTCGTCGATGATCAAGTTGTACGGCTTGAGATCACGGTGCACGACCGGAACGTCATGGGCGCAGGCTAGCGCCTCGGCGATCTGGACTCCGATGGCTGCGGCGACGCCGACGGTGGGGGTGTACTGGTCCAGGAAGCGGTGCAGGGGCTTGCCGTCGACGAAGCGCATGACGAGGTAGGGCTCGGTGCCGTGGGATCCCTGGTCGTACAACTCGGGAATGCTCCGGTTGCGCATACGTCCGAGAAGTGCGCCCTCGCGCCGGAACCGGCCACGCATGCGCCCCAGCTCCTCGTGCGCCTCGTCTTCGTCCAGTGAGTCCAGAAGATCGCTGTTCGTGCGCAGGCACTTGACGGCCACCAGCCTCTCGTCCCGCAGGTCCTCCGCCTGCCAGACCACGGCCATGCCGCCGCTGCCCAGGTGCTTGCGCAGCTTGTACCGGCCGCCCAGCACGTCGTCCTTCTTCATGCCGCCCCTTGCCTCCGAAGCGTCCCTCGTCCGTCACGAAGAGAGGCGCGACGGTGATGGGGTTTCCGGTTCCGCCAGACCGTTGCGTGGCGGATGCGCCCAGTGTAAAGCGATCGAGAACGATTTCGTGCATGGACTGAGTTCACAGTCGTCGTGTGTCATGCTGGAGTCACCGGCACCCGGCAAGCCGCTCTCGATGGTGTCGCGTCGGGCCGCCCTGCCGTACCGCTTGGAGGAGCACATGAGTAACTGGCCGCGCCCCGCCGGAACCAGCGGTGACACCAGGTTGGTACGTATGAACCTCGGCGCTGCGCGGCTCGACCCACGAGACTGCCCGACGATGCGCAGCAGCGACGCCCGCCCGATGTTGATCGCAAATCCCGAACCGCCCAAACTCGTCGAAAAATTTCAGGACTTCACTCTCAAGGTCTTTATGGATGCGCTCGACCTGATTGAACACGAGCGTAACGATCTGGAGTGGGTAATCGGAGAACTCTGGCGCACGAAGGGAACGTTCGGGCTCCACCGTCGTCGCGCGTCGCACCCTCTGCTCCTGTCCTGGTCGGCCGAGGCGGTCCGACGTTATCTGGAGGCCAGGGCGGCGGACCAGCACGCCCGCCAGGCAGCCGGCCTCACGCTCACCGTCCCGGTCCGTGACACCTGGGTGGTTGGCAAGGACCCCGGGCCGGTCGACGCCCGGGGCGCGGACACCTATGAGATGACCGCCTGGGGACGCCGCTACGCGGCCGTCGACGGCTCCACCAGGGACCTGTGGCTGCTCACCTTTGGCGCTGCCAAGGACGATCGCCCTGAGGGGGAGAAAGCTGCAGCCGCGTACGTCGCGGCCCGGGGGCGTCCGGCGGGCGGGGGCTGGCGGAAGCGACACACTCCGGTCCCGTTCGACAAGCTTCCGCCGTTCCGCACCAACCTGCCCACACAGGTCAGGGTCATCGAATTCGGCTGTGGAGATGGGAAGCGCAAGGAGCTGCTCGACTGGAACAGGCAGCAGGCACGGCAGCACTTTACGGCGGAGGGGTGGCCCGCGCTCCTACAAGCCATCGACGGCACCGGGGTCCGCCCCGGATCCGGCTGCGTCGACTGCAAGGCGATGACCGGCTGCGAGACACTCCCGCGCACTCCGGAACTACTGCGGATCACACCATCGAAGCCCCCGCGGCCTCGGCGCAGCGCATCGGTCACTGATCTGCGCGCCTACCGGGACTGCCCGGCGAAGTACCACGTGACCCGGCAGCTCAAACTGCGCTCCTCGAAACCCGAGAGCCCGGAAGTGCGACGCGGCCGCGTGGTTGACGACATCCTGAACCAACGGCACGGCAGTAAGCCCTACCGGAGCTGTGAGGCGCTCTCCGGCCCGGCGGACCCGGCGTCCTGGGGTGCGGGCAGCCTGCACTTGAGCGGTCAGGAAGCACTGGACGGCGCCGCCATGCTCGAACAGCACTCCTTCTACTGCCCGCTGGACGGCCTTGCCGCAGAGGAAGAGGTGCGTGTGCAGTACCAGGCGGTCTGTTACGACCCCGAACTCGATCTCGTTCTGATAGCCACCCCCGATCTGCTCCACACCCGTCGCGGGGGCTGGATCTGGCGGGAAACCAAGACCGCGAGCAGGTACCTCTATGAAGGGGAGCCGCTGTTGAAGCGCTACCCCCAGCTGGCACTCGGCGTACTGATGCTGGCCGCCGGAATCCTGGGCGGAGATGTGGTGCGCTCCAGGGTGGAGCTCGAACTCCTCCACACCGACGACGTGACCTTCGAGGAGCTGGACCCCTCGCGCCCGGGGACCGTCGATGAGGCGAGAGAGGTGATCGCGCAACTTGCCCAGCCCTGGGTCCGGGATCAGGACTACCCGACCACTCCAGGCCGGCACTGCGGCAGCTGCGAAGCCCTCGAATGGTGTCACTCGGGAATCGAACATCTCGCCACGACGGAGCAGGAGCCTCGATGACCACCGCCTCTAATGCCCACGCAGCTCAGCGCGGCGACTGGCTCGACTTCCCCGACGTACGGCTCGTCCGTACTCTGGCCGGCGCGGTAATCCAGCTCGCCGACCTCGGATCGCTCTCCTCCTTCAGGCTGCCCTACCCGGCCGAAGCTCAGCGCGCCCTCGACCGGACCGTCCTCGCCTGCCTCCTCAGAGGCGTCGAGGAGGTCCCCCGCAGCCTCCCGGAACTGCTCTTCTGGTGCCACAGCCGCCCCCTGGAGGACTGGCCCCTCGACCTGCCGCCGGATGCCTTCGGACCCGATGACTACCTGGTGGACCCCGAGGCACTGGTCCCCACCCAGCTGTGCCACGAGTGGTGGATCAGAGGCAAGGACGCCGGTGCCGCCCAATTCGACCGGGAGGTCATCCACACGGCGATGCGCCTGTGCCGCAAGGCGTCGTCGCCTGAGTCCTACGTAGCATTCCGGAGGCTCCTGGTGGAACGCCCGGTGCTCACCGGAGTGGAACGGTTTGAGACTGAGACCGACCTGTTCCTTGCCCCCGTACAAGAACTCCTGGACCAGTGCTACGCGGCGGTTCCGGCCTCCTATGAAGACGAAGGAGCCTACGTCACCTGCGGTCGCTGTCTGACCTTGCTCACTCCGGTCGCGGGCGGCGCATCGTGGTGGTGCGAACGAGACCGGTGCCGCCGACGGGGCGCGCCGCCGCACGGGCGGACCTTGGCAGGGGCGGACGCGGCCGGGCTGCTGCAACTCGTGCGACCGCTCAGGCAGTTCGTCACCAGTCCCGGGCGCGCGGAGGTCGAACTGGAGGCCAGGCTGAGCGCGCTCGGACTTGAAATCCAGCTCTGGCCGGGCTTCGACGCCTACGACTTGCGCGTGACCTTCCCCGACGGTCACGTCTGGGCCATCGATGTCAAGGACTGGAAGCATCCCGGTCTGCTCGGCCGTGCTGCGAAACCCGTCCGCCCGGAGCCGCCCTACGACGAGTCGTGCTGGGTGGTCCCCCGAGAGCAGGCCGAAGCCCATCGCGACTACCTCGGCACGTACCGGCGAAACCGGCCTGCCACGGCCGAGGGCCTGCTCTTGCTCACCGACGACCGGCTCGTCGCACTCGCCTCCGCCCGGCTCCGTGGGGAAGGCGGCCCTCACCTGATGGACTCCACACCGACGAACGGATCGCCCCGTGCGTAACAGCAGCGAGTGGTACCAGCCACTGGCCAAAGCCCTGGAGCCGGTCTGGCCCCAGGAACATCAGGATGTGAACCCCTCCCTGCTCTGCCAGGTGGAGCTCGGCCTCTATCTGATGGAGACCCTTGACCCGTCCCGCGACGCCCGAGGCGTCTACACCCTCTTGGGCGGCTACCCCTTCGCCGTAGCCGCGGGCCTCGTGACCACGCCGGCCCAGCGCGACCAGCTGGACGTGGCGCGCCACCTTCTGTGGAAGTTGCGCCGCCGACGCATGTGGCACCAGTGCCTGGAGACGTACGCCCAGCTACCCGAACGGCTCCGTGGATACCGACTGCCCGAAGGGGGAGGGCCGGCGCGGCGGGTCGAGCCGACGGTCGCAGTCGACCGCTTCGGCAAGTTCGAGCGTGCGCTGTCCAGGCTTCCGGACTTCGACCGGCGCTTGCTGCCGCCAGCCCCGGCGGGCCAGGCCCGGTTCACCGAGCGACACCGGCCGGCCTCCGTGACTATCCCCGAGCAGTTGTGCTTCCCTCCGCCCGCCGGCCACGACCTGGGCCGCGTCCCGGGCACCGCAGGTCGGCCCCTGAACATCCCACTGGCCGAACTCGCAGAAACGGCACGCTGGATGGAGGAGGCCGAGACCGCCGGCGGTCTCCCCTCCGGGAAATGGATGCGACGCCTGGAGGATCTGCAGCTCGATGTCCTCTCCACCGACGGGCTGCACTTCGAGAAGACGACAACACTGCGCCTGGACCAGCTGCTCCATCTGGTCGGCATGGTGGGCGCGGGGAAGAGCACCCTGATGAATCTCATCGCCGTCTGGGGTGCGCGCAAGGGGATGCGTACCACTCTCGTCGTCGGTGATGTCGCCGAACAGCTCACCCTAGTCGGCCAGTTCCGGGACCTGGGGCTGAAGGCCGCCCCCGTCATTGGCGGCACCACCCGCGAGCAGCACGCGTCCCGGCTGCACCGCCGACTCGCCGCACGCGGCCAAGCCTCCCTACTCCAGCACGACGATCCGGCCTTCGACGACCTGAGCACGGTGTGCGTCCTCGACGCACAGCGCGGACTGGAAGCGGCCGAACCCCTGCGCTACGTCGACGCCCCCTGTACGGAACTGCGCCCGGTCAAGACGCCCGGTCCGACCCCCGTCGAGAACATCCCGATGCCCGTGTACCGGCACGACGAGTCCGCGCGGCAGAAAGAGGAAGGCGCAGGGGCAACGGAGCCTGAGACCTCCCGGTCCGACCACGGCTGTCCGGTGTGGAGCGTCTGCCCCCGACACGCCACCGACCGAGAGCTGGTCGACGCCCTGATCTGGGTGGCCAACCCCGCCAGCTTGCTGCAGAGCGCCGTCCCCAACCACCTTAACGCGGAACGTCTGAGGCACCTCGAACTCGCCTGCCTACGCAGCGACATCGTCATCGTCGACGAAGCGGACCGCGTACAGATGCAGCTCGACACTGCCTTCGCCCCGTCCGCGACGCTGATTGTGCGAGGCCCGGAATCCTGGCTCGACCGGCTCGGCATTCACAAGATCGATGAATTGGCCCGGCAGGGCCGACTTCCCCTCTCGGCACGCGACGTCGAACGATGGTCGGCATCCCTAGACCTCGTGCACATCGCTGCCAACCGCCTTTACCGCAGGCTGATCACCGAGGACGACCTCCGTGATTGGGCGGACATCGAATACTTCAGCGCCTGGACCCTCCAGGAGAAACTGATCAACGAGTGGTACCCGCGGCCGCACGCCGATGGATCCGTCCTAGACGGGATCTCCTCCGACACTGAGGTGTACGACTCCGACGGCGACTCCGACGATCTCGCCTCACCGCGCACCCCGGGCACCGCGGCGTGGGACGCACGCCGCAGCGAGGTGACCCAGGCCCTCGATGCCTTCCGTGACGACCCACTCGGTGATCGCGGCCCGCACGGTGAACTCACCGACACCCTGATCCGCAGGGCCGGAGATCTCCTGCACAACCTCGACCAGACGGCGACCAGCCAGCGTGTCCGCTCCGTCCTCAATGTCTTGCTCACAGGGTCGCCCATCATGGACGGTTCACTGCAACAAGAGGCACCGGGGCCGGGGAAGCCCGACCGGGACCCCGTAGATTCCTGGGGGACCGAGCCCTGGCTGGAACGGGCGACACGGCGCCTCGAGTTCACCCTGGTACTGGCCGCACTGCATCAGCGCCTCGAACGCGTCACTTTCCTGTGGCCGCAGGCCGAGGCGGCCCTCCACCTGGACACCGCCGACAACGAACTCTCCCGCAGGCCGCCCCTGGACTACGCACCGGTCGTGCCGGAGGCCCCCATGGGTAACGTCCTCGGATTCCAGTACCTGCCCGAAGACCCGGAGCGAGGGCCGGAAGGCGACGAACACCGCAGTGGCACCCTCCGTTTCTTCCGATGCGCCGGCGTCGGCCGGGAACTCCTGCTCACCCTTCCCGCACTGGGGGCCGACCCCGCCGCGGGCCGACCCGGACCACACGTGGTGCTCATGTCAGGCACTAGTTGGGCCGGTACATCGACCCGCGCACACGTCATGGCTCCAGTCAAGGCGATCCTCAAACCCCGCCAGGCCGCCGTCGACTCCATCCGGCAGACCCGCTTCAGCACGCTGTTCCTCTACGACGGCGAAGGAACCCCGCTCACTCTCTCCGGAGCCAAACTCGACACCCGCGATCGGGTTCTCGCCCAGATGGTTACTCAACTCGGGAAGTCGGCCCCAGGCAGCACATCGCTCTTGGACCGGGAACTTCGGCAGATCGAGGACGGCGAACGCCGGCGGGCATTGCTCCTGGTCGGTAGCTACCACGACGCAAGGACGGCCGCTGACCTCCTTGAACGCATGCCCCGCTGGCGTGGCAAAGTCCGTGTCCTGGCCTCCGATAAGGCGGAGCTGGATCATACCGGCCCCGGTGACTCGGCCACGGACGACTTCACCAGCGCCTCCGCCGTACGACGAGGCGACCTGGCAGCCTTCGCCAAGGACGAGGACGCCGAAGTCCTGGTCGCCCCCTTGATGGCGATCGAGCGCGGTCACAACATTCTCAACCAGAGCCACAAGGCCGCCTTCGGGACCGTGCTCTTCCTCGCCCGTCCTCACCCGCGCCCCGACGACCTCTCTCTGGCCGTCTTCGCCGTCAACGACTGGGTCACCAGGTTCGTCCGCGACCAGCCGGATCCCGAAGCGGGAACCTTTGGCAAGCTCGTAGCCGACGCTGCGGACCTGGACGCCGCTGGGCTCGGTTTCCGGCTCGCCGCCCGGAAGGTATGGCGCCGCCTGCTCTCCCGGCGCTACATCTACTCCCGGCTCAGCGACGCAGAGAAGACCTCCTTCGCTTGGGACCAACTCGTCACCATCTGGCAGGTCATCGGCCGTCTGGTGCGAGGCGGAGTGCCCGCACGTGTCGTGTTCGTCGACGCAGCCTTCGCCCCCGCCCTTGCCGAGGCCGGGGCACCGCCCGCCGCCGCGACCCGGAGCGGACGCAGGCGCAACGATGACGGTCTGCTCATCAAGCTCCGTGACGTCCTTGCGCCCTACTTCGACGACGAGACCGCCCCCGAATCGTTTCCCAACCCCGCCGACCCCGCCCTGGTACGCACGCTCTACCACCCCCTCTACGACGCCCTGTGCGGCCTGAGCGCCGGAAGCTGACCCCCGAGAACCGAAGGAGACCGTGGAGTCCTATGGCCGCCAAATATCGTGACACCAGCCGGGCCGCTTACCTCCTCAAGCCAGACGCCACCCCTTGGACCGCCCGATACCGCGCGCTGCCCTTCCCCGAGCAGTGGCACTCGAGCATCCTGGAGCTCTGCAACCTTGGACGCGATCCCGAAGCCGACCCTTACCGCACCGCGCCCGTCGCCCGCTTCAACGGAGTACTACAGAGCCTTGCCCCCGAACTGATCGTCCGGGGACGCCTCCGCGACCCGCTCCAGCAGGCCGAGGACTTCTGGCTCTACGCTCCGCACGACGTCCCCCACCCCCTGCCGGGTGACACCCTTGACCGGCTGAATGGCTCCTGGCTCCAGGACATCCGTGCCGAGCCCGAGCACTACCGCGCCGTACTTGACACGCACACGGCACTGCGCGCCTGCCCGCCACAGTGGCAGGACGTCACCGTCGACCTGCTCGGCTGCCCTACGACTGAGGGTGGAACCGCTGCCCCGCGCGACCGGCAGTACCAGCTTGCGACTGACGCTCTGGCCCGGCGCATCCTCGCTCTTGGCCCCTACGAGCACAGTGCCGGCAGCCTGCACTTCCGAGCCGTGCCGCGAGGACCGCGCCAGCAGGGGGCGGAGCTTCTCTCTCAACCCCTCTCGCACGTGGTCAAGGGGCGCGAGTGGTGGTTCTCCATCGTGATCAACATTTCGCTGCACTCCGTCCCCCTCGACCCTCGCCCGCGTCTCCACCTGCACACCGGAGTGCGCCGCTGGGCGACTCGCCTCGATGCGAAGAAGCAGCGGCTGCGGCTGCCGTACGGCCGCGACACTTCCGTATACCTGCTGCCGGGCATCCCTTGGTTGCCCGGAACACCGACCAGCGACCGCTACGCGGTGGCGCGTCTGACTTGGGATCGTGGCACCCAGGGCTACACCTGGAAGAACAACGGACCCGCCCAGATCCTCGGCAGGCTGGCGCTCAACCGCCCCTTCCCCGACCCGGACAGCCTGCTCTGCGAACCTGAGGAGTGGATCGGCCATGGGGACGGCACCCGAGCCTCGGTCGTCCACAGTACGCACATGGGTGCCCATGGCATCGGCACTGGCCTCATGTCGCACCAGCGCTCACAGATCGTCGAATGGGCCGAACAAGCGCTGCCCGAGCAGATGCGCCGGGTCCCCTCCCTCAGCCGGGCGAGCGCCGGCTCCAGCGCCCCCGCTAACGCCCGGCCCAAGCCCAAGGCGTCCGAGAAGGCCGCCGAAGCGGAACGTGAAGCTCTTGCTCGCCGGACTGCACTAGCGGTGGCAGTCAGGATCAACGAGGGCCAGGACCTCACTGAAGCGGTTGAGGGGAGCGGAGACGTGGCGGTCGTCGAGGCTCGACTGTTGTGGCAGAGTCCCTCCTTCCGGGATGCGGCCATCGAGGCCGTCGCCGATGTCCTCGGGCTGGACGGTGACGGCGGCCGACCGGCGCCCGCCAATGCTGAGGAGGCATACGAGCTGGCTGCGCCCGGAAGCCCGGTCGTCCTCGAATGGAAGTCCCCAGAACTGACCCTTCGCCTTCGCTGTCTGCGCACCACAGGTGGCATCACCGACACCCTGGGCATCGACCCAAAAGCGCGCCCGAGGGGCAAGGCCCTGGAGACGGGCATCAACACTCGGCGGAAGGCGGCCGAGGAGTTCCTCACCGAGGATGGCGCCGACCCGCTCTGCCCTAGCTTCGCACTCGTGGAGATCGACCGCCGTCAGGACTTCGCCCACCGCCTGGACGACCCCAAGTACGCCCTCCGCTTGGGCTGCGCGGATGCGGGCGTGCTCACACAGTTCGCTCTCGTCCCCAAGAAGGCCAAGGGGCACAACACCGAGAAGAACCTCTTGCACCGGGTCCACTCAGGATGGGAGGACGCCCTGCGCCAGTACGGCGTGCGCGTCCTGCCCGAGCACACGCTCGGCGAGGCACTTCCCGCGGACCTGCGCTATGTCGCCACGTACATGGTCAAGCGACGCAAGGACGGACCCACACGGCTTCCCCGCCACACGCCGGTGGCCGTCATGGTGACACCGCTCGCACCAGGCAGCGGCCTGGCCGCGGTCGCTGGCTGGGACGAGCGGACGGGACGCTGGATTCCCTACCCACGCTTCCTTCTCGGCCTGGTCAAGACGGCCGAGATTCCAGAGGTGAGCGAACCCGCTGAGGCCGACGCCGCCTCGGACTCCGGAGCTGCGGCCTTCGTACCCCGACAGCGTTCGAAGTACCGTATCTGGCACCAGAACATGGACCAGCAGCGCAAGGCCACTGCCCGCTACCTTCAAAAGATGATCCGCTCTCTCCGCGGCCGACCGACGGTCCTGCTGACCCATTCCCAGAACAGTCGGCTGCACTGGCCGTGGCTTCAGGACGGCCAAACCGAACGAGACCTGATCAAGACCGGACACGCGCAGCCGGTTGGGCTCGATCCCGACCTCCGGCTGGTCCGCGTACGCACCGCAGCGGGTCGGGAGACCCCTCAGTGGTGGGGTAACGCGGCTCCTGGCGAGGTTAACGGTCTGCCTCAGGGGCTGTGGACGGAAGACGAAGACGCGATCCGGTCCTCGGGGCGGATCTTTTACAGCACCACTCCCAAGGCAGGCACCTTCCGGGACTCCGCCGTCGAGGCCGACAAGATCGCTCCCCGCCCTCTGCGTCAGGGCCCCAACAAGGGCAAGCTCACGATCGATACGCACATTCCCGCCTGGAACCCCGGGTTGGTGGAAATCGCGGTCTTGGGCTGCCACCCGGACGCCGGCGACTCGCCCGAAGCCCTTGCCCTTGCCGTGCACCAGCTCCGCCAGGCTCCCGACTACCTGGACGCACTCTCGCTGCCGCTACCCCTGCACCTCGCGAGCCTCGCCCAGCACTACGTTCTGCCAACGGTCGCCGAGGGAGAGGACGAGGCCGATGAGACCTCTCTGGAGGAGTCAGCTGCTGACAAGGCGGAGAGCACCGTCGATGGGCAGCGTGTAGTCGCGGCGCTGGGGTTGATCACTGAGGAGGCAGACACCGAACCGGTTGACGTGGATCCGGAATACGCGGAGGATCCCGGTCTCGCGCAAGCTCCTGAGGACGAGCAGCTCGCGCTGTTCTCATGAAGGAACGGGCAGAGTCGGAATGAGAGGACGGTGCTCTGCCCGGTAACATCGATTCAAAATTCCTTGGCAAACTTCGGGTACCGCCACCCACCCACGTCAGCAGATTCTGCTGCCGTTCATCCAGATTGGCATCAACACCGCGTAATCCGATGCGAGTTCATCGTCGACTTCGTGTGATGTGTCCAATTCACATCACGAGTGACCGAACGGAAACAGCTGGCTGATTCTCTTTGAGCCCTTAGAACGGCCTGTCGTCTGCTCGCCTGCCGAGGTTTTCGTGACGTACCCATCGGGGTAACGGATCTGACGTGCAAATCCGTCATGCAACGGCTGTTGTGGCGGCTCGCCTGCGTTTGGACCGGAGGGCGCTGCGGGCTGTGGACTACCTGCGCGTGTCCACGGAGGAGCAGGCCAAGGGCTACGGCATCGCCTACTCGGGTAAGAAGACGGGCGCGTACATCGGTCGAAGGGGCTGGGAACACGTTGGAACCTTCGTAGATGAGGGTGTCTCCGGGGCACTGGAGGCTCATGAACGTCCGGCTCTGCGGCGGCTGATGGAGGATGCGCGGAAGGCGCCGCGCCCCTTCGACATCGTCGTCGTCCACGAAGGTCGTGCTATCGGTCGTACGGGGCGCGCGTTTTGGAAGTGGGTCTGGGAACTCCAGGAGATCGGCGTCTTCGTTGCCGTGGTCAAACGGGACTACGACAACAGCACTCCCGAAGGGGAGAGCAAGATGCGCAAGGATGCCGACTATGCCGAGGACGAGCGGGACATCATCCGCGAACGCACCCAGGGCGGGATCCAGGGGAAGGCCGAGGACGGTGGCTACATCGGCGGCAAGGTGCCTTACGGCTACCGCGTCGTCGACACAGGACGCACGAGAGAGAGCCGCCTCGTCCTCGACGAGTGCCACGAGGACGGGGACTGCGAGCGGAAGCACGAGGCCGACGCCTTGCGACGGGGGAGGACGTTGTTCGTCGCCATGCGTGACTGAGGCCAGGCGGCGGTCGTGCTGAACACTGAGGGCTATGTGAAGCGGGATGGCCGACCGTGGGGTGGCCAGAATCTGCGCCAGCAGGTGCTCAACCCCATCGTCCTGGAAGCGCGGCAGGTCTTCCGTGGCTCCAGGGGAGTGAAGCGGGACCATGAGGGTCGGCCTGTAAACGGTGATCCGGTGGTCATCCCCTTGCCCCCTGTCTTCACCCCCGCCGAGGTTGAGGAGATCAGGATCGCCAGCAGGCGCCCGGCCCGCACGCCGCAGAAGGCCCGCGTCTACACTCTCAGCGGCCGGATCGTCAGCCCCTGCGGCAAGCGCTACATCGGCGGGGGAAAGATCTGCCGGGGGAAGGCGTACAGGTGTCAGGGGCGGGGCGAGGCATACATCGGCGCGCCCACCTGCTCCTGCCCCTACCTAGCCGCCGACCCGATCGAGGAGCAGACGTGGCGAAGAGTGAGGATGCTCCTCGGCAACGCCGACAGACTCAAAGCTATGGCCGATGAGTGGACCGGGGCAGTAACCGGTCAGCCTGACGGCTTCGAGGAACGCCGGGCCGAACTCGACCGGCAGATCAGGGTCCAGAGACAGGCTCTCGCCACCGCCCTCGGCGTGGCCGCGAAGCAGGTAGCGGCGCGTGCCCTGTGCTTGGCGGAGTCGGAGAAGGCAGTGGAACGGCTGATCGCGCCTCTGCATGCCGAACTCGACGCGATGCTCGAAACCCAGAGAGAGATGACTGCCCGGCAGGCGGAATCCGAGAGGGCACAGGAAAGGTCTGCCCAACTGCTCGAGCTTGCATCCATGGCACGCCGGACTTTGAATCACCTTCCGCTGGAACGGCAGAAGGAGTTCATGACCGCGATCGAGGTGAAGGTGACCTTCCTTGCGCCGCCTCGACGGGCGCGCAATGGCCAGCCGTGCGCGCTGGCAGGGTGGTTCACCGAGAGACAACTCCCGATCCCGCTGCTCACCGACGAGGGATGGGCGAAGATCGAGCCAATGATCACCCACAAAGCCCGGGGCGTCAGTCCCCGGCAGGTGATGACAGGAATTCTCTACAAGGTCCGCACGGGCACCCCCTGGAGCGATCTCCCGGCACTGTTCGGCCGAACCGCGACCCTGCGAACGTATTCAGCCCGTTGGCGCGAGTCCGGCTTCTGGGAGAACGCGATGCTCGCCCTTGCTGATGCCGAGAGCACACCACTATCTGCCTCGTCCGAGCTGAACACCCGGATCGAGTGTTCCATCGATCCGCAGAAACTGCAGAAACTACTGGACAACGGACAGAGCCCGAGTTTGGAGAAATCAGCACTTCGGGACTGACCAGCAGCACATCCACCTCACCGGCAACCACCTCGGCCTGGATGGTTTCCCACTCCTCGGGGTTGGCCGAATTGATCGTGCGGGCGCGAATACCGGCCCGCGCGGCGGCCTCGACCTGGTTGCGCATCAGCGCGAGCAGCGGGGAAACGATCACCGTTGGGCCGCTCCCGCGCTCGCGCAGCAGGGAGGTGGCGACGAAATACACCGCGGACTTGCCCCATCCCGTGCGCTGCACGACCAGCGCCCGGCGCCGGTGGGCGACCAGCGCCTCGATCGCCCGCCACTGGTCCTCCCGCAGGCGGGCGGAGCCGGAGCGGTCCCCGACGAGGCGGGCCAGGACGCGGTCGGCCGCGATGCGCAGGTCTTCGTCGCTCATGCCCCCATGCAACCCGATCCCACCGACATCGCGCGAACCGGGCCCAGGCCTGTGGATAACGTTATCCACAGGCCTGGCGGGCCGGGCCGGGCTGGGAGACCGTCGGGTCATGACTCGACACAACGAAGCGGCCGGTCTGTCCGGCGATGACCAGATCACGCTCCGCAGCCCGGCCGAGCTCGCCGACGCCCTGCCCTACGTCCTCGGGTTCCACCCGGACGACAGCATCGTGATGATCGCGCTGCACGGGCCCCGCGGCCGCTTCGGCGGCCGGCTCAGGCTCGGCATTCCCCAGACGAGCGAGGAGTGGCCGGAGGTCTGCGACCAGCTCGCGGAGTGCCTGGTGACGGGCAGCGAGCGGCGGGCGGGCCGGCCCGATGGGACGGTGCTGTTCCTGTGCCAGGAGCCGGCCGAGGGGGAGTCGGGGCAGGACGTGATGGAGCGCCTGCGGCCGCTCGCCCAGCGGCTTCGCACCGCGTGCGGCGGGCTGGAGGTGCCGGTTTTCGAAGCGCTGTGCATCTCCGACGGCCGGTTCTGGTCGTACGTCTGCCCCGACCGGCGCTGCTGCCCGCCGGAAGGCGTCCCGCTCACCCTGCCCGGCACCTCCGTGATGGCGGCGGCGGCGACCTACGCGGGCATCCATGTGCGCGGATCGCTGCGCGAGATGGAGGCCAGGCTCGCTCCGCTCGCCCCGCCCCGGGCCGAGGAGCAGGAGCGGGCGCTGGACGCGGCGGGCAGTGAGCTTGTGCCGAGGATCCTGGGTGGCACGGACTGCGCGACGGTGCGCGAAGAGACGCTCGTTCTCCTCGGCGGCATGCTGACCCGGTTCCGCGCCGCGCCGCCGATCGCCGACCTGGTCGCAGCGGACGTCCGCGACGACGGGCTGATCGCCGACGAGGAGGCGGCCGCGGTCATCATCGGACTGCAGGACCGGCTGGCGCGCGACCGGGCCGCGCAGTGGATGGAAGGGCCGGACGCGGAAGCGGCGCTGCGGCTGTGGCGTGCCCTCGCCCGCCGCTGCGTGGGCTCGTACGGGGAGCACGCCGCGGCGCCGCTCACTCTCGCGGGCTGGGTCGCCTGGTCGCTCGGGGACGAGCCCGCGGCGCGCGTCGCGCTCGGCCGCGCGCTGTGCGTCGACCCCCACTACCTGTTCGCCAGGCTGCTGCACCAGGCGTGCAACGAGGGGCTCGACCCGGAGCTTCTGCGCCGCTCTCTGCGTCAGGAGCGCGTCGACCGGGCCCTGCAGACCGCGATGCGCGGGGAATTGGAGCGCCTCGGCGCCGCTGCCGCCGCGGCGTCCGACGGATCGTCTGGCGGATCCCGCGGGCCTGACGGGCCCGGGCGGCCAGGTGGCGGCGGGGGCAAGGGCCCGGGTGCACAGGCGGCCAGGCGGCGTCCGACGGGCCGGACGCGGGTGCGGCGCAGGCCCGGGCAGCGAGGGGCCCGCAGCCGCCATTGAGCCGCGGCGGGGCCACCGTGGCGGGAGCGCTTCCACCAACATCGACGACCATCCGGAAGGGACTGATTATCGTCAGGCAGACGACTATGATCGCCACATGCCCTACGATCCAGCGGCCTTCCCGCCGTTCGCCGTCACCGTGGATCTGGTCGTGCTGACGGTCCGGCGGCACGCGCTGTGCGCGCTGGCCGTCCGCCGCGGCGAGCCGCCTTTCCAGGGACGCTGGGCTCTGCCGGGCGGCTTCGTGCGGGCCGACGAGGACCTGACGGCTGCGGCCGCCAGGGAGCTGGCCGAGGAGACCGGGCTGCTCGCCCACGACCCCGCGCTCCCGGCTCCTCCCAACGCCGCCCATCTCGAACAACTCGCCACCTATGGAGACCCCAAGCGCGACCCCAGGATGCGGGTGGTGAGCGTCGCGCACCTCGCGCTCGCGCCGGACCTCCCCGCGCCGCGGCCCGGAGGCGACGCGCACAGCGTGCGCTGGGCGCCGGTCGAGTCCCTGCTCGACCAGGACGGGGCCTTCGGCCGCGACGCCGAGTTGGCCGCCCCACTCGCCTTCGACCATGCCCGCATCCTCGCGGACGGCGTGGAGCGCGCCCGCTCCAAGATCGAGTACTCCTCGCTGGCCACCGCCTTCTGCCCCCAGGAGTTCACGGTCGGCGAGCTGCGCCGGGTGTACGAGGCGGTGTGGGGAGTGGCCCTCGACCCCCGCAACTTCCATCGGAAGGTCACCGGAACGCCCGGATTCCTGGTGCCCACGGGTGGCACGACGACCCGTCAGGGCGGCCGTCCCGCACAGCTGTTCCGGGCAGGGGGCGCGACGCTGCTCAACCCGCCCATGCTTCGTCCCGAGGTGTGACGGCCATGACACGACGATTCGACAGGGGGTGTAGGTGCCGACGAAATAGGACATAGCGGGTTACCGTGCTTCGGTACGTCACCAGTCCCCACGTGCCACGAGCGGTTCCACGCCCCGCGGGAGAAGCCATGATCCAGGCCACCGGACTGACCAGCACCCCCCGCCGCAACCATCGGCCTGTCGTCGACGATCTCACCTTCGAGGCTCCACCGGGCCGCGTGACCGCCTTGTTCGGTGCCCCCGGCACGGGCAAGACCAGCGCGCTGAGGCTTCTGCTGCAGCTCGACCGGGGCCACGGCGCCGCCTTCTTCCGGGGTCGCCCGCTCCACCGCATCCGGCGCCCGGCCCGGGAGATCGGGGTCCTTCTGGACGACGTCCCCGGACACCCCGGCCGCACCGCACGCGGTCACCTCAGGATGCTCGGAGCCGCCGTCGGGGTGCCCGCCGCCCGCGCGGACGTCGTGCTGGACGTGGTCGGCCTCACCGAGCTCGCCGATGAGCGCATCGGCGACCTGGCGGCCGGCATGGAGCGCCGCCTCGGCCTCGCCACGGCCCTCCTCGGAGACCCGCACACGCTCGTCCTCGACGCCCCCACACACGGTCTGTCCGCCCGGGAGACCGTCTGGATGCAGGGCTTGCTGCGGCAGTTCGCCGGGCAGGGCGGTGCCGTCCTCGTCACCGACCAGGACTCGGAGAGCGTCACCCGTCTCGCCGATCAGGTCCTCACCCTGGACGGCGGTCGGCTGATCGCGGACCAGCCGGTCGACGAGTTCGCGCGCACCCGGCTGCGCCCCCGTGTCGCCGTGCTCTCGCCGCTGGCCGGGCGCCTGGCCGCCGTGCTCGAAGAGGAGGCGCGCGCCGCCCAGCCGTCGACCCTGCCCGAAGCCGAAGCCGAAGCCGAAGCCGAAGCCGAAGCCGAAGCCGAAGCCGAGGCCGAGGCCGAGAGCGAGGCGGTGAGTGGGGCCGGGGCCCGGAACGGGGCCGACTCCGGGATGTACCTCGGGGTGGGTGATGCCAGGAGGAGCGCCGACGGGGCGGAGGTCGCGGCAAACGCGGGGCCGGGAGCCGAAGCGGTCGGGGCCGATGCCGGGGCAGCGGTCAGGCCGGAGGCCGCGAGCGGAGTGGCGGAGGCCGGCGCCGTGGCTGTCAACGGGGCGGCGGGGGTCGCCGGTGGAGCGGAGGGCGAGGAGGAAGGTGGGGCCGGGGGCAAGGCCGGGCCCGACGGCCGGACCGGGCAACCGAGCGCCGCGGTGCCTGTGGATGCCGCGAAACTCGTGGAGGCTGTGGTGCCCGCAGAGGCTGCCGTGCCCGCGGACGCTGGCGTGACCACAGAGACTGCGGTGCCTGCGGTGGCCGCGAAGCTCGTGGCGGCTGCCGCGCCCGCGGACACCTCGAGGCCTGTGGAGGCCGGCGTGGTGGACGCCGCGAGGTCCGTGGAGGGTGCGGGGCCCGCGGATGTCGCGAGGCCTGTCGACGCCTCCGTGTCCACTGATGTCGTCGTGCCCGGGGTCGGGGGCCGACTTTCCGTGGTGCGGGAGGACGAGACCCGTATCTCCGTCTACGGGCTGCCCTGCGCCGCCGTCGGCGAGGCCGCGTATCGCCATGGCATCGTCGTGCACCGACTGGTCGAGGAGACCGCCGACATGGGCCCGGGGGCCGTGCGCGGCGACAGCGGCGCCCGCGATCCCCGAGCCACCCCGCCCCGCGTGCTCCCGCGGTTGCCGCTGCCCGGCCCGGCCTGGCCGCTGCGCTACGAGCTGCGCCGCGCCACCGGCGTACGGACGGGCTGGCTGATCGCCCTCGCGGCCCTGGTGGCCTCGCTCGTCGGTTCCGTACTGCTCGCCCGGGCGGGCGGGGCGGGGGAGCTGCACCGGATCACGGGCTGGCCCGCCGACGTACCGCTGCCGCCCGTGGCGATCGCCTCCGGGCTCCTGGGCGCGCTGTCCTTCGGGGAGGAGTTCCGCTATCCCGCGCTGGCCCCGGCCCGGGACACGGTGCCGCGGCGGCTCAGTCTGCTGACCGCCAAGTTCCTGGTGTGCGCCGTCGGCGCGCTGCTGCTTTCCTTCGCCGTCCTCGCCCTGGACGGGGCGGCGCTCCTCCTGTTGGTCGGCGGTGACGCGGTGCCGCTGCCGGGCGACTGGCCGCTGCTGATCGCGAGTGTCTGCGCCCTCGCGATCGGCTCCGGCTGGGCCGGGCTGATGGCGGCGGCCGTCTTCCGGTCCACCGCGCTCGGCCTGGCCACCCTGCTGGCGGTGCCCGTCCTGGCGGTGCCGGTCGTCCAGCGGCTGATGGCCGAGCCGTCGGTGCGCTCGCTCGTCGGGCTGCCGCACCGGCTGCGTGCGGAGGCGCTGGACCAGCCGCACTCCATGATGGACCGGGTCCTGGCGCTCGCCCTGCGGCTGGCGTCCCAGCCCGTGGGGCAGGCCCTGTTGTTGTCGCTGGTCGTCCTGCTGTGCGCGTATGCCCTCACCGGTCTGCGCGGCCGGGCGCGGCAGTAATACCGCGCGAATGCCGAGCCAATACCGCGCCGGTCACACGCGAGGAACGCACCGGGCGCCATTCCGGAGCCGTGCCCACAGCCGCGCCCCTCGGCGCGCCGGGGGACTCCACCCGGCGTAGCGCCGGCGCGGTGCCGGCGTGGGGGTGGACCAGGCCGGGAAGGGTTCCGCAGGCCCATCGCGTGAAGTGCTCGCAACTCCCCGGAGGGTGCTGTTTTCTGTCCGATTCAGCGTCAATTGTGAGGTAATGGGCGATCACCCTTTCGTGTGCTTTTCACCAAAGACCTCAAGGGCTTCCGGGGCGTCGCCGACAAAGGATGCGTGAGTACCCTTGCGCACACCACGATGACCGCGGCTCGCCCCGCCGATTCCGGCCTCGCCGGCCCGGGCGAGCTTGACCGCTACCCCTACGCCGATTCCCCCGGCGGCGACCGCGGCGGCGCCCCCTCCTGGGACGGCGTCGACGCCGAGATCGGCCGAGTGGGCCGACGCACGGCCGGCAACCGGGGCCGCGGGCTGCACGGCCAACTCGTCCAGCAGCTGGGCCAGATGATCGTCTCCGGCGATCTGGGGGCCGACCGTCCGCTCGTCCCCGAGGAGATCGGGCAGCGCTTCGAGGTCTCCCGCACCGTCGTGCGGGAATCGCTGCGCGTCCTGGAGGCCAAGGGTCTGGTCAGCGCCCGCCCCAACGTGGGTACCCGGGTCCGCCCCGTCAGTGACTGGAACCTCCTGGACCCCGACATCATCGAGTGGCGGGCCTTCGGCCCGCAGCGCGACGACCAGCGCCGCGAGCTGTGCGAGCTGCGCTGGACCATCGAGCCGCTCGCCGCCCGCCTCGCCGCCGGCTCCGGCCGCGAGGAGGTGCAGCAGCGGCTCGCCGACATGGCGGAGATCATGGGCCATGCGCTGGGGCAGGGCGACACCCTGACCTTCTCGCGCGCCGACGCCGAGTTCCACGCCCTGCTGCTGCAGATCGCGGGCAACCGCATGCTGGAGCACCTGGCGGGCATCGTCGCCGCCGCGCTGCATGTCTCCGGTGCCCCGATCGCCGGCTGCGACCGGCTCACCGAGGCCGGGGTGGGCCACCACCGCCGGATCGTCGAGGCCATCGGCACCGGCGACGCCGCGGCGGCGGAGGCCGCGATGCGCCAGCTGCTGACCGTTCACCCCGATCTCGACCACGCAGAGGTGGGGGTGCCCGCGCCGCGCGAGCACTGACCCCGCGGATCGCGGCGTACGGCGTACGGCGTACGAGAGCGGCGTCGCCGGAACCCGCCCGGCGGGTTCGGCGGCGCAACGCGCTTCGGCGGCGCAACGCCGATCGCCGCGGACAGGGCGGCGCGGGCTCGGCGCGTGATCAACAAAGCCGTTCCATCCGGTCGATCTGTCCGCTGAGTGGGCATTGCGGCCGTTATGGGGTGTGACTCGGGACACGAGGAATGGGCGTAACGCTCTTTGGGACAGCGCGATGATTAAAGAGGTGGCAGCCGCGGAGGGAATACGGGCGTCGTTCGCGACGCTGTAGTCCACCCGTAGCACTCCGCCCGCGCCGTCGGTTCATCCTGCCGGCGGTCGTCGGCTCCGGTCCCCAGCGGACGGGGCCGGAAGCCGTTTCCATCGTTCCGAGAGGTTGTTCGTGTCGGCCAGCACATCCCGTACGCTCCCGCCGGAGATCGCCGAGTCCGAGTCTGTCATGGCGCTCATCGAGCGGGGAAAGGCTGAGGGGCAGATCGCCGGCGATGACGTGCGTCGGGCCTTCGAGGCTGACCAGATTCCGCCAACCCAGTGGAAGAACGTTCTGCGCAGCCTCAACCAGGTCCTCGACGAGGAGGGTGTGACGCTGATGGTCAGTGCCGCAGAGGCGCCCAAGCGCACCCGCAAGAGCGTCGCAGCGAAGAGTCCGGCAAAGCGCACCGCCACCAAGACCGTCACGGCCAAGACGGTCCCCGCGAAGAAGGCCCCTGCCGCCGCTCCGACCGCCCCGTCGGCCGAGGCGGGAGACGGCGTGGCCGGAGAGGCCGCGCCCGCGAAGAAGACCGCGGCCAAGAAGGCCACGGCCAAGAAGACGGTGGCCAAGAAGACCGCCGCCAAGAAGACGGCGGCGAAGAAGACCACCGCCAAGAAAGACCCGGACGAGCTCCTCGAGGGTGAGGACGTCATCGAGGACGCTCCCGGTGGCAAGCCCGGAGCCGAAGGCGCCGAGGGCGAGCCCGAGAACCAGGGCTTTGTGCTCTCCGACGAGGATGAGGACGACGCCCCGGCGCAGCAGGTCGCCGCGGCGGGCGCGACCGCCGACCCGGTCAAGGACTACCTGAAGCAGATCGGCAAGGTCCCGCTCCTCAACGCCGAGCAGGAGGTCGAGCTCGCCAAGCGCATCGAGGCCGGCCTGTTCGCCGAGGACAAGCTCGCCAACTCCGACAAGCTCGCGCCCAAGCTCAAGCGCGAACTGGAGATCATCGCCGAGGACGGCCGCCGGGCCAAGAACCACCTCTTGGAGGCCAACCTCCGTCTGGTGGTCTCCCTGGCCAAGCGCTACACCGGCCGCGGCATGCTCTTCCTGGACCTCATCCAGGAAGGCAACCTGGGTCTGATCCGTGCCGTCGAGAAGTTCGACTACACCAAGGGCTACAAGTTCTCCACGTACGCCACCTGGTGGATCCGTCAGGCGATCACGCGAGCGATGGCCGACCAGGCCCGCACCATCCGTATCCCGGTGCACATGGTCGAGGTCATCAACAAGCTCGCGCGTGTGCAGCGCCAGATGCTCCAGGACCTGGGCCGCGAGCCCACTCCGGAGGAGCTGGCCAAGGAGCTCGACATGACCCCCGAGAAGGTCATCGAGGTCCAGAAGTACGGCCGCGAGCCGATCTCCCTCCACACCCCGCTCGGTGAGGACGGCGACAGCGAGTTCGGTGACCTGATCGAGGACTCCGAGGCGGTCGTTCCGGCCGACGCGGTGAGCTTCACGCTGCTGCAGGAGCAGCTGCACTCCGTCCTTGACACGCTCAGCGAGCGCGAGGCGGGCGTGGTGTCCATGCGCTTCGGCCTGACCGACGGCCAGCCGAAGACGCTCGACGAGATCGGCAAGGTCTACGGGGTGACGCGTGAGCGCATCCGGCAGATCGAGTCGAAGACGATGTCGAAGCTGCGTCACCCGTCCCGGTCCCAGGTCCTGCGGGATTACCTGGACTGACGGACCGGACTCACGGACCGCCGCTCCACGGCACAGCGCGAAGGCCGGGCCCCTCCCAGGGCCCGGCCTTCGCGCTGTGTGCGCTCACCCCCGTTCGGCCCCTCTCGGGATGCGGGATGGCGAGGATGGGGTGACGCTGGGTGTGCGACGCGCTCCGTACGGTCAGGAGGCTGAATGCGAAGGTCGCTGCCCGCCCTGTTCGCTCCTCTCGCGGCTCCGCTGGTCACCGCCCTGGCCATGCTGTTGATCCTGCCTCCCTCGGCGACGGCAGACCGCACGGTGGTCGGCGGCCACCCGGCTCATACGGAATTGGCGCCCTGGGCGGTGGCGCTGGCGAGCCGTGAGCGGTTCGGCGGAGAGCGCTCGGGCCAGTTCTGCGGCGGCGTGGTGGTGGGCCCCACCACGGTGCTCACGGCCGCGCACTGCCTGAGCCGCGAGGTGCTCGGCGTGGACTGGTGGGAGGTCGGGGACCTTCGTGTGATCATCGGCCGGGACGATCTGCGCGGCAGCGGAGGGGTGGAGATGGCCCCGCGCTGGGTCTGGGTCAATCCGGCATACGAGCTGGTCGGCCGGTCAGGAGACGTCGCCGTGCTCACCCTTGCCCAACCGCTGCCCCGGATCTACGGCATCGCCATGGCGGCGGACGGAGATCCGGCCTACCAGCCGGGGGCGCGGGCGGCGGTGTACGGCTGGGGCGATACGCGGGGCAACGGCAGCTATGCCTCGACGCTGCGGGCCACCCGGCTGCGGGTGCTGCCGGACGCGGCATGTGAGGAGGCCTATCCGGGAAACGCGGAGGGGGAGTACCGCTCGGATTCCATGATGTGCGCCGGGCTGCCGGACGGAGGCCGGGATGCCTGTCAGGGGGACAGCGGCGGACCGCTGGTCGCCCGCGGGAAGCTCGTGGGCCTGGTGTCCTGGGGGAGCGGCTGCGCGGAGGCCGGCCGGCCGGGCGTCTATACGCGGATCTCGGCGGTGCTGTCGCAGGCGACCGCCTCCGACGCCGACTGGGCGACCGCCTCCGAGGCGGAATGAGGGGGCGGGTACGAGGACGGGCGGCCGCCCCTTACGGGGACGGCCGCCCGAGGTCCCGGCCCTGGGCCGGTGTCGCTCGTCGTCGTCGGATGATGCGAGGTGTCAGCGTTAGTCGTCGGACGCGGACGCCGGGGCGGCCGTCAGCCGCTCGGTCTCGTCCTGTATCTCCGCGGCGATCTTCTTGAGTTCCGGCTCGAACTTGCGCCCGTGGTGGGCACAGAAGAGCAGTTCACCGCCGCTCACCAGGACGACGCGCAGATATGCCTGGGCGCCGCAGCGGTCGCAGCGGTCAGCGGCCGTCAGGGGGCTCGCGGGGGTCAGAACAGTAGTCACGTCGCCTCTTCTCTAGCTCGACGAGCTGTCGTACCAGGGTCAACATCCAACCAAGCCGAAAACGTTCCCGCTCGTGGCTTTTTCTCAAAAATTGCTTCTGAGTAGACCAGATGGTGACGGTTGGCGGCGAATGAGCCGTATTGCGTGGGTTTACGGTTTCACGTCGCTTGTCGGATTTGTCCTCCCGGCCGGGTTGCCGGTTGTTGGTGAGGACGTGCCCGGAGCCTAAATGGTTCATGCCTGAAAGGGAACGTGATGTTTGTGTCACCCCATTGAGCGATCGAACGTACGAGCGAAAGTCAAGGAGTCTGGACTAGCATGGACGTTCTCATGGGTGGCGGCACAAAGGCTCTATCAAGCCTCGGTACGCTCTGACGGGCGACCCTGCCACCAAGTAGGCCCCCAGTGGGGCCAAGAAGAAATTCAGCGAGGAGCGAACCGCGTGACCGCCGACACGTCCGTGCCGTCCACTGCGCTGCTGACCGGAGCAGACCGGGGCGGCTCCAACTACACCGCGCGGCACCTGCTCGTCCTGGAGGGGCTCGAAGCGGTACGCAAGCGCCCTGGCATGTACATCGGCTCCACGGACAGCCGCGGTCTCATGCACTGCCTCTGGGAGATCATCGACAACTCCGTCGACGAGGCGCTCGGTGGCTACTGCGACCACATCGAGGTGATCCTGCACGACGACGGCTCGGTCGAGGTGCGGGACAACGGCCGCGGGATCCCGGTCGACGTCGAGCCCAAGACCGGCCTGTCGGGCGTCGAGGTCGTGATGACCAAGCTGCACGCGGGCGGCAAGTTCGGCGGCGGCTCGTACGCGGCCTCCGGCGGTCTGCACGGCGTCGGCGCCTCCGTGGTGAACGCGCTGTCCTCCCGGCTCGACGTGGAGGTGGACCGGGACGGCAAGACCCACTCGATCAGCTTCCGGCGCGGTGTCCCCGGCATCTTCACCGAATCGGGCTCCGAGGCCCCCTTCGACCCGTCGAGCGGCCTCCTCAAGGGCAAGCGGGTCCCCAAGACCCGCACCGGCACCCGCACCCGTTACTGGGCGGACCGGCAGATCTTCCTCAAGGACGCCAGGCTCTCCCTGGAGACGCTGTACGCCCGTGCCCGCCAGACGGCCTTCCTGGTGCCGGGTCTGACGTTGATCGTCCGGGACGAGCGGACCGCCGAGGGCCGGGACGGCGCCGACGGCCCGTCGGAGGAGACCTTCCGGTTCGACGGCGGCATCAGCGAGTTCTGCGAGTACCTGGCGCAGGACAAGGCCGTCTGTGACGTGCTGCGGCTGTCCGGGCAGGGCACCTTCAAGGAGACCGTGCCGGTCCTGGACGAGCGCGGCCATATGACGCCGACCGAGGTGACGCGTGAGCTCGGCGTCGACATCGCGCTGCGCTGGGGCACCGGCTACGACGCCACCGTAAAGTCCTTCGTCAACATCATCGCCACCCCGAAGGGCGGCACCCACGTCACCGGCTTCGAGCGCTCGGTGACCAAGACGGTCAACGAGGTGCTGCGCGCCGCCAAGCTGCTGCGCGTCGCCGAGGACGACGTCGTCAAGGACGACGCCGTGGAGGGCCTCACCGCGGTCGTGACCGTGCGGCTGGCAGAGCCGCAGTTCGAGGGGCAGACCAAGGAGGTGCTGGGCACCTCCGCGGCCTCCCGGATCGTGGCGAACGTGGTCGCCAAGGAGCTCAAGGCGTTTCTCACCTCCACCAAGCGGGACGCCAAGCAGCAGGCCCGTGCGGTGCTGGAGAAGATCGTGGCGGCCGCCCGCACCCGCATCGCGGCCCGTCAGCACAAGGAGGCGCAGCGCCGCAAGACCGCGCTGGAGTCCTCCTCGCTGCCCGCGAAGCTGGCCGACTGCCGTAGCGATGACGTGGACCGCAGCGAGCTGTTCATCGTCGAGGGCGACTCGGCGCTCGGCACGGCCAAGCTCGCTCGGAACTCCGAGTTCCAGGCGCTGCTGCCGATCCGCGGCAAGATTCTGAACGTTCAGAAGGCGTCGGTCTCCGACATGCTCAAGAACGCCGAGTGCGGATCGATCATCCAGGTCATAGGTGCCGGCTCGGGCCGGACGTTCGACATCGACCAGGCGCGCTACGGCAAGGTGATCTTCCTCGCCGACGCCGATGTCGACGGCGCCCACATCCGCATCCTGCTGCTCACCCTCTTCCAGCGCTATATGCGGCCGATGGTCGAGCAGGGGCGGGTCTTCTCGGCCGTGCCGCCCCTGCACCGGGTCGAGCTGGTCAACCCCAAGCGGGGGCAGGACAAGTACGTCTACACCTACTCCGACCAGGAGCTCCAGGAGACGCTGCTGGACCTCCAGCGCCGGGGCGTGCGCTACAAGGACGGCATCCAGCGCTACAAGGGCCTGGGCGAGATGGATGCCGACCAGCTCGCGGAGACGACGATGGACCCGCGCCACCGCACCCTGCGGCGGATCAACATCAGCGACCTGGAGGCCGCCGAGCAGGTATTCGACCTGCTCATGGGCAATGAGGTCGCGCCCCGTAAGGAGTTCATCACCAACTCGGCGGCGACCTTGGACCGGTCGCGCATCGACGCCTGAAGTATCCCGGCCAGCAGTGCCCGGGTGCCTCTCCACCCCAGGGTGGAGAGGCATTTTCCATCCCGGGGTCCGCCTCAGGGGCGATTTGCGCGGCAGGGGGCGTTCCGTAGCGTCGTGAGCGACCGGATCCAGGCCGGATCCGGGCCGGAGCCAGGAGGGCCGATGAGCCGATGGACCCAGTGGCCCTCGCGGCAGGCGCTCACGCGCCAGGGCGTGCCCCCGATCCGGCTGATGATCAACACGGGTATGTGGATCTTCGGGGCGTGTCTGTTGCTCTGGGACGTGCTCCGTGACGATGCCTTCCCCAGGTGGGCGCGGATCGTCCTGCTCGCCGCCGTCGCGGGATGCGCGGCCACGGTGTACGCGTTCCGCCGCGTCACCGTCGACCACCGGCTGGGCCCCGCCCTTGCCCTGCTCGCCCTGCTGCTCGCGGCGGGGGCGGCGCTCTTGGCCGTGGGAGCCGACACCCCGGCGACCGCGGCGTGGATCGTCGGCGTGATCGTCTCGATGGAGCGGCTGCCGCTGATGGCCGGTCTGCCCGCCGGGATCATGGCCTCCGGCTCGTTCGCGTTCTTCGGCGACCACAGCCTGGCGGCCGGTCTGGCCACCGGCGTCGGCTTCCTGCTCGTCGGCTATACGCTGCGGCTGGACGAGGAGGCGCGCGGCACCGGCTACCGGCTGCTCGAGCAGGAGCGGGCGGCGCGCCGCGCCGAGGCGCAGAGCGCCGCGCTCGCCGAGCGGGCCCGGATCGCCCGGGAGATCCACGACGTGCTGGCGCACAGCCTCTCCGCCCAGCTGGTGCACCTGGAGGCGGCCAGGCTGTTGGTCGAGCGCGGGGAGGACCGGGCCATGGTGCTGGAGCGGGTGGTGGCGGCCCGCAGGATGGCGCGCCACGGCCTGGCCGAGACCCGCCAGGCGTTGTACGCGCTGCGCGGCGAGATGGCCCCGGTCGAGGACTTCCTGCGGGAGTCCGCCGCGACCGAGGGCGCGCGGTTCGAGACGGAGGGCGAGCCGCGCGAGCTGGCCGCCGAGTCGGGGCTCGCGGTCCGGAGGGTCGCGCAGGAGGCGCTGACCAACGTCCGCAAGCACGCGCCGGGTGCCCGGGTGGCGATGCGGTTCGTCTACCGGGCGGACGAGGTGCTCCTCGAGATACGGGACGGCGGGGCCCGCGAGACGCCCTCCGGCGGCCCGGTGGCGACCGGGGCCGGATACGGTCTGCGGGGAATGCGGGAGCGCGCCGAACTCCTCGGCGGCACGCTGGAGGCGGGGCCCGCCGAGGGGGGCTTCGTGGTGCGCCTGCGTGTCCCGGCGTGACGTCGGCATGAGGGAGACACGGGGAGATACAGGGGGACACGGACAATGAGCGAAGGGCGCGGGGCCGTCGGCTCACGGGTGGTGCGCGTGCTGGTCGTCGATGACCAGATCATGGTGCGTGAGGGCATCGTGTTGCTGCTGGGGCTGCTGCCCGGCATCGAGGTCGTCGGCTCGGCGGGCGACGGGGAGGAGGCGCTGCGGCTGGTCGCCGAGGTCTCCCCGGACGTGGCGCTGATGGATCTGCGGATGCCCCGCTGTGACGGCGTCGAGGCGACCCGGCGCATCCGTGCCGAGCACCCCGCGACCCAGGTCGTGGTGGTGACCACCTACGCCGACGACGAGTGGCTCTTCCCCGCCCTGCAGGCGGGCGCCCGCGGCTATGTGACCAAGGACGCCGACGCGGAGGAGATCGCCCGCGCCATCGAGGACGTGATGTCGGGGCAGGCCGGGCTGTCGCCGAAGGTGCAGCGCAGGCTGCTGGAGCGACTGGTTCAAAGCACCGCAGACACCGCCGGCGCCGTGGGCGGGGCGGGCGCCGCCGGCGATACGGCCGCGAAGGCCGGGCCAGGGGCCGTGCCGGGCCCGCTGCCCGACGGGCTCACGCCCCGCGAGGCGGAGGTCCTGACGCTGGTCGCCGAGGGGTTGTCCAACGCGGAGATCGCGCGTCGGCTGCACATCGGCCCGGCGACCGTGAAGACCCACATCAACAACCTCTTCGCCAAGGCGGGGGTGCGCGACCGCGCCCAGGCCGTGCGCTATGCCTACCGGAACGGGATCGCGCGGCCGCCCGGCCCCGAACTCGGCCCGTAATACGGTCCCGGTTCCGGGATGTTCGTCACCTCAGTCACCTGATGGGGTGAACGTCCGGTATTGAGGGGCCCGGGGCCTCCCGCTCCGTCCATCCTTGGCACGCGGCCAATGCGGCAGTGAAGCAAGGAGTGTTCGGGTGGACATGCAGCACAACGCGCGCGACGCCGGGGCGGTCCGGCTGGGCGATCCCTGGTACGACACGGTCGCCTCCGGCTGGGGCGAGGACGAGACCGGCGGCGGACCCCGGCGCGCGCGTCGGCCCGCCGCCGCGGACGTCTACACCGAGGTGCACGGCAGCGCGGCCTTCCAGGAAGTGCGCAGACGCTACCGCCGCTTCGTCTTCCCCGCGGCCGCCGTCTTCCTCCTGTGGTACCTCGCGTATGTCGTCGCGGCGACCACCGCGCCCGGTCTGATGGCCCGCCCCGTCGTCGGCGCGCTCAATGTCGCGATGCTCGCCGGGCTCGCCCAGTTCGCCACCACCTTCCTGCTGACCTGGGCGTATGCCCGCCATGCCCGGCTGCGCCGGGACCGGGTCGCGCTGGAGCTCCGCTGGGTGACGCAGGAGATGATGCGAGGGCACGGCCGGTGACGGGAAATCAGCAGGGCCTGGCGCTGCTGCTCTTCGGCTTGTTCATCGCCGCCACCCTCGCCATCACCACCTGGGCGGGCCGTCGGCGGCACGGCTCCCCGGAGGAGTTCTACGCGGGCGGGCGGTTGTTCTCGCCCATGGAGAACGGCTTCGCCATCGCGGGCGACTACATGTCTGCCGCCTCCTTCCTCGGCATCTCCGGCCTCATTGCGCTCTTCGGCTACGACGGCGTGCTGTACTGCGTCGGCTTCTTCGTCGCCTGGCTGGTCGTGCTGCTCTTAGTCGCCGAACTGGTCCGCAACTGCGGCCGGTTCACCCTCGCCGACGTGCTCGCCGCCCGGATGGGCGAGCCTCCGGTCCGGATCGCCGCGGGCGTCTCCTCCGTCACCGTATGCGTGCTTTACCTCGTCGCCCAGATGGTCGGGGCGGGCAGCCTGATCGCTCTGCTGATCGGCGAGACCGGCCCGCGCGCCCGCGCCTGGACGGTCATCGGCGTGGGCACGCTGATGGTGATCTTCGTGGCGCTCGGCGGCATGCGCGCCACGACCTGGATCCAGATCGTCAAGGCGATGCTGCTGATGGCCGGGGCGGCCACGCTCACCGCCCTCGTCCTGGTCCGCTTCCACGGCGATGTGGACGCGCTGCTCAGCGCGGCGGCGCGGCACAGCGGACACGGCGGGGACTTCCTCGCCCCGGGCTTGAAGTACGGCGGCGGCTGGACCGCGCGGCTGGACTTCATCAGCCTCGGACTCGCCCTCGTCCTCGGCACCGCCGGGCTGCCGCACATCCTCTCGCGCTTCTACACCGTGCCCACCGCCCGGGCCGCCCGCCGTTCGGTCATCTGGTCCATCGGGCTGATCGGCGGCTTCTACCTGATGACCATCGTGCTCGGCTTCGGCGCCGCCGCCGTGCTGGGCAGCGACACCGTACGGACCGCCAACCCGGCCGGGAACACCGCCGTGCCGCTGCTCGCGCTGGACCTCGGCGGGGGCGCCGGATCCACCGGCGGGACGGTGCTGTTCGCCTCGGTCGCCGCCGTCGCGTTCGCCACCATCCTCGCCGTGGTCGCCGGGATCACCCTGGCCTCCTCCGCCTCGGTCGCCCACGACCTGTACGCCTCGCTGAGCCGCCGCGCGGACCGCACGCCGCGCAGCGAGGTCGCGGTCGCGCGGATCGCGGCCGTCGGGATCGGGGCGGCCGCCATCGGCCTCGGGCTGCTCGCCCAGGACCTCAATGTGGCCTTCCTGGTCGGGCTCGCGTTCGCGGTCGCCGCCTCGGCGAACCTCCCGGTGCTGCTGTATTCGCTCTTCTGGCGGCGGTTCACTACGCGCGGCGCGGTGTGGGCCGTCTACGGCGGGCTGCTCCCGGCGGTCGTGCTGGTGGTGCTCTCTCCGGTGGTGTCCGGCGGCCCGGAGGCGATCTTCCCGGGGGTGGACTTCCATGTCTTCCCGCTGGACAACCCGGGCCTTGTCTCCGTGCCCCTCGGCTTTCTCGCCGGCTGGCTCGGCACGGTCACCTCACCCCAGGGCGCGGACGCCACCGGGCACGCCGCCAAGCACGCGGAGACGGAGGTGCGGGCCCTCACGGGGGCGGGAGCGGCCTGACGGGGCTGCCGACACCCGGCGAGGCCCCGTACGGCTGTCCTCGGGCCCGTACGGGGACCCGTACGCGGGTGCCTCACACCCATACGTAGCGGTGTTCCGGGCGCCCCGTCTCGCCGTACTTCAGGCTGAGCCGGACCCGGCCCGTGCGCTCCAGGAGCTTGAGATAGCGCTGGGCGGTCTGCCGGCTGAGCGAGGACCGCTCGGCGACCTCCTGCGCCGACAGCGGGCCCTCGGCGCCCCGCAGCACCTCCCGCACCAGGCCGGCCGTGAGCGCGGAGTGGCCCTTGGGCAGCTCCGCCGGGCCGGCCGAGGCGCCGCCCAGGGCGCTGAAGATCCGATCGACCTGATCCTGCCCGGCCTCGCCGCCGCCCTCCAGGGCGCGGCGCAGCGCCGCATAGCCCTGCAGCTTGGCGCGCAGCCCGGCGAAGGTGAAGGGCTTGACCAGGTACTGCAGCGCGCCGTGGCGCATCGCCTCCTGCACGGTCGCGATATCGCGGGCGGCGGTCACCATGATGATGTCGGTGTGGTGGCCGCGCTCGCGCAGCCGCCGCACCAGCGCGAGGCCCGTCTCGTCCGGCAGATAGTGGTCGAGCAGCACCAGGTCGACCTTGGCGCGGTCCAGGAAGGCCAGCGCCTCGGCGGCCGTGTGCGCCTGTCCCGCGACGCGGAAGCCGGGCACCTTCTCCACATACGCCGCGTTGACCCGGGCCACGCGCACATCGTCGTCCACGACCAGCACCTCGATCGCGCTGATGGCGCCGCTCGCGCCGCCCGCGCTGTTCACGTCCGTCACCTCCGTACCTCCGTCATCGCGGCTCTCCTGTCGCGCTCAGCCGGGCCCCGCTCGGCTCCTCGGCCAGCGCCTCGGGCAGCACCACCGTGAACTCCGCGCCCCCGCCGTCCCGGTCGGTCACGCATACGCTGCCGCCCTGCCGCTCGGCGAGGCGGCGCACCAGTGCCAGGCCGATGCCGCGCTTGCGGTGCGCGGGCGGCTCCTTGGTCGACCAGCCCTCGGCGAAGACGACGTCGCGCCGGTCGGCCGGGATACCGGGCCCGCTGTCGGAGACCCGCAGCACCACCGTGGTGTCGTCGGCCGACAGTTCCACCTCGACCAGCGGATCGGCCGTCCCGGCTGCCGCGTCCAGCGCGTTGTCGATGAGGTTGCCGACGATCGTGACCAGGCCGGGCGGGTCCACCAGCAGATTCGGCAGCAGCGTCCCTGGGGCGATGCGCAGCGGGACGCCGCGCTCGGCGGAGACCGTGGCCTTGCCGACCAGCAGGGCGGCCAGCAGGGGGTCGTGGACGCGCTCGGTGACCTGCTCGGCGGTGGCCCGGTGCACCCCGACCGCCTCGGTGACGAACTCCACCGCCTCCTCGTACAGCTCGAGCTCCAGCAGTCCGAGGAGGGTGTGCAGATGGTTGGCGTGCTCATGATCCTGCGCGCGCAGCGCGTCGATCAGCCCCCGGGTGCCGTCCAGCTCGCGGCCCAGCCGCTCCAGCTCGGTGCGGTCGCGCAGGGTGGCCACGGCCCCGCCGTCGTCCGTCGGCATCCGGTTGGCGACCAGCACCCGCCCGCCGCTGACGGTCAGCAGGTCGGATCCCGTGACCCGCCCGGCGAGCACATCGGTGGTACGGCCCGGCGGCAGCACCTCGTCCAGCGGCCGCCCGGTGGCCTCGGCGCGCAGGTCCAGGAGCCGCTGCGCCTCGTCGTTGACCAGGCGGATGCGGCCGCGCGCGTCCAGGGCCAGAACCCCCTCGCGGATGCCGTGCAGCATGGCCTCGCGCTCGGCGAGCAGCGCGGAGATATCGGAGAAGGCCAGGTCGTGAGTGCGGCGCCGAAGCCTGCGGGCGACCACGTACGCCGCCACGGCGCCCACCGCGAGCGTGCCGCCCGCGTACGCGAGCAGCCCCGGCACCGCGCCGATGAGCCGGTCGCGCACGCTCTGGTACGAGATGCCGACCGAAACGGCGCCGACGATGCGGCCGTCCTTGTCGCGCAGCGGGACCTTGCCGCGGGCCGAGCGGCCGAGCGTGCCGTTGTCGATCTCCATGACGTCCCGGCCGGCGAGTGCGTCGCTGGGGTCGGTGGAGACATGCCGGCCGATCTCCTCGGAAGAGGTGTGGGACCAGCGCACGCCCCGCCTGTCCATGATCACGACATACTCGGCGCCGGTCGCCCGGCGGATCCGCTCCGCCCGGGCCTGGACCGGGCCGTCGGGGGTGGGGCGGGTGCGTTCGAGCGTGTCGGAGAGCTCCGGGGTGGAGGCCGTGGTCTGGGCGATGGCGAGCGCGCGGCGCATGGCCTGGTCGTCCAGCTGGGAGCCGAGCCGGGCCAGGAAGAGGCCGGTCGCGAGCACGATGACGCCCGTGGCGATGGTCAGCTGCATCAGCAGCACCTGGGAGAAAACACGTCGGGGCCAGCCGATGCGCCACCTCGGGGCCTCGGCACGCGGCCCCCGGGGTGTCGCGGCGCTCATGGCAAGGAGGGTAACCAAGCACGGGTCCGCGGCGCGGCGGCAGGCCCCGGCCCCTCTTTGCGCCTAAACCGGCTCTTTGCGCCTAAACCGGTGCCGCGGCGGCGACGGTCGGCGTGGGCCGCGCGGCGCGCACCGCCCGTACGCCGATGACGTCCATGCGGGCCGGGGAGCCCAGAGCCGACCCGCAGCTCTCCGGGCGCGGCGGCGCGGCGGCGACCTGGACGACGCCGACCCGCCACCGTCGGCCGTCGGTGTGCCCGACGGTGACGGTCCAGGCGGGGGCGGCGCCCTCGGTCCGCAGCACGGTCAGCGCGTCGGCCCCCGCCTCGCCGCTCAGCTCGCGGATCGCCAGCTCGGCGGCCTGGGCTGGGCGCTCCCAGGTGGACCGGCCGCGGCAGCCCTCGGTGACGATCCTGCCCTTGCGCAGCGCGTCCAGGACGCCCCGCACGGACTGTGCGGTGGCCCGCCCGTAGGCGTATCCGTGCGGCAGCACCATGAGCGTCGGCGAGAAGCGGTGGCCGCCGATGTGGGTGACTTCCCAGGTGCCGCGCGCCCCGGAGGCGGTGAGCTCGGCGGCCAGCGGCCGGCCGAGGAGGGCGCAGCAGCGGTCGCGTTTGCCGTTGGTGCACACGAGGATCAAGGGGTCGCCCGTGTACTTCTCCCACGTCTGGCCGGGGCCCGCGGCGGCGGGGCGCAGACCGCTCGGGTCGCCCGCGCCCAGAGCGGCGAAGTCGAGGGCGAGCAGCCGCTCCGGCTCGGTGAGCGTGGTCGTACGGATCCAGGAGCGGCCCGGGCGGGTGTGCGCGACGAAGACACGCTGCTGCGGGTGGGTGTGGCAGTCGGCGTGCCGGCCGGGGCGGCGGATCAGCGCGACGCGGACGCCGGTGTCCTTGGTGGCGCGCTCCAGCGCGCGGCCGACGGCCTGGGCCAGGTGGCTGGCGGTCAGGGCCTCGGCACCCCAAGGGCCGGGCTGTTCGAGCAGAAGCCAGGTGGTGGCGGTGGTCGCCGTCCCGGCGAGCGGCTCGGACAGGTCGCGGGAGGCGGTCGCGCACGTGCTCACGAAGGTAAGCCTAACCTCTCTTTTGACCTTGGACCTCCGAAGGCGCGCCTCTGGTGGTGCAGGCGATGGCGCCCACCCGGTCGACCGGGGCACGGAACGGCTCAGCGTGAGCGTCGGCCGGTGTTGCGCAGCGCCGTGGCGAGTTCGCCCAGGTACGTCGAGACCGGCCCCAGGGTGAGCAGGCCGCTGCCCGCCCCGGCCAGCTCCGCCGCCGCGGGGGTGAGCTCGCGGTGGGCGCGCTCCACCGTCTCCCGGTCGCCGACCGCGACGGCCGCCCGGGCGGTCAGGCACCACAGGGCCTCGAACAGCAGGTCGCGGGGCGGGTCCGGAGTCTCGCGCAGCGCCGCCGCGGCCTCGTCGCGGCGGCCTCGGGCCAGCAGCACCAGGGGGCGGGCCCAGGGCTCGTACGGTCCCCAGCCGCCGTGCTCGTCTGCCTGGGCGGCCTGGGCCGGCCGCGCGTGCCGCGTGCGCAGGCAGAGCAGCGCGAGCGGCAGCAGACCGCGCTCCAGCCCGGGCATGCCGGCGCCGTCCAGCCGCGCGGCGGCATCCCGGTAGACGGCCTCGGCCGCCTCCGCGGCCCCGGGCGCCTCCGCGGGGGCGGTCGCGGCAAGTCGTAGCGCGGCGTACCACTGGGTGAACACGCCGACCAGCGGCAGCTCATGGTGCTCGGCCAGGCGGTCCGCGGCGCTCGCGTGGCGGTCGGCCCCGGCGAAGTCCGCCAGGGCGCCGCGGGCCTGGAGCCGGATGAGGTGGCCCAGGACCTCGAAGGTGGTCAGGCCGTGCCGGACGGACAGGGCGATCAGCTCCGCGCCGATGCCGTCCCGGCGCGGCGCCAGACCGGCGCGGTGGAAGGTCTGCATGAACGTGGCGTTGAGGGCGAACGCCAGCAGCGCGGGATCGTCCAGGCGGCGGGCGATCTCCTCCGCCTGCCGGGCGGCCTGCGGCCCGCGCGCCACGCGGGTGCCGCGCGACTCCAGGGCGATCGTGGCAAGCAGCCGGGCCCGGGCCGCCTCGTGCCGGCCGGGCGGCAGGGCGGCCAGGGCGCGCTCGGCCGCCGTCACGACCCGCGCGGCCTGCTCCGGGTCGTCCAGCCGCGTCCAGATGGCCGGGACGTCGTACGCGCCGATCACGCGGGCGGTCAGTTCCGCGTCGCCGAGCTCCTCGGCCGCGGTGATGGCCGCCACGCGGTGGCGGCGGGCCGTCTGGAGGCCGCTGCCGCCGGTCACCGCGAGACTGCGCAGCAGGCCCACCGTCGACTCCAGACGTGCCCGGGCGCCGGAGGGCACGGTGCGGTTGTAGGCGGCCGCCGTACGCGCCCACACCCGGCCCGCCGCCCCGGCCGCCGGGCCGGGGTCGAGGTGGGCGGCCTGGCCGAGGATGTCCGTCTCCAGGCCGCGCAGCCGCGGGCCCGGATCCACCCCCAACTGCTCGGCCAGGAGCGTGCGCGCCCGGCGCAGGACCGCCAGCGCGTCGCCCTGGCGGCCGGAGCGGTACAGCGCCAGGGCCAGCAGCCGCCAGGCGTCCTCGCGCCAGGGGTGCTCGGTCACATGCGCGTCCAGGTCCGCCGCCGCCTCGGCGGCCAGGTCCAGCGCGAGCCGGGCCTCGGCCTGCCGCTCGACGGCGTGCAGCCGCAGCTCCGCGAGGCGCGAGCGCTCCGCGCGGGTCCACGGCTCGTCGGCGAACTCCGCGTAGGCGGGCCCGCGCCACCACTCCAGCGCCTCGTCCAGCCGTGCGAGCGCGCCCTCGGGCGGCAGTGCCGCGGCGGCGGCCACCGCTCGCTCGAAGCTCCAGGCGTCCACCGCGCCCGGGTCGGCGCGCAGCGCGTACCCCGGCCCCTCGGTGACCAGCAGGCGGGCCGGGGCGCGGGGCGGGCGCTCCGGTTCCATGGTGCGCCGCAGCGCGGCCACGAAGGTGCGGATCGCGCCCACCGCGTCGGCGGGCGGCTCCGGCCACAGGTCCTCGGCCAGGCGGCGGACCGGGACCACGCGGCGGCGGGCGACGATCAGCCGGGCCAGCACCGCCCGGTGACGTGGCCCCTTCAAGGCGATCGCCTCCCCGGCCCCGTCCCAGGCCGCCACCGTACCCAGCACGCCGAACAGGAACCGCACGTCAGACCACCCTTCCCGGGGCAGCGCCCCTGGTCACGGTAGCGCGCTCATCCGGTGCTCATCCGCGCCCGGCAGGCTGACGACGTCCGACCACTTCTGATCACTTCGAACACCCCCTGAAAGGGGCGGAACCATGCCGCCTGCCTTCCCCGGCTTCGCCCACCACCGTGTCCCCGTCGCCGACGGCGTGTCCCTCCACGCGGCCGTCGGCGGCTCGGGCACCCCGATCGTGCTGCTGCACGGCTTTCCGCAGACCCACCTGATGTGGCGGCACGTCGCCGCCGACCTCGCGGCCGACCACACCGTGATCTGCCCCGACCTGCGCGGCTACGGTGCCAGCGACAAGCCCGCCGACCCCGACGGCACCGCCTACGCCAAGCGCGCCATGGCCGCCGACATCGTCGCCCTGGCCCGCGCGCTGGGGCACACACGGTTTGCTCTGGCCGGGCACGACCGCGGCGCCCTGGTCGCCTTCCGCGCCGCCCTGGACCACCCGGCGGCCGTCACCCACCTGGCCTGCCTGGATGTGCTCCCGACCCTGGACACGTGGGAGGCGCTGCACGGCACCACCGGCGCCGTGGGCTTCCACCTCTATCTGATGGCCCAGCCCCCCGGCCTGCCCGAGCGGATGATCGCCGCCGCCCCTGATCTCTTCTTCGGCCACTTCCTCGACCTGTGGGCGGGTGACCCGCAGGCCCTCCCGGCCGATGTCCGCGCCGCGTACCTGGACGCCTGCCGGGAGGCGGTGCCCTCGATCGTCGCCGACTACCGCGCCTCCGCAGGCATCGACGTCGACCACGATCGGGCCGACCGGGCCGCCGGACGCCGGCTGCGGATGCCGGTCACCGTGATCCAGCAGGACTGGGGCGCCGCCCTCGGCTTCGACGCCGCCGCGCTGTGGCGGGAGTGGGCGGACGATCTGCGGCACACGACCGTCACCTGCGGCCACTTCATGGCCGAGGAGGCCCCCGCCGACATCGTCAAGGCCCTACGGGACCTGCTCGCCCGCAGAACGGCGTCCCGCTGAACGGCCGAAGCGGCCGGGCCCGTACGCACGACGACGACGGCCCGGCCGCTTCGGCCGCTGCACCGGGGCGGCCCGCTACACCGGCCCGGCCACCACCGCCACCGCCTTGGCGAGCGGCACCCCCGAGCCGTCGCGGCGCGGGTCGGTCTCCGGCAGCGATGTTGCGGTGCCGGTCGCGGTGGCCGCGCGGGCCGGTGTCGCGCCCGCCCAGGCCAGGACCAGGCAGTCCTCGCCCTTCAGGAACCGCTGGCAGCGCACCCCGCCGGTGGCCCGGCCCTTGCGTGGGTACTGGTCGAACGGGGTGACCTTGGCCGACTGCTGCACCGAGTCGTCGAGGGTGCCGCGTGCGCCGGCGACCGTGAACACCACGGCGTCGGCCGCCGGGTCGACGGCCGTGAACGAGATCACCTTCGCGCCCGAGCCCAGCTTGATGCCTGCCATGCCGCCCGCCGGGCGCCCCTGCGGCCGCACCTGGCTCGCCGGATAGCGCAGCAGTTGCGCGTCATCGGTGATGAAGACCAGGTCCTCCTCGCCCGTGCGCAGCTCCACCGCTCCGACGATGCGGTCGCCCTCCTTGAGGCCGATGACCTCCAACTCGTCCTTGTTGGCGGGATAGTCGGGGACCACGCGCTTGACGACGCCCTGCTCCGTGCCGATCGCGAGCCCCGGTGAGGACTCGTCGAGTGTGGTGAGGCAGACCAGCTCCTCGCCCTCCTCCAGCGACAGGAACTCCGCGATCGGTGCCCCGCCCGCCAGGTTCGGCGCCCCGGCCGTCTCGGGGAGTATCGGCAGATCGACCACGGCGAGCCGCAGCAGCCGCCCGGTCGAGGTCACGGCCCCCAGGTCCCCGCGGGCCGTGGCCGGGACCGCGGAGAGGATCACATCGTGCTTGGCGCGCTTGACCTGTTCCTCGCCCGGGAACGGCTCACCGTTGGCCGTGCGGGCCAGCAGGCCGGTGGAGGACAGCAGAACCCGGCACGGGTCGTCCGCGACCTCCAGCGGCACCGCGGTCACCGGGGCGTCCGCCGACTCCTGCAGCACCGTGCGCCGCGGTGTGGCGAACTTCTTGGCCACCTGGGCCAGTTCCGCCGATACCAGCTTGCGCAGCTCGGCGTCCGAGTCCAGGATCCGGGTCAGCTCCTCGATCTCCGCCTTGAGACGGTCGCGCTCCGACTCCAGCTCGATCCGGTCGAACTTGGTCAGTCGGCGCAGCGGGGTGTCCAGGATGTACTGCGTCTGGACCTCCGAGAGCTCGAAGCGGGCGATCAGGGACTCCTTCGCCTGCGCCGCGTTCTCGCTGGAGCGGATGATGCGGATGACCTCGTCGATGTCGAGCAGGGCGACCAGCAGACCCTCGACCAGGTGCAGCCGGTCCCGCCGCTTGCCGCGCCGGAACTCGCTGCGCCGCCGCACCACATCGAAGCGGTGGTCGAGGTAGACCTCCAGCAGCTCCTTGAGCCCCAGCGTCAGCGGCTGGCCGTCCACCAGCGCGACATTGTTGATGCCGAAGGACTCCTCCATCGGCGTCAGCTTGTAGAGCTGCTCCAGCACGGCCTCCGGGTTGAAGCCGTTCTTGATCTCGATGACCAGACGCAGGCCGTGCTCGCGGTCGGTGAGGTCCTTGACGTCCGCGATGCCCAGCAGCTTCTTCGCGCCGACCAGGTCCTTGATCTTCGAGATGACCTTCTCGGGGCCGACCGTGAAGGGAAGTTCGGTGACGACCAGGCCCTTGCGGCGCGCCGTCACGTTCTCCACGGAGACCGTGGCGCGGATCTTGAAGGTGCCGCGCCCCTTCTCGTACGCGTCCCGGACGCCGCCCAGGCCCACGACCCGGCCGCCGGTCGGCAGGTCCGGGCCCGGCACGAACCGCATCAGTGTGTCCAGGTCCGCGCTCGGGTGTCTGATCAGATGGCGGGCGGCGGCGATCACCTCGCCCAGGTTGTGCGGGGGCATGTTGGTCGCCATGCCGACCGCGATCCCGGAGGAGCCGTTGACCAGCAGGTTGGGATAGGCGGCAGGCAGGGCCAGCGGCTCCTGCTCGCTGCCGTCGTAGTTCGGGGCGAAGTCGACGGTGTCCTCGTCGATCGACTCGGTCATCAGCGAGGTCGCCGAGGCCATGCGGCACTCGGTGTAGCGCATCGCCGCGGGCGGGTCGTCGTTCCCCAGGGAGCCGAAGTTGCCGTGGCCGTCGACCAGGGGGACCCGCATCGAGAAGGGCTGGGCCATGCGCACCAGCGCGTCGTAGATCGACGCGTCGCCGTGCGGGTGCAGCTTGCCCATGACCTCGCCGACGACCCGGGCGCACTTGACGAAGCCGCGCTCGGGCCGCAGGCCCATCTCGTTCATCTGGTAGAGGATGCGCCGGTGCACCGGCTTGAGGCCGTCCCGGGCGTCGGGCAGGGCGCGCGAGTAGATGACCGAGTACGCGTACTCGAGGAAGGAGCCCTGCATCTCGTCGACGACGTCGATGTCGAGGATGCGCTCCTCGACATCGTCCGGCGGAGGGGTCTTTGTGCTGCGGCGGGCCATCGCGCTTGCGGCTCCTTCAACTGCCGAGGCGGGATCTGACGCCGACCATTGTGGACCGGGCCACCGACAAGTGTGGAACCGACCGCCGACGACCGCGGACAACATGGACAAACGCCCGCCTCGAGAGATTCCCCGGCGGGAACTTCGCCAGATGTCCGTGCGCTTGCATACAGTGACAGGACCGCACTTCAAGCGGCTCGCACGCGCTCCATCCCGCGATCGAAGGGACGTACATGCCCATGGGTCACACGGCCACGGAACAAGCCGGCTCCGGCGGCCTGACAGCGACCGAGCACCGGCTGGCCAACGGCCTGCGGGTGGTGCTCTCCCAAGACCACCTGACCCCGGTCGCGGCGGTCTGCCTGTGGTACGACGTAGGCTCGCGCCACGAAGTCAAGGGGCGTACGGGCCTGGCTCACCTTTTCGAGCACTTGATGTTCCAGGGCTCGGCGCAGGTCACGGGCAACGGCCACTTCGAGCTGGTGCAGGGCGCCGGCGGCTCGCTGAACGGGACGACCAGCTTTGAGCGGACCAACTACTTCGAGACGATGCCGGCCCACCAGGTGGAGCTGGCGCTGTGGCTCGAGGCGGACCGCATGGGGTCGCTGCTGACCGCGCTGGACGAGGAGAGCCTGGAGAACCAGCGCGACGTCGTCAAGAACGAGCGCCGCCAGCGCTACGACAACGTGCCGTACGGCACGGCCTTCGAGCGCCTGGTCGCCATGGCCTACCCCGAGGGCCACCCGTACCACCACACCCCGATCGGCTCGATGGCCGACCTGGACGCGGCCTCCCTGGAGGACGCCCGCGAGTTCTTCCGCACGTACTACGCGCCGAACAACGCCGTGCTGGCGGTCGTTGGCGATATCGACCCCGAGCAGACCCTGGCCTGGATCGAGAAGTACTTCGGCACCATTCCCTCCCACGACGGCAAGCGCCCGCCCCGCGACGGCACCCTGCCGGAGGTGATCGGCGGACAGCTGCGCGAGGTCGTCGAGGAGGAGGTCCCGGCCCGCGCCCTGATGGCCGCCTACCGGCTGCCGCACGACGGCACCCGTGAGGCCGACGCCGCCGACCTGGCGCTGACCATCCTGGGCGGCGGGGAGTCCTCCCGCCTGCACAACCGCCTGGTGCGCCGGGACCGTACGGCCGTGGCCGCGGGCTTCGGCCTGCTGCGGCTGTCGGGCGCCCCCTCGCTCGGCTGGCTGGACGTGAAGACCTCCGGCGGCGTGGAGGTCCCCGACATCGAGGCCGCCGTCGACGAGGAGCTGGCCCGGTTCGCCGAGGAGGGGCCGACCCCGGAGGAGATGGAGCGCGCTCAGGCCCAGCTGGAGCGCGAGTGGCTGGACCGGCTGGCCACGGTCGGCGGGCGGGCCGACGAGCTGTGCCGCTTCGCCGTGCTGTTCGGTGACCCGCAGCTGGCGCTGACCGCCGTGGGGCGCGTCCTGCAGGTGACGGCCGAGGAGGTGCGGGCCGTGGCCCAGGCCAGGCTGCGCCCCGACAACCGCGCGGTGCTGGTCTACGAGCCGGTCCAAGGCGCCGAGCAGGCCGAGGCCGAGGCCGACGCCGCCGACGGCGACAAGGACGCAGCAGCCGACGACAACGACGCAGAAGGGGAGTCGGCCCAGTGAGCGACGCCGTCACCACCATGACCTTCCACCCCCAGCCGCAGGCGGGGGCCGCCAAGCCGTGGGCCTTCCCGGCCCCCGAGCGCGCCGAGCTGTCCAACGGGCTGACCGTGCTGCGCTGTCACCGCCCCGGCCAGCAGGTCGTCGCCGTGGAGATCAACCTCGCCGCCCCGCTGGACGCCGAGCCGGCCGGGCTCGACGGCATCGCCACGATCATGGCCCGCGCCCTGTCCGAGGGCACCGACAAGCACACCGCCGAGGAGTTCGCCGCCGAGCTGGAGCGCTGCGGCGCCACCCTGGACGCATACGCCGACCACCCCGGCGTCCGGGTGTCGCTCGAGGTCCCCGTCTCCCGGCTGCCCAAGGCGCTCGGCCTGCTGGCCGACGCGCTGCGCGCGCCCGCCTTCCCCGAGGGCGAGGTGGAGCGGCTGGTGCGCAACCGCCTCGACGAGATCCCGCACGAGCTGGCCAACCCGGCCCGGCGCGCCTCGATGGCGCTGTCCAAGGCGCTCTTCCCGGCCGAGACCCGGATGTCCCGGCCGCGCCAGGGCACCAAGGAGACCGTCGAGGGAATCGACGCCGCGGCCGTGCGGGCCTTCTACGAGGCGCATGTCCGCCCCTCCACCGCGACCGCCGTGGTCGTCGGCGACCTCGCCGGCGTCGACCTCGACAAGGCGCTGGCCGAGTCCCTCGGCGCCTGGACGGGCGGCGCCGCCGAGTCCCGCGCCATGCCGCCGATCACCGCCGACGACACCGGCCGGGTGATCATCGTCGACCGGCCGGGCGCGGTGCAGACCCAGCTGCTCATCGGGCGGATCGGCGCCGACCGCCACGACCGGGTCTGGCCCGCCCAGGTGCTCGGCACCTACTGCCTGGGCGGCACCCTCACCTCCCGGCTCGACCGGGTGCTGCGCGAGGAGAAGGGCTACACGTACGGCGTGCGCGCCTTCGGCCAGGTGCTCCGCTCCGCGGCCCCGGACGCCTCCGGAGGGACCACGGGCGCCGCGATGCTGGCCATCAGCGGCTCGGTGGCCACCGAGGTCACCGGCCCCGCCCTGGAGGACCTGTGGAAGGTGCTGGGCACGCTGAAGGAGGAGGGCCTCACGGACGCCGAGCGCGATGTCGCCGTGCAGAACCTCGTCGGGGTGGCCCCGCTGAAGTACGAGACGGCGGCCGCCGTCGCGGGCACGCTCGCCGACCAGGTCGAGCAGCACCTGCCGGACGACTTCCAGGCGCAGTTGTACGCGCGCCTCGCGGAGACCGGGACGGTGGAGGCAACCGCCGCGGTGGTGAGCGCCTTCCCGCCCGACCGGCTGGTCACGGTGCTCGTCGGTGACGCCTCGACGATCGAGGAGCCGGTCAAGGCGCTCGGCATCGGCGAGGTGCGCGTCATCCAGGGCTGACCCGCCCGGCCGCGCGAGTGGGCCCGGGTCAGGGCCCAACAGAGAGCTGTGGCAAGGCCCCTGGCGCCGTTTCAGGCGCCAGGGGCCTTTTTGCCGTCACTTCACGCGTCGTTTCGCCCGCTTTATAGCAGAGGTTGCCCGTCTGGTCGGTGGTGTCTGTGGGGAAACCAACAAAAAGGCGGAACCGTTTGGTGATCGAATGCGGTCACGCTTAGCGTCAGTCCGGTTGTCCGACCGAGACACGCCGCACCCGCGGCACGGACAACCATCGCCGAGTCCCCGTACGGCGCGAGCCAGGGGAGCCGGGGAACCAGCCTCGCCCGACGCCGCCCGCGGCGCCGGACGGGTGATCCCCAGGGGTGAATCGGACGCCTTGCCCGCGAGGGGGAGGGGCCCGTAGGAGACCTTCCTGCTCCGAACCCGTCAGCTAACCCGGTAGGCGAGAGGGAAGGAAAGGAGTGCGCCGGACCATGGCGTTCACCCGTACCACCGGGAAGCACCGCCGCCCCAGTCGGGCCCCCCGCCCCACCCGTTCCGGCGCCAACCTCGCGGGCATAGCCACGCTGGCCGCCTCCGGCGTGGTCGCCGGCTTCGCCGCCCCGGCCCTCGCGGCATCGGACGACCCGCGGGGCTTCGAGGACACCGGGTTGCGCCAGGCGGTCGCCATGGGCGATGAACTCGCCGACCAGGTCGCGGCCCAGGCGCAGACCCAGCAGAGCGTCGCCGAGGAGGCCGCCGCCAAGGCGCAGGCCGAGGCCGCGGCCCGCAAGGAGGCCGCGCGGCAGGCGGCCGAGGCGAAGCGGAAGGCCGAGGCGGCCGCCAAGAAGGCCAAGCAGGAGCGCGAGGCCAAGGAGCGCGCGGCGCGCGAGGCCGAGCGCAAGCGGCTGAACACGTTCGTGTCGCCGATCCCCGGCTCGTACCTCTCCACCGGCTACCAGGCGTCCAGCGGCCTGTGGTCCTCGGGCAGCCACACCGGCGTGGACTTCCACGCCGCGTCCGGCACCTCGGTGCACTCCGTCGGCTCCGGCACCGTGGTCGAGGCCGGCTGGGGCGGCGCGTACGGCAACAACATCGTGATCAAGATGAACGACGGCACCTACACCCAGTACGGCCACCTGTCGTCCATCGGCGTCTCCGTCGGCCAGACGGTCACCCCCGGCCAGCAGATCGGCCTGTCCGGCGCCACGGGTAATGTGACCGGCCCGCATCTGCACTTCGAGGCCCGCACCAGCCCCGACTACGGCTCGGACATCGACCCCGTCGCCTACCTGCGCTCGCACGGCGTGAACATCTGATCACGCTGCTTCGGCTTCCGAAGGCCCCGGTCCCGCGGACCGGGGCCTTCGGCGTACCCGCTCGCCCGCCTGGCCAAAAAATATCCATGAAATCCCCCCGCCCATCGGAAATTCCAGCCCCTTAGAATAGAGTCGCTGAACACGCGTCAATCGGCTGCGTTTCGCGGAGATTAAGGCGGAGGTTCGACAATGCGGGACCGGAAGTGAGCGGCGATACGACCGCGACGCCGGGCGGTCGTCGGATTTCGGCGCACGCGGTGTGTACGGCGATCCGCGACGACATCGTCTCCGGCACCTTCGCGCCCGGCAGCCGGCTGATCGAGGAACTCCTCGCCCGGCGCTACGGCGTCTCGCGCGTGCCCGTGCGCGAGGCGCTGCGCACCCTGGAGTCGGAAGGCTTTGTGACCACCCGCAGACACGCGGGCGCGTGCGTCGCTCAGCCGTCCGACCGGGAGGCCGCCGACTTGCTGGACATCCGCGCCCTGCTGGAGCCGCTGGGAGCCGCCCGGGCCGCCCAGCGGCGCACCGAGGCGCATCTGAAGGTGTTGCGCGGCCTGGTCCGGCTCGGCCAGGAGCGGGCCCAGCGCGGGCAGCTGGGCGAGTTGCGGTCGCTCGGTGACTGGTTCCACGAGACGCTGGCCCAGGCCTCCGGCAGCCCGAGCCTGGCCGGGCTGCTGGTGCAGCTGAGGCGCAAGATCGCCTGGGTGTACGCGGTGGAACCGGCCGGCCGACCGACGCAGCCCGCCCCGGGCGGCGCCCTGCGCTCCGACTTCTCGCTCCGGGCCGTGGAGTCCTGGGACGAGCACGGCGCGCTGGTCGACGCGGTGGCGCGCGGCGACGCCAACCGTGCGCGGGCGCTCGCCGCGGCGCACGCCGAGCGCTCGATGTCGGAATACCGGCTGCGCCGCCCCTCCCGTGTGAGCGGTTCGAAACATTCCGTAAACACGGCGGGTGTCCGGAATTAACAGCGGCCCCGTATACAACTTCTAAGAATGGCCGCCGGTGCATAGCGGCCGTGGATTTCCGCGGCCGCCGATTTCGCGTCCCCGTATTTCTGATATCGCGTGGATAAACAGTACGGCCGCGGTCCCCTGTCATGGGTCACCGCGGCCGCGCCGTGTGGATGTGCCGAATTGATTCGCCGAGTCCCAGGCGAATCGGATGGAGTCAGTCAGACGGTCTCCGGAAGCTCCTCGAGCCCCTCCGCGACCAGCTTGGCCAGCCGGTCGAGCGCGATCTCGGCGTCGTCCGCGTCGGAGGACAGGACGACCTCCTCGCCGCCCTGGGCGCCCAGACCGAGCACCGCGAGCATGGAAGCGGCGTTGACCGGGGTGCCGTCCGCCTTGGCGATCGTGATGGGGACGCCGGCGGCGGTGGCCGCCCGGACGAAGATCGACGCGGGGCGGGCGTGCAGGCCCTCGGCCCAGCCGATGTTGACGCGGCGCTCAGCCATGGTGTTGCCCTTCAGGTGCGGAGTTGCTGTTGTCTAGACCAATATCATATGGTGTCGCATGTCTGCGTCTGCCCGGAAAGTGTCCGAGTAGGCCCGCACGTGCCCGTACGGGTCCGATATGGACCTTCCCTCGACACCTCCTCCCAACGCAAGGGTGTCCGCCATACGGACGTCCGGACCTCCTTCCGCCCGGGCCGTAGTCTTGGCCGCATGCGGCTGCCGTCCGACACCCATGCCTACCCGGCCCACTGGGAGGCCGATGTGGTGCTCCGCGACGGCGGCACCGCCCGGATCCGCCCCATCACCCCCGACGACGCGCAGCGCCTGGTCAGCTTCTACGAGCGGGTCTCGGACGAGTCCAAGTACTACCGCTTCTTTGCGCCCTACCCCCGGCTCTCCGACCGCGACGTGCACCGCTTCACGCACCACGACTACGTCGACCGGGTGGGCCTGGCCGCCACGGTCGGGGGCCAGTTCATCGCCACCGTCCGCTACGACCGGATCGACGCCCAAGGCATGCCCTCGGCGGCGCCGGCCGACGAGGCCGAGGTCGCCTTCCTCGTCCAGGACGCCCACCAGGGCCGCGGGGTGGCCTCCGTGCTCCTCGAGCACATCGCCGCCGTCGCCCGCGAGCGCGGGATCCGTCGCTTCGCCGCCGAGGTACTGCCGGCCAACATCAAGATGATCAAGGTGTTCACGGACGCGGGCTACACCCAGAAGCGCAGCTTCGAGGACGGCGTCGTCCGCCTGGAGTTCGACCTCGAACCCACCGACCGCTCCCTGGCCGTCATGCGCGCCCGCGAGCAGCGCGCCGAGGCCCGCTCCGTACAGCGGCTGCTCGCTCCCGGCTCCATCGCCGTCATCGGCACCGGGCGTGCCCCGGGCGGTGTCGGCCGCACCGTGCTGCGTAACCTCCTCGACGGCGGGTTCACTGGTCGCGTGTACGCCGTCAACAGCGCCTTTCCCGAGGAACAGGAGCGGCTCGACCCCGAGGGCGTCCCGGCTCACCGCTCGATCCGCGAGATCGGCGGCCCGGTCGACCTCGCCGTCGTCGCCGTCCCCGCCGCACAGGTGCCCTCCGTGGTCGCGGACTGCGGCGACAGCGGCGTCCAGGGCCTCGTCGTGCTCTCCGCCGGCTACGCGGAGAGCGGGCTGGGGGGCCGCGACCGGCAGCGCGAGCTGGTCCGCCAGGCGCGCACCTACGGCATGCGGATCATCGGCCCCAACGCCTTCGGCGTCATCAACACCGCCGGCGGCGTGCGGCTGAACGCCTCCCTCTCGCCGCGGCTGCCCGCCCCCGGGCGGCTCGGCCTGTTCACCCAGTCCGGGGCGATAGGCATCGCGCTGCTGTCCGGGCTGGCCCTGCGCGGCGCGGGGGCCGCCGGGGTCTCCACCTTCGTCTCCGCGGGCAACCGCGCCGACGTGTCCGGCAACGACGTCCTGCAGTACTGGTACGACGACCCGCAGACCGACGTCGCCCTGATGTACCTCGAGTCCATCGGCAACCCCCGCAAGTTCTCCCGGCTCGCCAAGCGCACGGCCGCGGTCAAGCCGGTCGTGGTCGTCAAAGGCGCCCGCCACAGCGGCAGCGCCCCCACCGGCCACGCCGTCCCCACCCCCGGCATCCCGGACACCACCGTCTCCGCCCTGCTGCGACAGGCGGGCGTCATCCGGGTCGACACGGTCACCGAACTCGTCGACGCCGGGCTGCTGCTCGCCTCCCAGCCGCTCCCCGGCGGCCCGCGCATCGCCATCCTCGGCAACTCCGACTCCCTGGGGCTGCTCACCTACGACGCCTGCCTCACCGACGGGCTGCGCCCGCTGCCGCCCCGCGACCTGACCACGGCCGCCGCCCCCGACGACTTCCGGCGAGCCCTCGCCGAGGCCCTCGCCGACGATGCGTGCGACGCCGTCGTCGTCACCGCCATCCCCTGGGTCGGCGACTCCGACGCGGCCGACCTCGCCGGGGCGATGCGCGGCGCCGCCGCCGAAGCCGCGGCACGCGGCGCGGCCAAGCCGGTGGCGGTGGTCCACCTGGAGATCCCCGGGCTCGCCGAGGCCCTGACCGCACCCTGGGACGCCGTCGGGGCCGGGGCAGGGCGCGGGGAAGAGGTCGACGGGGCTGACGGGGCGCCCTTCCCCGCCCCGCGGATCCCCGCGTACCCAGCCGCGGAGCGCGCCGTACGGGCCCTCGCCGAGGCCGCGGGGTACGCGCGGTGGCGGCGGCAGGTCGAGGAGGCGGGTAAGACGGCGCAGCTCCCCGAGTACGAGGACATCGACGAAGCGGGGGCCGCGGCCGACATCGCCGTACTGCTCGCCCCGAGCGAAGGCGCGCCGGTCGAGGGCGCGCTGGCCGAGGGCGTCCCGGCTGGGGGCGCGGCGACCGACGGTGCGACGCACGGCGCCCTGGCCGTGGACACCGCGGCCTATGCCTCCCCGGCACACGCCCCCCAGCCGCAGTGCGCCCCGGCCGGCGGCGGCCCGCGCCCGGATGCCGCCGCGTCGCCCGTCGCGGCGGCGGACGCCTCGGCCCCGGATGCCGCCGCGTCGCCCGTCGCGGCGGCGGACGCCTCGGCCCCGTACGCCGTCACCCTCTCCGCCCCCGACGCCCAGCGCCTCCTCGCCCGCTACGGCGTCAGCGTGCTGCCCGCGCTCCCCGCCGCCGACCCGGACGCCGCCGTGCGGGCCGCGGCCAGGCTCGGCTTTCCCGTCGCCCTCAAGACCACCGCCCCCCACCTGCGCCACCGCGCCGACCTCGGCGGAGTGCGGCTCGACCTCGGTGAGGAGGCGGAACTGCGCCGGGCCTACGCCGAGTTGACCGGCTACCTCGGCGCCCCCGAAGAGCTGCGGCTCGTCGTGCAGCGGATGGCCCCGCGCGGCGTCGACACCGTCGTACGGGCCGCCATCGACCCCGCCGCCGGGGCGGTGCTCTCCTTCGGGCTCGCCGGAGCCCCCTCCGAGCTGCTCGGCGACACCGCCCACCGGCTCGTCCCGGCGACCGACCGGGACGCCGCCGAGCTGATCAGATCCATCCGGACCGCGCCGCTCCTGTTCGGCTGGCGCGGCTCCCGCCCCGTCGACACCGCGGCGCTCGAAGAGCTCCTGCTGCGGGTGTCCCGCATGGTGGACGACCATCCCGAGGTGGTCGCCGTCGACCTCGAACCGGTCGTCGTCGCCCAGCGCGGCCTGTCCGTGCTCGGTGCGGCCGTGCGGCTGGCCCCGCCGCCCCCGCGCACCGACCTCGGCCCCCGCCACCTGCCCAGCTACTGACGTCCTCAGCCGTGGTCGGCGTGGGCGCCGGTGTCGGTGCGGCCCCGTAGGATGGGGACATGGCGAAGACCGGTACGACGACCCAGGGGCTGCGCGCGGCGATCGAGCGCAGCGGCTATTACCCGGCACTCGTTGCCGAAGCGGTGGAGGCCGCCGTGGGTGGTGAGCCGGTCGTCTCGTATCTGGTCCACCAGGAGACCACCTTCGATTCCAACGAGGTCCGCCGCCATGTCACGGTCCTCGTCCTGACCGGCACCCGCTTCATCGTCAGTCACACCGACGAGCAAGCGGCCGACGGCACCTCCCCGTCGCCGTACGCCACCACCTCCACCGAGTCCGTGAAGTTGCAGCGGATCTCCTCGGTCGTGCTGAGCCGGGTCGTGGCCAACCCCGAGTCGTACACCCCCGGCACGCTGCCCCGCGAGGTGGTCCTCACCATCGGCTGGGGCGCCGTCAACCGCCTCGACCTCGAGCCCGCCGCCTGTGGCGACCCCAACTGCGAGGCCGACCACGGCTACACCGGCTCCTCCACCGCCGACGATCTGAGCCTGCGGGTCAGCGAGGCGGGCGACGGCCCCGACAGCGTCCGGCAGACCCTCTCCTTCGCCCAGTCGCTCTCGGAAGCCACCGCGGACACGCCGGACTCCGGCCGCTGATGTCCGACTCCATCGCGGACTCCGCCACCGCCGCCCGATGGCATGAGCCCGAGCCCGAGCCGCTCGACCCTCGCTCCGCCCCCGTGCCCCGCTACGGCAGGGGATCGCTCGCCGACCTGCTGCCCGCCGTCGCCGCGGGCCAGGGCGTCCCGGGCCTGACCTCCGGCCTCGCTCTCGCGCCCGCCGACCGCGTGTGCGTGTTCCTGGTCGACGGCCTCGGCTGGGAGCTGCTGCGCGCCCACCCCGCCGAAGCGCCCTTCCTGGCCTCGCTGCTGCCCGGCTCGCTGAGCGGCACCGGAGCGCCGATCACCGCGGGCTTCCCCTCCACCACCGCGACATCCCTGGCCTCCGTCGGCACGGGCCTGCCGCCCGGCGCCCACGGCCTGCCCGGCTATACGGTGGCCGATCCTGCCACCGGCCGGCTGATGAACCAGCTGCGCTGGCAGCCGTGGACGGATCCGCAGGCCTGGCAGCCGTATCCCACGGTCTTCCAACTGGCCGACGCCGCGGGTGTGCACACCTGCCAGGTGTCCGCGCCGACCTTCGCCGAGACGCCGCTCACCAAGATCGCTCTGAGCGGCGGCACCTTCCATGGCCGGCTCTCCGGCGAGGAGCGGATGGACCTCGCGGCCGAGCAGCTGGCCGCGAGCGACCGCTCGCTGGTGTACACGTACTACAGCGAAGTCGACGGCAAGGGGCACCGCTTCGGCGTCGACTCCGACGAGTGGCGCGCCCAGCTGCGCTATGTGGACGGGCTCGTGCAGCGCCTCGCCGAGCAACTGCCGCCCCGCGCCGCCCTTTACGTGACCGCTGACCACGGCATGATCGACATCCCCTTCGACCCGGAGTCGCGGATCGACTTCGACGAGGACTGGGAGCTGCGGGCCGGAGTCGCCCTGCTGGGCGGCGAGGGCCGGGCCCGCCATGTGTACGCGGTCCCCGGCGCGGCGAGCGATGTGCTGGCGGTGTGGCGCGAGGTGCTCGGCGACCGGATGTGGGTGGCGAGCCGCGACGAGGCCATCGAGGCGGGCTGGTTCGGGCAACCCGACGACGCCGGCGGCGGCGGCGTGGACGAGCGGGTGTACCGGCGGATCGGCGATGTGGTGGCCGCCGCCAGCGCGGACGTCGCGATCGTCGCGTCGCGGACCGAGCCGAAGGAGTCGGCGATGGTGGGGCTGCACGGCTCGATGACCCCCGTCGAGCAGCTCGTCCCGCTGCTCGAAGTACGCTCCTGAGCCGTTCTCCTCTCCCGCGCCGCTCTCCCTCTCGTACGAAAGGCCTCGCGACCCCATGCCCGAGCTGGTGTTCTTCTCCGGAACCATGGACTGCGGAAAGAGCACACTTGCTCTACAGCGAATCTACAATCGGTCGGCAAGGGGTCTACAGGGCGTGATCTTCACGCGTGATGACCGGGCGGGGGAAGGGAAACTGTCTTCGCGACTCGGTCTGGTGACGGAGGCTGTCGAGGCGGCGCAGGAGATGGATCTGTACGCCTATGTCGTGGGTCGGATGTCGCAGGGCGACAAGGTCGACTATCTGATTGTCGATGAGGCGCAGTTCCTGGCGCCGGAGCAGATCGATCAGCTGGCGCGGGTCGTGGACGACCTGGGCCTCGATGTCTTCGCCTTCGGTATCACGACCGACTTTCGGACCAGGCTCTTCCCGGGCTCGCAACGGTTGATCGAGCTGGCGGACCGGATAGAGACCCTTCAGGTCGAGGCGATGTGCTGGTGCGGGGCGCGTGCCACGCACAACGCCCGCACGGTGGGCGGCGAGATGGTCGTGGAGGGTGAGCAGGTTGTCGTCGGTGACGTGAATCGCCCCACCGCGAAGGTCGGCTACGAGGTGTTGTGCCGACGCCATCACCGCCGCCGCATGACGAGCGCCGCTGCGCGTGCCGGCGCGCTCTCGCCGGACGTCCTGCCGTTTGCCCCCTCTTGAGCCTCGAACCTGCCTTCCGCGCCGTTGACTGCGGCCATGGCGACGGCGACTGCACGGCCGTTGGCAGCCACCCGTCCGATGCCCGCCACCCTGGAAGCGACCTGTGCGTGGTCTGGGACCGGTGCCTGGCCGGCCGAGCGCGTCACGCTACGGCAGCCCGCCAACCTGGACAGGCCCGACCTGGACCTGTGGCTCGGCGTGCCCGCAGCCGCCGCGTTCCGGCCGCGCGCACGGTGACTCACACGGCCGGAGCCGAACTCGCTTACGACGTCCTGATCCTGGGCCGCAAACTGAGCGGCACGGACAGGACCAAGTCCACGCGGCGACGCCATCGGCCCGCGCCAACCGCAGCGGGACCCGTTTCCACAGGCGCAGACCGTCGGCTACGAGTTCACCGGCAACCGGCACGCGGGGGTATGTGCACGTCCCGGGCCTATATACAGGGCGCGAGTTCGTGGCGCCCAGAGGGTGTGTTGTGGGGCGGCCGGATCGCGGAACTGATTGACTCAGCCGCCGCTCTTGCGCCGGAACGACCGCTGGCTCGCAGCCGGGCCGTTCGCCCTACGGACCTTCGACGCCTCAACGTTCGCAGCGAGGTCAGCGGCGTCCGCCTGTACACCGTTCTTGCGCGCCAGGGCCTCCCGGAACTTGCGTTTCAGGTCGTAGTGGCCGTCGCTGTCGGGCACCAGAGCGGACGTCTCGGGGTCGGTCGCCTCCGAACCTTCTTCGGATGCAGACTCTGCGGTCATGGCGACCTCCTGGGTTCGGGTATTGGGAAGCACAGCTTGTCATGCCGGGCGCACCACGAGGGCGTTCATCTCGTAGGTGTAGGCACAGGAGGGTTTCGGGCCGGGCTGGAGGTTCTCCGTTCCGGGGTCGGAAGTATTCGGTTATCACGGCAGCGGCTCTCAGCCGCCGCGACGCACCCGGGCCGCCTTGCGGGCTTCGGCGAGCTTGCGGGCCTCGACAGCCTTTCGGGACTTGCCGCCTGCGCCGCGGGAGGTGTCCTTGCTGGTCCCCAGGCCGCGGAAGGGAGCGTTGGTGTTCTTGGGCCGGGGCGCGGCGGGCCCGCCGTCGAGCGAGGTGCCGGAGGGGGCCTTGGCCCCGGTGATCCGGCTCAGCTCCGCCTCGCCCGAGCGTACCTTCGTGATGGTCGGCTCGATGCCGGCCTCTGCCAGCAGTCGGCTCATCTCGCGGCGCTGGCCCGACAGCACCAACGTGACGACGCTGCCGGACTCACCGGCCCGGGCGGTACGGCCCGCGCGGTGCACATAGTCCTTGGGGTCGGTGGGCGGGTCGACGTTGACCACGAGATCGAGGTCGTCGACGTGCAGGCCACGGGCCGCGACATTGGTCGCCACCAGGACGGTGATCTGGCCGTTCTTGAACTGCGCCAGGGTCCGTGTGCGCTGCGGCTGGGACTTGCCGCTGTGCAGGGCCGCGGCGTGCACTCCGCTGGCCCGCAGATGCCGGGTGAGCTGGTCGACCGCGTGCTTGGTGTCCAGGAACAGCAGTACGCGGCCGTCGCGGGCGGCGATCTCCGTGGTGACGGCGTACCGGTCGGGGCCGTGGACGACCAGCACATGGTGGTCCATCGTCGTGACCGCGCCCGCGGACGGGTCGACCGAGTGGACGACGGGGTCGTGGAGGTAGCGGCGGACCAGGTGGTCGACGTCGCGATCCAAAGTGGCCGAGAACAGCATCCGCTGACCGTCGGGGTGCACCTGGTCGAGCACCCCGGTCACGTGCGGCAGGAAGCCCATGTCGCACATCTGGTCGGCCTCGTCGAGGACGGTGATCCCTACCCGTCCCAGGCGGCAGGCCCTGCGCTCGATGAGGTCGTGCAGACGGCCGGGGGTGGCGACGACCACCTCGGCTCCATCGCGGAGCGCAGCGGCCTGCCGACCGATCGACATGCCGCCGACGACCGTGGCCATCCGTAGCCGCAGTACCTCTGCGTACGGCGCAAGCGCCTCGGTGACCTGTTGGGCCAGCTCTCGGGTGGGCACCAGGATCAGAGCCAGGGGCTGCTTCGGCTCCGCGCGCCGCCCAGCCGTCCGTGCGAGCAGCGGCAGGCCGAAAGCGAGCGTCTTGCCCGATCCGGTGCGCCCGCGCCCCAGGACATCGCGTCCCGCGAGGGCGTTGGGCAGCGTGGCTGCCTGGATCGGGAAGGGCTCGCGCACACCGAGTTCGCTGAGCGTTCGCAGCACCTCGGCCGGCAGTTCCAGGCTGGCGAAGGAAGCGACCGGGGGCACCGTTGGCGCAGTGGTCAAGAGCGGGGCGAGATCGCTGGGCGAGGCGCCGGGGAGGTCAGGGTGATTCATGAAGAGCCTTCCGTATGCGAATGTACCGAGGAAGGCCCGGTAGGAATGAGCAGTCGACGAACAAGAGGAACCGGACAGGCAGGATCGCCAACCGTCACGAGCACGCAAAAGCACGAGGCTAACACAAAGTGACAGCCCCGCGTCCCGAGATCGCGACCCAGCGGTCCCGGCCTCAGCCGGCCGTCTGCCCGCTGCTTCCCCCCGGCTGTGGGCTCCTGTGATGGGGATCTCTGGAATCGGCTCTGGCCGCGATTCCGTGAACGATCTTGGTGCCGCAGCAGGCTGCCTCCCCGGGCCATCAGGTCGATGTTTCACCCAAGGCGTGCGGTGCGGGCAGCCTGATGGCTTGCGGTCCCGGAGCGGCAACACGGGCAAGCGCCAATTACCGATGAGGCCCTTGCCTTCGGCAGGATGGGCGCCATGACCGAGATCCGCACCCCCCGCCTCCTCCTCCGCCGCTGGCATGATGACGACCTTGCGCCAATGGCGGACATCAACGCGGACCCGCGAGTCATGCACTGGATCGATGACGGCTCGGTGCGCGACCTGGACCACACGGCGGAGGCCATCGAAAGATGGGAGGAAGAGTGGGACGAGGAGGGCTTCGGCCTCTTCGCCGTCGAGCTGCTGGCCTCGGGTGAACTGGCCGGCTTCACGGGTCTGTCCGTGCCCGAGTTCCTGCCGGAGGTGCTGCCCGCCGTGGCGGTCAGCTGGCGGCTGGGCTCACAGTTCTGGGGCCAGGGATACGCGTCCGAAGCCGCCCAAGCCACGATGGAGTTCGCGCTCCAGGACCGTGGCCTCGACCGCGTGATCAGTATTAACCGGGTGGGCAATGACGCCTCCGAGAACGTCATCCGGAAGCTGGACATGGTGCCGGAACGGGTGACGGCACACCCGGTGTACGGCTATCCGCTGAGCGTCTACACCATCGATCTCACCCAGTTCCAGGAGTGAACCGGCCAAGCCATCGGATGACCACGAGGCGAGACGTCCCAGGCGAAGGCGTTGCGTTCCCGTCGCCGGGGCCCGGCCCCCTTCCGAGAGCCCGACGCGGACTTCTTCCAGGGCCGGGCGGGGGCATCGCTCGCGCCGGCCGGAGTCCCTGCCGAGGCATGGCGCAGTCTGCCGAGGCTCGTATCGCGGGTTGTACGGCAGATGGTGGATGGTCAAGCAAAAGGACCCTCGCTCTGCAGATCGAGCACAACCGCTCGGCGCGCGGCCTGCAGGGCATGATCTGCACCCGGGACGACCGGGCGGGCCGGGGCAAGCTCTCCTCGCGGCTCGGGCTGGTCACCGAGGCCGTCGAGGCGGGGGACGACCTCGACTTCTACACCCATGTGGTCGGGACCCTCACGGCCGGCGGCCGCGCCTACTATGTGATCGTGGACGAGGCGCAGTTCCTCGCCCCGTCCCAGATCGACCAGCTCGCCCGCGTCGTGGACGACCTCGGGCTCGACGTCTGCGCCTTCGGTATCACCACCGACTTCCGCAGCAAGCTCTTCCCTGGCTCACAGCGCCTGGTCGAGCTCGCGGACCGGATCGAGGTGCTGCAGGTCGAGGCGTTGTGCTGGTGCGGGGCCCGCGCCACGCACAACGCCGGTACCGTCGGCGGTGAGATGGTCGCCGAGGGCGCCCAGGTCGTCATCGGCGACGTCAACCAGCTGAGGGCCGAGGTGGGTTACGAGGTGCTGTGCCGGCGTCACCACCGGCGCCGCATGACGGCCGCGGCCGCCCGCGCCGCCACGCTGTCGCCGGATGTGCTCCCCGTCGACCCGGCGGCGGCCCGGGCGGCCCCCGCGCCACACGACGCCGAAACGCCCCGGACAGCCTCCTAGCCGCCCGTCAGCCGTCCGTCCCGACCAGGATGAAGGCCGCCCCCTCCGGGTCCGTGACGGTGGCCGTACGCCCCGTCGCGTCGTCCCGGGGCGGCAGCACGACGGAGCCGCCCAGTTCGGTCACCTGGCGCACCGCCTTGTCCACGTCGGTCACCGCGAAGTACGTCCGCCAGTGCGGGCCCCGGTCGCGCGGCAGGGCGCCGCCCATGCCGTGGATCGCGGCCACCGGCCGCCCCGCCACCCGCAGAATCCGCACATCGGACCCGGGCTCGGGGGCCGGGCCGGGGCCGTCCGCAGCCCAGGGCTCGCTGTGGCAGCCGAAGACCGTGTCGTAGAACTTGCTGACGGCCGCGGATTCACGGGTCATCAGCTCGTGCCAGACCGGGGAGCCCGGCGCCCCGATCTCCTCGGCGCCCACGTGCTCGCGCGCCTGCCACACGCCGAAGGTCGCGCCCTCCGGGTCGGCCGCGAGGGCCATCCGGCCCGCCTCGTCCGCGTCCAGCGGGCCCACGGCCACCGTGCCGCCGCAGGCGCGGATCAGCTCCGCCGTCTCGTCGGCGTCGTCGGAGGCCAGATACGTCGTCCAGGCGACGGGGAGGTGGCGCTCCGGAGGCAGCTCGCCCAGTCCCGCGACCGGCCGGTCGCCGATCCGCGCGCGTACGTACGGGCCCAGGTGCTGCGGCCCCGGGGTGAACTCCCAGCCGAACAAGGCGTGGTAGAAGTCCTGCGTCGCGGCCAGGCTGTGCACCATCAGGCTCGTCCAGCAAGGCGTGCCCGGTGTGCGCCGAGTCGCTGCCTCGGTCATCGTCACTCTCTCCTCGGACCATTGTGGTGTCCGTGCGGCTCCGGCCGGCCCGCTGATGGGCGGGGCGGTGTTGGGGGTGGCGCCCGACAGATATTCGCACCACCTGTCGCAACGCGCGCCCTGGCCGCGCCGCAATTCGCGGCTCCTGCCAGGACAATGCCCGCTTTCGAGCCGCGCATCCGTTTCCAGGCCATGGCCGCGAGATGTCCGTCAGCTGTACGAAGGGTGATCGAGTGCGCCAATCGTCGCAGGCGCATCTACGCAAGGATGATGCCCATGAATGCCATCATCACCGCATCCGATCTCATGGACGAGCTGGCCGGGGAGCGGCCGCCGCTCCTCCTGGACGTCCGCTGGCAGCTGGGCGGCCCGGCCGGCCGCCCAGCCTACGAGGCCGGGCACCTCCCCGGCGCGGTCTTCATCGACCTGGAGGCCGAGCTCGCGGGCCCTGCGGGCGCGGCCGGCCGACACCCGCTGCCCGCCCTGTCCGACTTCGCCGCCGCGATGCGCCGGGCCGGAGTCCGGGCGGACCGGCGCGTGGTGGCGTACGACGGCGGACAGGGGTGGGGCGCGGCGCGCGCCTGGTGGCTGCTGCGCTGGGCGGGCCATCCGTCCGTACGCGTCCTGGACGGCGGCCTGGCCGCCTGGACCGAGCGCGGCGGCCCGCTGAGCACCGAGGCCACCGCCCCGCCCGAGGGCGACTTCGAGCCGCGGCCCGGCGCCGTCCCGCTGCTGGACGCGGACGGCGCGGCGGCACTGGCCCGGCGCGGGCTGCTGCTGGACGCGCGGGCCGCCGAGCGGTACCGGGGCGAGGTGGAGCCGATCGACCCCGTGGCCGGGCACATCCCGGGGGCGGTCTCGGCGCCGACGACGGAGAACGTCACCCCCGAGGGCCGGTTCCTGTCCGCCGAGCGGCTGGCCGAGCGCTTCACGGAGCTCGGCGCCACCGAGGACGCCGAGGTGGGGGTCTACTGCGGCTCGGGCGTGTCGGCCGCCCACCAGGTGCTGGCGCTGGCGGTCGCGGGCGTCCCGGCGGCCCTGTATGTCGGCTCCTGGAGCGAGTGGTCCGCCGACCCCACCCGCCCGGTGGCCACCGGCCCCGAACGGGGCTGACCTGCCACCGGCCCGAGGGGCGGGCCATGACGGCGCGCGCTGCCGCCCGGGCCGGGGGCACCTCCCAGCGGTAGCTGGGGGAGGCTGTAGCGCCCCGGAGGTGAACCGAGCCCTGAAAAGAGGGCCGGCCCCGCCGTCGGAGTGACGGCGGGGCCGGCGCGGCGGCTGCCGCTACTCCTGTTTCTTGCGGCGGGTGCCGAAGACGATCTCGTCCCAGCTCGGCACCGCCGCCCGGCGGCCGGGGCGCACTCCGTCCGCCTCCGCCTGACGGTCCGTGGTGCCGGTCAGCCGATCGCGGTGGCCGGCGACCGAACGGGGCATCAGGACGTCCGCGTACGCCGAGCCGGCGCTCGCCGCCGGGGCCGGGGGCTCGACGGCCTCCGGCTCCTCGGCGGGCTCGTCCACTGGGGACGAGACGCTCGGCGCATCCGGCACGATCATGTCGCCCCGGAAGTTCGGCACGGCTTCCAGCAGGCTGGTGAGCGAGTCCCGCTCGCCGCCGAGGCCGTCCTCCACCGAGGCGGACGCCGACGTGGAGTCGGACTCCCCGTCGCTACGCTCGAACGAGCCCTGCCGCTCCCGCTCCCGATCGCGGTCCCGGTCACGCGGCAGCCGGGCGATCCGCGGCACGAACGGGAAGCTCGGCTCCGGGGTGTCGTCGGCCTCGCCGATCAGCGACCGGGCCTCGTCGTCCACGGCCTGTACGAGCCGCCGGGGCGGGTCGTAGGTCCAGCTGGCCGAGTGCGGCTCTCCGGCCACGCGGTAGACCAGCAGCACCTCCCAGGTGCCGTCGTCCCGCCGCCAGGAGTCCCACTGCGCGGTGTCCTTCTCCGCGCCGCGCAGCAACAGCCGCTCCGCGACGGCCTCGCCGAGCTGGGGCCCGGCGTTCTCGCCGGGGCGGCGCACGGGTGTCTTGCGGGCGCGCTCGGCCATGAAGGCGCGCTCCGCCAGCACCGGACCCTCGAAGCGGCGCACGCGGTCGACGGGGATGCCCGCCATCTGCGCGACCTCCTCGGCCGAGGCGCCGGCGCGTATACGGGCCTGGATGTCGCGCGGCCGCAGATGGCTTTCGACCTCGATCTCGATCTGGCCGAGCCGAGCGCGGTCATTGCGCACGGCGGCGCGCAGTCGCTCGTCGATGGGAAGTGTGTACTCCGTGCTGTCCGCAGCCTTGAGCACCAGCCGTGTGCCGTCGTTGCTGACGGCCACGACACGCAGTTCGGGCATGGGGACCTCCCGGGTGGTGCCTGCCGACGTCACGGTTGCGTCGCTGCTCTCCCGCTAGACGAGTGTGGCCTGCCCGGGTGCAGCCTGCCACAACTTTGCCGAGTTGCCCGGCGTGTCGGGCCTGCGCCCCGATCCGCCGTTATGACACGGTGACCTGTTTGCAGCCCAAAACGACGGCGCCGTCGCTCGGGGCAGCGATCCCCATGTCATGTCGCGGCGCCGCCGGTTGAGTTGCCGCCTTTTGGCCCCTCCCGTTGGGTCCGGGCGGCCGGACGGGAAAGCGGGGCCAGGGACCGCAACAGTACTCCATTCGGGCCGCTCAGGTGGAGCGGCGCGCCAGCCAAGTTCTCGCCGTGCGGGGCCTGTGGACCATGAACTGGGCGGCGTGGGGCGTGATGTGGGTGGCAAGTTTCACATGATCGACAGAAACGGAACGATCTCCTTCGATTTTGCTCGCTTCTCTTCTCGGATGGGAACGAATGTGCGGGCAGCGGTGAATGGGAGGTTGGGGGCTGAGGGCGGGGGCGGGCGGGGCGCCTCAGTCGCCCAGCACCCGCCGCAGATAGTCGTTGCCGAACAGCCGTTCCGGGTCGAGCCGATCGCGGATGGCCGTGAACTCCCCGAACCGCGGATAGGCCTCGGCCAGATACGCGGCGTCGCGGCTGTGCAGCTTGCCCCAGTGCGGGCGCCCGCCGTGCGCGGTCATGATCTGCTCGGCCGCCGTGAAGTACGCCCGGTGCGGGGTGCCCCGGTACAGGTGCACCGCGATGTAGGCGGTGTCCCGGCCGGAGGCGGTGGACAGCGGGATGTCGTCGGCCGGCGCGGTGCGTACCTCCACGGGGAAGCTGACCCTGAGTCCCGAACGCTCCACGGTCGCCTTGAGGTCACGCAACGCCGTGACCGCGGCCTCGCGCGGCACCGCGTACTCCATCTCCACGAAGCGGACCCGGCGCGGACTGGTGAAGACTTTGTAAGGGATGTCCGTGTACGTGCGGGCCGACAGTGCGCGGCTGGAGATCTTGGCGATGCCGGGGATGGTGGCGGGGACCGCCCGCCCCACCGAGCAGGCCACCTGGAAGACGCCGTTGGACAGCAGCTCGTCGTCGACCCAACCGCTCACCCGGCCCAGCGGGGTGGCGGGCCCGGTGGTGCGGTTATTGCGCTTGGTGTTGCAGTTGCCCGTGTGCGGGAACCAGTAGAACTCGAAGTGCTCGTTCTCTGCGACAAGTCGGTCGAAATCCGCCATGACCTGGTCGAAGGGCATGGGCTCCTCACGCGCGGTGAGCAGGAACTCCGGCTCCACGGCGAAGGTGATCGCGCTGACCACTCCCAGCGCGCCGAGCCCGATCCGGGCGGCGGAGAAGACCTCCGGATTCTCCTGGGCCGAGCAGCGCAGCACCGAGCCGTCCGCCGTCACCAGCTCCAGGCTCCTGATCTGGGCGGCGATCGACGCGCTGACCCGGCCCGTCCCGTGCGTGCCGGTGGCGGTGGCCCCGGCCACCGTCTGCTCCATGATGTCGCCCATATTGGTCAGCGACAGGCCATGTGCCGCCAGGGTCTGGTTGAGCTGCCACAGCGGGGTGCCGGCCGCGACGGTCACCGTCCCCGCCTCCCGGTCGATCTCCCGGACCCCGGCCAGCCGCTCGGGACGTATCAGCAGCCCGTCCGTGGCGGCCGCGGCGGTGAAGGAGTGGCCGGTGCCCACCGCCTTGACCCGCAGGCCCTCCTCGGCTGCCTGACGCACCACCTCGGCCAGCTCCGCGGTCGACGAGGGGGCGATGCTCCGGACGGGGCGGGCGATCACATTGCCCGCCCAGTTACGCCACACGCCGTTCCGGCTGGTCCTCATGGTCCTTACGGTCCCTATGGCCATCCGCGCCCGACCCCTCCCGCTGTGGCGCCGGCCGCAGCCGGCGGTACCCGAGGAACGCCACCGCCGCCGCGAACGCCCCGGCCACGGCCGGCACCGCGTACCCCGCGCGCGCCCCGGCGGCGTCGACCACCCATCCGGCGACCGACGAGCCGAGCGCCACCCCGACCGAGAGCCCGGTGCTCACCCAGGTCATGCCCTCGGTCAGTTTCGCGCGTGGCACGAGCTGTTCGACCAGGGCCATGGTGGTGACCATCGTCGGTGCGACGGCCAGGCCCGCGACGAAGAGCGCCACGGCCAGAAACGAAAGGTTCCCGACCAGTTGGAGGGGGATCATACTCACGGCGATCGCACAGACACCCAGCAACCACCTGCGGGGTGCCGGGCCCGTGAGATGCAGCAGCCCGAAGACCGCGCCCGCCAGGCAGGAACCCGCCGCGTAGATGGCGAGCACCACGCTTGCCGCGGCCTTGTGGCCCTGCTCCTCGGCGAAGGCCACCGTCACCACGTCGATCGCCCCGAACAGCGCGCCGACGGCGGCGAAGGCGGTCATCAGCACCAGGAGCCCGGCCGAGCGCAGCGCCGAGCCGCTGGTGTTGTGCTCGCGCGGATGAGGCACGGGCTCGGTGGCGCGCTGCGCGGTCAGCGCCAGCACTCCGACCGCGAGGAAGCAGCCGGCCAGCAGGGGGCCCGCCTCAGGGAACCAGGCGGTGGACAGTCCGATGGACAGGACCGGGCCGACGATGAAGCAGGCCTCGTCGACGACGGACTCGAAGGCGTACGCGGCGTGCAGCTCGCGTGGCGCGTCACGGTAGATCGCCGCCCAGCGGGCCCGCACCATCGCCCCGATGCTCGGCACGCACCCGGCCGCCGCGGCGAACGCGAACAGCGTCCAGTCCGGCCAGCGCAGATGCGCGCTCAGCAGCAGTCCGGCGATGGCGATGAGCGCGACAAGGGTGGCCGGGCGCAGCACCCGGCGCTGGCCGTGCCGGTCCACCAGCCGGGAGACCTGAGGGCCCAGGGCCGCCGAGGAGATCGAGAGCGCGGCCGACACGGCGCCCGCCAGTCCGTACCGGCCGGTGAGCCCGGAGATCATGGTGACCACGCCGATGGACATCATCGAGATCGTCAGCCGGCCGGGGAACCCCGCGGCGGCGAAGCCTCTGGTGCCGGGGGCGGCGAAGATCGCGCGATAAGGGCCGGGACTGGGCACGGGAAGGCTCCGCGGTGGGCAGGTCGATGGGCAGGTAAGGAACGTAGGCGCCGAGACAGGTTACGGGCATCCACAGGGCGGCGCAGGTGTATTTCCCGCCCGTCTGTGCCGGGTGGCAGGATCGGGGACATGCCGGAACAGTCAGCTCAGCCATCTCCCGCTCGGTCTTCCGCTCCGTACGACGCCCTGCTGCTGCTCTCCTTCGGCGGCCCGGAGGGCCCCGAGGACGTGGTGCCGTTCCTGGAGAACGTGACGCGCGGCCGCGGCATCCCCCGCGAGCGGCTGAAGGAAGTGGGCCGGCACTACTTCCTCTTCGGCGGCGTCAGCCCGATCAACGCGCAGAACCGCGAGCTGCTGCAGGGGCTGCGCAAGGACTTCGCGGAGCACGCCCTCGACCTGCCGGTCTACTGGGGCAACCGCAACTGGGCGCCCTATCTGACCGACACCCTGCGAGAGATGGCCGTCGACGGCCACCGCCGCGTCCTGGTGCTGGCCACCAGCGCGTACGCCTCGTACTCCGGCTGCCGTCAGTACCGCGAGAACCTCGCCGACGCGCTCGCCGTGCTCGAGGCGGAGGGCCTCGAGCCGCCGCGCGTCGACAAGCTGCGGCACTACTTCAACCACCCCGGCTTCGTCCGGCCCATGGTCGACGCGACGCTCGCCGCGCTCGCCGAGCTGCCCCAGGCCGTGCGCGCCGGGGCGCACCTCGCCTTCACCACGCATTCCATTCCGACCGCCGCCGCCGACACCTCCGGCCCGCCCCGGGACCACGGGGACGGCGGCGCGTATGTCGCCCAGCACCTCGACGTGGCCCGGCTGATCGCCGATGCGGTGCGCGAGGAGACCGGCGTGGAGCACCCCTGGCGCCTGGTCTACCAGTCGCGCAGCGGCGCCCCGCACATCCCGTGGCTGGAGCCGGACATCTGCGACCACTTGGAGGAGCTGCACGGCGCGGGCGCCCCCGCGGCCGTGATGGTCCCGATCGGCTTCGTCTCGGACCACATGGAGGTCAAGTACGACCTCGACACGGAGGCGGCGGCCAAGGCCGAGGAACTGGGGCTGCCGGTCGCGCGCGCCTCGACCGTGGGCGCGGACCCGCGCTTCGCGGCCGCGGTGCGCGACCTGGTCCTGGAGCGCGCGGCCGCCGAGCGCTTCGCCGCCGGCCGGGAGGCGGCCGCGCCGGCGCGCTGCGCGCTGGGCGCGCTCGGCCCGAGCCACGACCTCTGCCCGGCGGGCTGCTGCCCGGCCCGGGCGCCGCGGCCCGCCGCCGCGGGAACGGACTGAGCGCGTCCCGCCCCCACCCCGGGGAGCCGACCCAGCGCGTCCCGCCTCGACCCCCGGCCCGAGCGACCAGTGACGAAGGAAGCCCGCGCGTTGCAGCGCGCCAAGACTGAGCGGGGGGACTGTGCCGTCCGCCCGCACGCCCTTAGGAGCACGATGACCGACCCGCTCACGACCGAACTCCTCGACGTCGCCCTGGAGGCCGCCCACCGGGCGGGGGAGCTGCTCCGTGACGGCCGCCCGGCCGACCTCGGTGTGGCCGCCACCAAGACCAGCCCCATCGACGTGGTCACCGAGATGGACCTGGCCGCCGAGAAGCTGATCACGGACTTCCTGGCCGCCCGCCGCCCCGACGACGGCGTGCTGGGGGAGGAGGGCGCGAGCACCGAGGGCAGCAGCGGGGTGCGCTGGGTGATCGACCCGATCGACGGCACGGTCAACTACCTCTACGGCCTGCCGGCCTGGGCGGTGAGCATCGCCGCCGAGCGGGACGGCGAGACGGTGGTGGGCGTGGTGACGGCCCCGATGCGCCGCGAGACGTACCACGCGGTCCTCGGCGGCGGCGCATACCTCGTACCGGAGGCGCAGGAGCCACAGGGGGCGCAGGAGCGGCGGGAGCGGGTGCACTGCCGCCCCGCGCCCGTGCTCGACCAGGCTCTCGTGGGCACCGGCTTCGGCTACCGCACCGAGCGGCGCGTCGGCCAGGCCGAGGTGGTCCGCGCGCTGCTGCCCCAGGTGCGCGACATCCGGCGCGGCGGGTCGGCCGCCATCGACCTGTGCGATGTGGCGTGCGGCCGGCTCAACGGCTACTACGAGCGCGGGCTGAACCCGTGGGACTTCGCGGCCGGCGCGCTGATAGCCCGCGAGGCCGGCGCGCTGACCGGGGGCCGGCCGGGCGTACCGGCCTCGGGCGAGCTCACCATCGCCGCGCCCCCCGGCCTCTTCGAGCCGTTGCAGCGGCTCCTGGAGGACCTGGGCGCCTGGCACGACTGACGGCGCCGATCCGGGCCCGCACCTCATGAACGCGGCCTGAACGCAGCGCGACGCCCCGGTGCCGCAAGGGCAGCCGGGGCGTCGCAGGGTTGGTGAGCGCGGATGCCGGGAGATCGCCGTCAGGCGATCGCGCCGACCTCCACGCCATGCTCGGCGGCCAGCCGGCGGAGGTCCTCCAGCTCCGACAGCTCGACATCGGCAAGGTAGTCGTCGCCCGTCTCACGGGCGCGGGTGAGATCGGACTTGGTGGTCTCTATACGCTGCAGAATGCCTGCGGTGAACGCGTCCATGTGCGCCCCCTCGTCGTGGGTCGGTGGCACGGGGGTGTGCCGACGGCGGGACGATCACGTGCGTGGTCCCTGTTGATGGCAGAGAGGCTTGTGGGATGCCACACACAGGGCGTGATCGCGGGTGTGCAGTCGTCCTCCCCATCGCTTCCCGAGGGGAAACCTCTGCCGAAAAAGAATCTTGAGCAGACCCTTCCGGATCCCCCTTACCGCCGGTTTATGAGCCTTCGAGGCAGGATGGAGGCGCCGGGCGCCGATCGAGTCCGGCCGGATCGAGCCCGCCGGGCATTTTCCATCGCGCCCGTAAGGCACCCAAGGGAAGGACTGACGAAAGTGCGTGTACTCGTCGTCGAGGACGAGCAACTGCTCGCCGATGCGGTGGCCACCGGACTGCGCCGGGAGGCCATGGCCGTCGACGTCGTGTACGACGGGGCCGCCGCCTTGGAGCGGATCGCGGTCAACGACTACGACGTGGTCGTCCTCGACCGGGACCTCCCGCTGGTTCACGGCGACGACGTGTGCCGCAAACTCGTCGAGCTCGGCATGCCCACCCGCGTGCTGATGCTCACCGCCTCCGGCGACGTCAGCGACCGCGTCGAGGGGCTGGAGATCGGCGCGGACGACTATCTGCCCAAGCCCTTCGCCTTCAGCGAGCTGATCGCTCGCGTGCGGGCGCTCGGCCGCCGCACCACCGTCGCCCTGCCGCCCGTGCTGGAGCGCGCCGGGATCAAGCTGGACCCCAACCGCCGCGAGGTCTTCCGGGACGGCCGGGAGGTCCAGCTGGCGCCCAAGGAGTTCGCGGTGCTCGAAGTGCTCATGCGCAGCGAGGGCGCAGTCGTCTCCGCCGAGCAGCTGCTGGAGAAGGCGTGGGACGAGAACACCGACCCGTTCACCAACGTGGTCCGGGTCACCGTCATGACGCTGCGCCGCAAGCTCGGCGAGCCCGCGGTGATCGTCACGGTGCCCGGCTCCGGCTACCGGATCTGACCGGGCATGGCCACGACCCCGATTCCGCCCACCGCACCACCCAAGCCCAGCTGGGACCCGCGGCCGATGTCGAGTCCGCGCCCCTGGCTGCGCCCCACGATCCGGATACGGCTGACCCTCCTGTACGGCGGGATGTTCCTGATCGCCGGCGTGGTGCTGCTGACGATCATCTACCTGCTGGCGGCGGACGTCCTGCAAGGGAGCAGCAAGCTTCCCTTCCAGATCGTCAAGATGGACTACAGCCTCACCGACCCCAGCTGTGAGCTGCCCAGCCAGAGCAGCACCACGCTGTTCAACCAGGCGGTGGCGCAGTGCATGAACCACCAGCGCGCCCTCGCCCTCGACGCCCTGCTGCGCCGGTCGCTGCTGGCGCTGCTGGGCCTGGCCGTGCTGGCCTTCGCGTTCGGCTACGCCATGGCCGGGCGGGTGCTCTCGCCGCTCGGCCGGATCACCCGCACCGCGCGCCAGGTCGCGGGGTCGGACCTGGCCCGCCGGATCAAGCTGGACGGCCCGGACGACGAGCTGAAGGAGCTGGCCGACACCTTCGACGAGATGCTGGAGCGCCTGGACCGCGCGTTCACCGCCCAGCAGCGGTTCGTGGCCAACGCCTCGCATGAGCTGCGCACCCCGCTGGCGATCAACCGCACCCTGCTGGAGGTGCAGCTCTCCGACCCGCAGGCGTCCCCCGATCTGACCCAGCTCGGCAAGACGCTGCTGGCCACCAACGAGCGCAGCGAGCAGCTGGTGGAGGGTCTGCTGCTGCTCGCCCGCAGTGACAACGAGATCGTCGACCGCAAGCCCGTGGACCTCGCCGAGGTCGCCTCCCAGGCGCTCGAGCAGGTCCGTACGGAGGCGCAGGACAAGGGCGTGGAGGTGCGGGGGGTGCGGCGGCCCGCGGTGGTTCAGGGCAATGGAGTGCTGCTGGAGCGGATCGCGCTGAACCTCATCCAGAACGCGGTGCGGTACAACATCCCCAAGGACGGCTGGGTGGAGGTGACCACCGAGGTGCAGGAAGGCGCGGGGCAGGCGGGGCAGGCGGTGCTGGTGGTGGCGAACACCGGCCCGGTGGTCCCGGCGTACGAGCTGGACAACATCTTCGAGCCCTTCCGCAGGCTGCGCACCGAGCGTACGGGCAGCGACAAGGGCGTCGGGCTCGGCCTGTCGATCGCCCGCTCCGCGGCCCGTGCGCACGGCGGACGGATCACCGCGGAGCCGCGGGACGGCGGCGGCCTGGTGATGCGGGTCGTGCTCCCGGTCTGAAAGACCGGCAGAGAATGGGAGAAGTTCCAGAACACCGCCGTGCACTGTTCGCTTTGGGAGGAATTTTGGCGATCCGCCCCCCACCTGTATCCTGTGTGATCGATCACACGGACGAATTTCAGGCCATATACTCTGTGTGATCGTCACGGTCGGTGGAAAGCCGGGAAAGTCCGGGTTTCCGGAGGCCGTGATCACGGGAAGTACACGTGAGGGCGCATGTGAGTGCGACATTCGGACCGTGTACGGTCCCGATCGCCATCCAAGCCGATCACTTCTTCAGGGGTGCGGTTGGGTGTCGATTGAGTAACAGACCTTGATGTGAGGCAAAATCTCCGCCTCGGGTCGGGCACAAGTCCGGCCTCTCACGCGTTACGTGCGCTGGAGACACCGCAGACACCCAGAGGGGGAGAGCGACATGGCAACGGACTACGACACCCCACGCAAGACCGATGACGACGTCAACGAGGACAGCATTGAGGAACTGAAGGCCCGGCGGAACGACAAGTCCGCGTCGACGGTCGACGTGGACGAGTTCGAGCAGGCCGAGGGCTTGGAGCTGCCCGGCGCGGACCTCTCCAACGAGGAGCTGTCCGTGCGGGTGCTGCCCCGCCAGGCCGACGAGTTCACCTGCATGAGCTGCTTCCTCGTGCATCACCGCAGCCAGCTGGCCAACGAGACCAAGAACGGCCAGCCGATCTGCCGCGACTGCGCGGCGTAAGCCGCGGGGCCGGCGTGGATGCGGAGCATGGCGACGTGACCGACGCGCACGTCGAGCGAGGCCGGATGGCCTCGCTCGCGGCCGCTGTCGGCCGAGGTGCCCGTAAGGGAGGCGAGCGTGCCAGAGCGGGGGTCTACGCGGTCGCCGACCGGATCGTCGCGAACGCTCCGCGGATTCCGGTCCGCGACCTCGCCGCGCTGCGCGAGCAGTTCCCCGGGCTCGGCCCGGAAGAGATCGCGGACAAGCTGGTGGCCGGTGCCGCGAACGGCACCTCCACCGTGGGCGCGGGCGTCGGCGCTGCGGCGATGCTGCCGGTCCCGCCCGCCATGCCCACCGAGCTGGCCGCCGAGATCATCGGCGTCGCCTCGATAGAGATCAAGCTCATCGCCGAGCTCCATGAGGTCTACGGGGTGCGCGCGCCCGGCACCGTCCGGCAGCGCGCCATCGCCTACCTCGGGGCATGGTCCGAGGAGCGCGGCATCGACGCCGCCGTCCCGGCGAGTGTGAACGCCGCGCTCGGCGTCCAGATGAAGCGTGAGCTGCGACAGCAGGTCCTCAAGCGCAGCTTCCGCAATCTGCCGAACCTCGCGCCCTTCATGATCGGCGCCACCGTGGGCGCCGCGATGAACCGGCGCGACACCAAGAAGCTCGCCCGGAAGATCCGCAAGGATCTGCGCGCCCGGCAGGTGCCCTGGGGCGCGCTTCCGCCGCTGGAGGTCTGACCCACCCGCCCGCAGGTCCGGCGGGCTACTGCGCCCGTACGGCCGAGAGCGCGGCGGCCAGGGCCTCGGGATGGCGGGTCGAGACGTAGACGTACGGCGTCGGGTCCTGCGGATCGGTGACCTCCACCCGCAGTGCGGTCGGGATGTAGCTGCGCAGCAGCATGAACGCCCGCGGATCGGCCTTGTAGGTGCGCCAGGCGGCCGCCTCGTCGCGGTCCAGCACCTCGGCCGCGCCCAGCGCCGACACCGGGATCTTCGCCTCTCCGGCGACCAGCGAGCCCGCCACCACCCGGACCCGCACCGAACCGTAGGCACTCACCACGACCGCCGCGGCCGCCGCCCCGCCGATCAGACCGCCGAGCATCGGCAGCGTCCCGAACGGCAGCAGGATCAGCGCCGTCGCGACCCCGACCAGAAATGCGATGAACCACCATGAACGGGGTGCGGTCAGGCGTTCTTCGTAAGACTGCATGGGCCCAAGCTTGGCATGGCCGCCGACCGGCGCTTCCGGCGCGGGTAAGGTCAGCCGATGTGAGTGGAGCAAAGACCGCGCTGAAGCCGCCGGACGGCGCCAGGGCACCCGTACGGCACCCCGACGCCCCCGCGCCCGGGGAGGCCCTCGGGGCGCACTACGAGGGGTGCTTCGGCTGCGGCCAGGAGCACGGTCTCGGTCTTGAGCCCCGGGCCGGCGAAGGCGTGAGCGTCACGGCCGAGTTCACGGTACGCCCCGGCCACCAGGGCGCGCCGGGCCTCGCTCACGGCGGGGTGCTGACCTCGGCGCTGGACGAGACGCTCAGGTCGCTCAGCTGGCTGCAGCGGGTCATCGCGGTGACCGGACGGCTGGAGACGGACTTCCTCCAGCCGGTGCCCGTCGGCGCCGTGCTGCACCTGGACGCGCGGGTGACGGCGGTGCACGGGCGCAAGATCTACTCCACGGCCACGGGCCGGATCGGCGGCCCGGACGGCCCGGTCGCGGTGCGCGCCGACGCGCTCTTCATAGAGGTCAAGGTCGATCACTTCATCAAGAACGGCCGGTCGGAGGAGATCGACGCGGCGCTCGCCGACCCGGACCAGGTGAAGGTCGCGCGCGCGTTCGAGGTGAATCCGTGAGCGGCCCGCGGCCGGAGAAGCGGGCACAGGCAAAGGCACAGGCAAAGGCAGAGGGGAAGGCGTGACCGTGACGCCCGTAGATGTGTTGATCCGCCGGGTGGACCCCGAGGTGCCGATCCCCGCGTACGCCCATCCCGGCGACGCCGGTGCCGACCTCGTCACCACACAGGCGGCCGAGCTCGCCCCGGGTGAGCGCGCGGTACTGCCGACCGGAGTGTCTATCGCGCTCCCGGACGGGTATGCCGCCTTCGTGCATCCGAGGTCCGGACTCGCCGCCCGTTGCGGGGTCGCCATGGTGAATGCGCCCGGGACCATTGATGCCGGGTACCGTGGAGAAATCAAGGTGATCGTGGTCAACCTGGACCCGCGCGAGAGTGTGCGGTTCGAGCGCTACGACCGGGTCGCCCAACTGATCGTCCAGCAGGTCGAGAAGGTGCGCTTCCACGAGGTGGCGGAGCTTCCCGGTTCGGCGCGGGCCGACGGGGGCTTCGGGTCCACCGGCGGTCATGCCGCAGTGGATGGTTCAACGGGTAGAGCTATGGGCGGGACTAGTTACGCTTCGGTCGGTTCCGACCGGGAAGGACGATGACGTGTTCGGACGTCGCCGCAAGCGCAGCAAGGAGGACGTCGAGCCGCTCGACGTGGCCTCCGAGGAGTTGGCCGAAAACGCCGAAGGCGCCGAGGACGGGGATGCCGCCGCGGACCTTGACGAGGACGCCGTCGCCGAGAGGGTGAGCCTGCCCCCGGCGCCGCGTCCCGAAGGGCCGTGGGACGTATCCGAGGTGCGTGAGCCGGGCGAGGGCCGGGTGGACCTGGGCGGCATGTTCGTGCCCGGTGTCGAGGGCATGGAGCTGCGGGTGGAGGTCGCGGGGGACGCGATCGTCGCCTCGACCGTGGTGCTGCGGGACAGTGCCGTCCAGCTCCAGGCGTTCGCCGCGCCCAAGAAGGAAGGCATCTGGGGCGAGGTGCGCGACGAGATCGCCACCGGCATCACCCAGCAGGGCGGGGTCGTCGACGAGGTCGAGGGGCCGCTCGGCTGGGAGCTGCGCGCCCAGGTGCCGGTGCAGCTGCCGGACGGCAAGAACGGCGTGCAGGTGGTCCGCTTCGTCGGCGTGGACGGGCCGCGCTGGTTCCTGCGCGGGGTGATCTCCGGGCAGGGCGCGGTGCAGCCCGAGACGGGCAGTCTGCTGGAAGCGATCTTCCGGGACACGGTCGTGGTGCGCGGCGACGGTCCGATGGCCCCGCGCGATCCGATCGTCCTGAAGCTGCCGGACGACGCGCAGATGGTGCCCGACGGGGTGCAGCAGGAGGAGGCGCAGGGCTCGCGGTTCGCGGGGGGCGCCGACCGGCTGCAGCGCGGCCCGGAGATCAGCGAGGTGCGCTGAGCGTCCGCGCTCTGCGCGATGTCGCTGTCGCCGTCCGAGTCCGAGGGGCCCGGGAGCCAGTCTCCCGGGCCCCTCGGGCTTTTCCCGGGAGAGATTTTTTCTGAGGGCACGTTGAACACAGCCGTCACCCCGCCCGTACTGATGGGCGCGAGACCTTGAGCGACCCGGAGCAGGGGCAGGACGGGGCGCCACCAGTAGACCGTGCTGTTTGTGACCTCACGAGGTGATCAGATGTCCCGTGGCCTTCCGTTACTGCACCGCCGGCGAGTCATGGTTGTTGGCGCCATCGGCGGTGTCACCTGCGCGGCCGTCGCGGTGGGAGCCGCCATGGCCGGGCAGGATGGCTCGGGAGCGAGCAACAATGCGAGCACCAAAGCGGCATCCACCATCAGCTGCCCCGATGTGACGGGCTCGCTTCCCGAGATCCCCGCCAAGGCCAAGGCGGAGGTGGACCGCAACCTGGTGCTGCTGCAGACGCAGATCGAGGAGGCGAACAAGCGGCTGGCCTCGTCCGTGGGCCAGGGCGGCCCGAACTTCGTACAGAACGCGATCCTCGGCCCCCTGGCGGACAAGCGTAAGTCCACCCTGGACCGCATCGCGATCTCCATCGGCCGTCAGGCCGAGAAGCCGCAAGGCCTGGACGCGCTCGCCGAGTGCTCCCTGGGCGGTGCCGCAGGTGCGGGGGAGGGCTCCGACGCGGGCTCCGGCGGCGCGGCGGAGCCCTCCGCGTCCGCTCCGGCCACGGCCGAACCCACGGATCCGGGCTCCGGGGCGGAGGACGGCGCGGGCTCGGACGCCGGGGCCGGGACCGGGACCGGGCAGTCGATCAGCTGTCCGGACGTCGCCTCGAAGGTCGGCGCTGTGCCCGCCAAGGCCCAGGCGGAGGTGGATCGCAACCTGACGCTGCTGCAGACGCAGATCGACGAGGCGAACAAGCGGCTGGCCTCGTCCGTGGGCCAGGGCGGCCCGAACTTCGTACAGAACGCGATCCTCGGCCCGCTGGAGGGCAAGCGCGCCTCGACGATCGACCGTATCCGCATCTCGATCTCCCGCCAGGGCGCGACCGCCCCCTCTGGTCTCGACGCCCTGGCGGGCTGCTCGCTGGCATCCGGCTGATCCAGGTCGTCGGCAGAGCCTGACGCCAGCAGCGCCGGTGGGCCGCACTCCCTCCCTCGGAGTGCGGCCCACCGGCTTGTGTGCGAAAGAGACCGGCCTGCGTGCGTAAGGGAAGCGTCAACAGCGCGGCCGTAGCCGTCAGAGAGCCGTCAACGGCGATCAAAAGCGGTCGGAAGGGAGGTTTCCTCAAGGGGTCACTTCCTCTCCGAACCTCTAGGAGCACACGATGGCCGATCTGGCCTTCGTCGCCGCCACCATCGCGGTCTTCGCGCTGGTGGCGCTCGTCGCCAAGGGGGTGACGAAGCTGTGACCGCCGAAAACGTCGTGGGTCTGGTCGTGGCCGTCGCCCTCCTGGGCTACCTGGTCCTCGCTCTCGTCTTCCCGGAGAGGTTCTGAGGTGCCGACAGCCGCGGCGGCGGGCTCGATGAGTTCCGAACTCGCTGGGGTACTCCAGCTCGTCGCCCTCATCGCTGCGCTCGCGCTGGTGTACCGACCCCTCGGCGACTACATGGCCGCCGTCTACAACTCCGACAAGCACCTCCGCGTCGAGAAGTGGATCTACCGCTCCATCGGCGCGAACCCGGGCACCGAGATGCGCTGGCCCGCATATCTGCGCGGGGTGCTCGCCTTCTCCGCGGTGAGCGTGCTCTTCCTGTACCTGCTGCAGCGCCTCCAGGGCCAGCTGCCGCTGTCGCTCGGCTTCACCCCGATCAGCCCGCACCAGGCGTTCAACACCGCCGCGTCCTTCGTCTCCAACACCAACTGGCAGTCGTACGCGGGCGAGCAGTCCATGGGCCACGTCGTCCAGACGGCCGGCCTCGCGGTGCAGAACTTCCTCTCCGCGGCCGTCGGCATCGCGGTGGCCATCGCGCTCGTACGGGGCTTGGCCCGCTCGCGCACCGGAGAGCTCGGCAACTTCTGGGCCGATCTGGTACGGGGCACCGTACGCATCCTCATCCCGCTCTCGGTCGTCGCCGCGGTGGTGCTGGTCGCCTGTGGCGCCATCCAGAACTTCGCCGGCATCCACGAGGTGGGGCAGCTCACCGGCGGCAGCCAACAGATGAACGGCGGCGCCGTGGCCTCGACGGAGGCCATCAAGGAGATCGGCACCAACGGCGGAGGCATCTTCAACGCCAACTCCGCCCACCCCTTCGAGAACCCGAACGCCTTCACCAACCTCTTCGAGATCTTCCTGATCCTCGCCATCCCGTTCTCACTGACCCGCACCTTCGGCAAGCTCGTCGGGAACGTCCGGCAGGGCTACGCGATCCTCGCCGCCATGGGCCTGATCTGGCTCGGCTTCACCGCGCTGATGATGTGGACGGAGTTCCACCACAGCGGTCCGGCGCTCCAGGCGGCGGGCGGCGCTATGGAGGGCAAGGAGCAGCGCTTCGGCGTCGGCGCCTCGGCGATCTTCGCGACGAGCACGACGCTGACCTCGACCGGTGCCGTGGACTCCGTCCACTCCTCCTTCACCGGCCTCGGCGGCGGCATCGCCCTGCTCGGCATGATGCTCGGCGAGATCGCCCCGGGCGGCGTCGGCTCCGGCCTCTACGGCATGCTGATCATGGCCGTCATCGCGGTCTTCATCGCCGGTCTCATGGTCGGCCGGACGCCCGAGTACCTGGGCAAGAAGATCGGCACCCGCGAGATCAAGCTCGCCGCCTGCTACATCCTCATCACCCCGACCCTCGCGCTCGGCTTCACGGCCGTGTCGATGGCGCTGTCCACCCCGCCGGACTCGATCCTCAACACCGCGTCGGACTCGGCGCACCACAGCGGGGCGCACGGCTTCTCCGAGGTGCTGTACGCCTTCACCTCCGGCGCCAACAACAACGGGTCCGCCTTCGCCGGCCTGAACGCCAACACCCAGTGGTACAACACCACGATCGGCCTCGCGATGCTGCTCGGCCGCTTCCTGCCCATGGTGTTCGTCCTGGCGCTGGCCGGCTCGCTCGCCGAGCAGAAGCCGATCCCCGAGACCGCGGGCACCCTGCGCACCGAGAAGCCCCTGTTCACCGGGGTGCTCGTGGGCGCGATTGTGATCATCACCGGACTGACCTACTTCCCGGCGCTGGCCCTTGGCCCGATGGCGGAGGGACTCTCATGAGCACGACCACCACCCCGATGCCCCTGGCACCCCAGGACGAGCGGCCGGAAGCGCCCCAGGCGAGCGGCGGCCGGGTCTCCGGCGGCCTGTTCGACCCGGGGCAGCTGATCGGCTCGCTGCCGGACGCGTTCCGGAAGCTCGACCCGAGGATCATGGCCAAGTCCCCGGTCATGTTCGTGGTCGAGATCGGCTCGGTGCTGACCACCGTGCTGGCCTGCGTCCACCCGGGCGACTGGTTCGGCTGGGCGATCACCACCTGGCTGTGGCTCACCGTCGTCTTCGCCAACCTGGCCGAGGCGGTCGCGGAGGGCCGCGGCAAGGCGCAGGCGGACACCCTGCGCAAGGCCAAGACCGACACCGTCGCACGCCGCCTCGTGGGCCGGGGCGAAGGCGAGGAGCGGGTGCCCGGGGCCGGGCTGAGCGTCGGCGACCTGGTGGTCTGCGAGGCGGGGGACGTCATCCCGGGCGACGGGGACGTCATCGAGGGCGTCGCGTCCGTCGACGAGTCCGCCATCACGGGCGAGTCGGCACCCGTCATCCGGGAGTCCGGGGGCGACCGGTGCGCGGTGACCGGCGGCACCAAGGTGCTCTCCGACCGCATCGTCATCAAGATCACCACAAAGCCGGGCGAGACCTTCATCGACCGGATGATCAACCTCGTCGAGGGTGCCGCCCGGCAGAAGACGCCGAACGAGATCGCGCTGAACATCCTGCTCGCCTCGCTCACCATCGTCTTCCTGCTCGCGGTCGTCACCCTGCAGCCGTTCGCGATCTACGCGAAGGCCGAGCAGACGATGATCGTGCTCACCGCGCTGCTGGTCTGTCTCATCCCGACCACCATCGGCGCCCTGCTGTCCGCGATCGGCATCGCCGGCATGGACCGGCTCGTCCAGCGCAATGTGCTCGCCATGTCGGGGCGCGCCGTGGAGGCGGCGGGCGATGTGTCCACGCTGCTGCTCGACAAGACCGGCACCATCACCCTCGGCAACCGCCAGGCGGCGGAGTTCGTGCCGGTGGGCGGGGCGGCCGAGGAGGAGCTCGCCGACGCCGCCCAGCTGTCCTCACTGGCCGACGAGACGCCCGAGGGCCGCTCGGTGGTGGTCCTCGCCCAGGAGGCGTACGGGCTGCGGGCGCGGCACGAGGGAGAGCTGGGCCACCCTGCCTCTTCGACGTTCGTACCCTTCACCGCCCAGACCCGGATGTCCGGGGTGGACCTCACCGAGGCCGACGGGTCCGTACGGCGGGTCCGCAAGGGCGCGGCCGCGGCCGTCACCGCCTGGGTGACCGAGCGCGACGGCACGGTCCCGCCCGACGCCCAGGAGACCGTCGACGCCATCTCGGCGGCCGGCGGCACCCCGCTGCTCGTCGCGGCCGAGGACGCCGAGGGCCCGCGGGTGCTCGGCGTCATCCACCTCAAGGACGTCGTCAAGGAGGGCATGCGGGAGCGGTTCGAGGAGCTGCGCCGCATGGGCATCAAGACTGTGATGATCACGGGCGACAACCCGCTGACCGCCCGGGCGATCGCCGACGAGGCGGGGGTCGACGACTTCCTGGCCGAGGCCACACCCGAGGACAAGATGGCGCTCATCAAGCGGGAGCAGGCCGGCGGCAAGCTGGTCGCGATGACGGGCGACGGGACCAACGACGCCCCCGCGCTCGCCCAGGCGGACGTCGGCGTGGCCATGAACACCGGCACCTCGGCCGCCAAGGAGGCCGGGAACATGGTGGACCTGGACTCCAACCCGACCAAGCTGATCGAGATCGTCGAGATCGGCAAACAGCTGCTGATCACGCGCGGCGCGCTGACCACCTTCTCGATCGCCAACGACGTCGCCAAGTACTTCGCGATCATCCCCGCGATGTTCGCCGCGGCCTACCCCGGCCTGGGCAGGCTGAATGTCATGGGCCTGGCGTCCACCCAGTCCGCGATCCTCTCCGCGGTCATCTTCAACGCCCTGATCATCATCGCCCTGGTGCCGCTGGCCCTCAAAGGCGTGCGTTACCGGCCGGTGAGCGCCGACCGGATGCTCCGCCGCAACCTCGGCATCTACGGCCTCGGCGGCCTGATCGCGCCGTTCATCGGCATCAAACTCATCGACCTGCTCATCTCAATGATCCCCGGGATCGGGTGACGACATGAACAACTCCGTACGCGGCACGGCCCGACTGGTGGGGGCGGGATTCCGCGCGCTGCTGGTGCTCACCCTCGTCTGCGGCGTCGCCTACCCGCTCGTGGTCACCGGCATCGCCCAGGCCGCCTTCCACGCCCAGGCCAACGGCTCGGAAGTGAAGGCGCACGGCAAGGTGGTCGGCTCCGAGCTGATCGGCCAGACCTATAACCTCGACAAGCCGGCCGAGAAGGACAAGGACGGCAATCCGCTGCCCGATCCCCGGTACTTCCAGCCGCGGCCGTCGGCGGCGGGCACCAACGTCTACAACACCCAGTACAAGATCGTTGTCTCGGGCGCCTCCAACCTCGCCGCGGACAGCGAGGTGCTGCTGCGGGCGGTCAAGGACCGCAGGGCGCGGGTGGCCGAGTTCAACGGGGTCCCCCCGGCGGCCGTCCCGGTGGACGCGGTCACGGCCTCGGCCTCCGGCGTCGACCCGGACATCTCCCCGGCCTACGCCAGGCTCCAGGCGGCCCGCGTGGCCAAGGCCAACGGACTGCCCGAGGACAGGGTCAGGAAGCTGGTCGAGGACCACACCGACGGCCGTATCCTCGGCTTTCTCGGCGAGCCCCACGTCAACGTGCTGAAACTGAACATCGCGGTGCGCGAGCTCGCCGCACACTGACACCCCCGCCGACGCACACTGACACCCCCGCCGAAAACCAGGCGCGCATCAGGGGAAACGTCCACCAGGGAAAATGAAACCATGGCACGTGGCAAGCTTCGGATCTACCTCGGCGCGGCGCCGGGCGTCGGCAAGACGTACGCCATGCTGTCCGAGGGACACCGGCGGGCCGAGCGGGGCACCGACCTCGTCGTCGGCTTCGTCGAGCACCACGGCCGCCCGCGCACCCAGGTGATGCTGCGCGGCCTCGAGGAGGTGCCCCGCCGGGAGATGGAGTACCGCGGGGCCCGCTTCACCGAGATGGACGTGGACGCGGTCCTGGCCCGCCGCCCCGCCGTCGTCCTCGTCGACGAACTCGCCCACACGAATGTCCCCGGCTCCCGGAACGCCAAGCGCTGGCAGGACGTCGAGGAGCTGCTGCGGGCGGGGATCAATGTTGTTTCCAACCTCAACATCCAGCACCTGGAGTCGCTGGGCGACGTGGTGGAGTCGATAACGGGGGTACGGCAGCGGGAGACCGTGCCCGACGAGGTCGTCCGCCGCGCCGACCAGATCGAGCTGGTCGACATGTCGCCCCAGGCGCTGCGCCGCCGGATGGCGCACGGCAACATCTACCAGCTGGACAAGATCGACGCCGCGCTGTCCAACTACTTCCGGCCCGGCAACCTCACCGCGCTGCGCGAACTGGCCCTGCTGTGGACGGCGGACCGGGTCGACGAGTACCTCCAGCAGTACCGTTCCGAGCACAGCATCCGTTCCACCTGGCAGGCCCGCGAGCGCATCGTCGTCGGCATCACCGGCGGCCCCGAGGGGCGCACCCTCATCCGCCGCGCCGCCCGGATGGCGGCCAAGGGGTCCGGCGGCGAGGTCCTCGCCGTCTACATCGCCCGCAGCGACGGCCTGACCTCGGCCTCGCCCAAGGAGCTCGCGGTCCAGCGCACCCTCGTCGAGGACCTGGGCGGCACCTTCCACCACGTCATAGGGGAGGACATCCCCCGCGCGCTGCTGGACTTCGCGCGCGGGGTCAACGCCACCCAGATCGTGCTCGGCTCCAGCCGCCGCAAGGCCTGGCAGTACGTCTTCGGGCCCGGGGTGGGCGCCACCGTCGCCCGCGACTCCGGGCCCGACCTCGATGTGCACATCGTCACCCACGACGAGGTCGCCAAGGGCCGCGGTCTGCCCGTCGCGCGCGGCGCCCGGCTCGGCCGCGCCCGGCTGATCGCGGGCTGGCTGGTGGCGGTGGCCGGGCCGGTCCTGCTCACCGTGCTGCTCACCCACGTGGGCCGCGCGCTCGCCTCCGACAGCGGGCCGGGCTTCGCCAACGAGGTGCTGCTGTTCCTGTTCCTCACCGTGGTGGCGGCGCTGCTCGGCGGGCTGCTGCCGGCCCTCGGCTCGGCGGCCGTCGGCTCGCTGCTGCTCAACTACTACTTCACCCCGCCCACCCACACCCTCACCATCGCCGACCCGCAGAACATCTTCGCCATCGTGGTCTTCGTGGCCGTGGCCGTCTGTGTGGCCTCCGTCGTCGACCTCGCCGCGCGCCGCACCCACCAGGCCGCCCGGCTGCGCGCCGAATCCGAGGTGCTGTCCTTCCTCGCCGGCAGCGTGCTGCGCGGCGAGACCAGCCTGGAGGCGCTCCTGGAGCGGGTCCGCGAGACCTTCGGCATGGACTTTGTCGCCCTGCTGGAGCGGGAGAGCGACGTGGCCCCCTGGACCTGCGCGGGCAGCGTCGGCGGCAACGGGGGAGCGCCGCTGCCCGAGCGGCCCGAGGACGCGGACGTCGACATGCCGGTCGGCGACCACATGGCGCTCGCGCTCTCCGGCCGGGTGCTGCCCGCCGAGGACCGGCGGGTGCTCGCGGCCTTCGCCGCCCAGGCCGCCGTGGTCCTGGACCGGCAGCGGCTGGCCCTCGAGGCCGAGCGGGCCCGGGACCTCGCCGAGGGCAACCGCATCCGCACCGCGCTGCTGGCCGCCGTCAGCCACGACCTGCGCACCCCCCTCGCGGCCATCAAGGCGGCCGTGACCTCGCTGCGCTCCGACGACGTCGCCTGGTCGCCCGAGGACGAGGCCGAGCTGCTGGAGGGCATCGAGGAGGGCGCCGACCGCCTCGACCACCTGGTCGGCAACCTCCTCGACATGTCCCGGCTGCAGACCGGCACCGTCACGCCGCTGATCCGCGAGATCGACCTCGACGAGGTGGTCCCGATGGCCCTGGTCGGCGTCCCGGAGACCGGCGTCAGCCTCGACATCCCCGAGGAGCTGCCGATGGTCGCGGTCGACCCCGGCCTGCTGGAGCGCAGCGTCGCCAACATCGTGGAGAACGCCGTGAAGTACAGCCCGGACGGCCTGCCCGTCCTGGTGTCCGCCAGCGCCCTGGCCGACCGTGTCGAGCTGCGCGTCGCCGACCGCGGCCCCGGCGTCCCCGACAGCGCCAAGGACCGCATCTTCGAGCCGTTCCAGCGGTACGGCGACGCCCCGCGCGGCGCGGGGGTCGGCCTCGGGCTCGCGGTCGCCCGGGGCTTCGTGGAGGCGATGGGCGGCCGGCTGGCCGCCGAGGACACCCCCGGCGGCGGGATGACCATGGTGCTCACCCTGCGGGCCGCCGCGGGCCGCGCGCCGGCCGGCTCCCCACTGCCCGCCCAGGTCACCTCGTGATCAGCGACCACGGACCACAACGAAACGAAAAGGCAGGCCGTCAGATGAACCGGGTGCTCGTGGTGGACGACGAGCCGCAGATCGTGCGCGCCCTCGTGATCAACCTGAAGGCGCGTGACTACGAGGTCGACGCCGCCTCCGACGGCGCCACCGCCCTCCGGCTCGCCGCCACCCGTCACCCCGACGTGGTCGTGCTCGACCTGGGTCTGCCCGATATGGACGGCGTCGAGGTGATCAGGGGGCTGCGGGGCTGGACCCGGGTCCCGATCCTCGTTCTCTCGGCGCGCCAGACCTCGGACGAGAAGGTCGAGGCCCTCGACGCCGGGGCCGACGACTACGTCACCAAACCCTTCGGCATGGACGAACTGCTGGCCCGGCTGCGCGCCGCCGTCCGCCGCGCCGAGCCCGTCGGCGCGGCCGGGGGCGCCGCGGTCGTGGAGACCGAGGGGTTCACGGTCGACCTGGCCGCCAAGAAGGTCAACCGCGGCGGCGCGGACGTCCGGCTGACGCCCACCGAATGGCACCTGCTGGAGGTCCTGGTCCGCAACACGGGCCGGCTGGTCAGCCAGAAGCAGCTGCTGCAGGAGGTCTGGGGCCCGTCGTACGGCACCGAGACCAACTATCTGCGGGTCTACATGGCCCAGCTGCGCCGCAAGCTGGAGGCCGACCCCTCGCACCCGCGCCACTTCGTCACCGAGCCGGGCATGGGCTACCGCTTCGAACGCTGAGCGCCGTGCGCGCGGTTCGGGCGGCGACCCCTATGAGGGCTCCCGGTACGCTGGCCGTATGAGTGCCGTAGACGAGCCCCCTGGTAAATCCGACAAGCCGGCCGGCCGCTTCCGGAGAATGCTGGACCGGCTGTCGAGTTCCCAGGAGGAGCTTCACTCCGCGGAGCTGCAGCAGGACGCCGAGGCCGCCGGCTGCACCAAGATCGGCGATTGCGGAGACCGGCAGATAGTCAAGGTGACCGGTACACTGCGCACCGTCACACTGCGGCCGCGGGCCGGGGTGCCGGCCCTGGAGGCGGAGCTCTTCGACGGCACCGCCGCCCTGGACGTGGTGTGGCTGGGCCGCCGCTCCATCCTCGGGATCGAGCCGGGCCGCAAGCTGATCGCCACCGGCCGGATCTCCATGAGCCACGGCCGCCGGGTGCTCTTCAACCCCAAGTACGAACTCCGACCGCTCGGACAGGAGTAGCCGGTGACGACAGACGACGAGCCGACGGCGGCCGAAGAGGACTCCGCGGCCGCCGCGCAGAGCAGAGCGGCGGCGGACACCGCGCTCCTGGAGGCGTTCGGCGGGGTACGGGGCATGGTCGACACCACCGTCCCCGGACTGGTCTTCGTCCTGCTCTACACGATCAAGCGCGACATCCACCTCGCGGCCCTGGCGGCGCTGGGGCTCACGGTGCTCCTCGCGCTGACCCGGCTGATCCGTAAGGAGACCCTCAAGCACGCCTTCAGCGGGGTCTTCGGGGTCGCCTTCGGCGCGATCTTCGCGATGATGTCCGGCGACGCGAAGAACTTCTATCTGCCGGGCATGCTCTACACCCTGGGCCTGGCGATCGCCTACATCCTCTCGGCGATCTTCCGCTATCCGCTGATCGGCGTGCTGCTCGGGCCGATGCTCAAGGAGAACCTCTCCTGGCGCACCCGCAACCCCGGCCGGTTCCGTGCGTACACCAAGTCCACCTGGGCGTGGGGACTCATCCTGCTCGCCAAGTCCGCGATCCTCTTCCCGCTGTACTGGTGGGGGGACGCCACCCAGCTCGGCTGGGTCAAGGTCGCGCTCGGCATTCCGCCGTTCTTGCTCTGCGTCTATCTGACGTGGATATTCCTCGCCAAGGCCCCGCCGCCGATCGACGTGATCGCGGAGATGGAGGCGGAGGAGCAGGCGGAGCGCGAGCGCGAGCGGGCGAAGGCCGAAGCCGAGGCCCAGGTTCAGAAGGTCGGCGACCCGCTGCTGGCGGAGTGGGCCGACCAGATCGTCACCGAGACCCAGCAGGAGCCCGCGGACCGGCGCTATCCGCCGCGCCCCTGAACGGCCGCAGCGGGCCCGCAGCGGCCCACAGCGAGACCACAGCGAAGCGCCGGGCGGGCCATCGGCCCGCCCGGCGCTTTGTCGCGTAAGGGGGCGCCTAGGAGGCGTCCGCGCGCTGGACGGACAGCAGTTCCTCCAGCTGCTCCTCGCGGGCCTGCGCCGCGACGAACAGCAGCTCGTCACCCGCCTCCAGGACGTCGTCCTTGCTCGGGGTCAGCACGCGCGTGCCCCGGATGATGGTGACCAGCGAGGTGTCCTCCGGCCACTCCACGTCCCCGACCCGGGTGCCGGCCAGCGCCGCCTCCGGCGGCAGCGTCAGCTCCACCAGGTTGGCGTCGCCGTGGCTGAAGCGCAGCAGCCGCACCAGGTCGCCGACGCTCACCGCCTCCTCGACCAGCGCCGACATCAGGCGCGGCGTGGAGACCGCGACATCGACGCCCCACGCCTCGTTGAACAGCCACTCGTTCTTGGGGTTGTTGACCCGGGCGACCACCCGCGGCACCCCGTACTCGGTCTTCGCGAGGAGCGAGACGACCAGGTTGACCTTGTCGTCACCGGTCGCCGCGATCACCACATTGCAGCGCTGCAGCGCGGCCTCGTCCAGCGAGGTGATCTCGCAGGCGTCGGCGAGCAGCCACTCGGCCTGCGGCACCCGCTCCACCGAGATGGCCGTCGGCGCCTTGTCGATGAGCAGCACCTCGTGCCCGTTCTCCAGCAGCTCGCCCGCGATGGAACGCCCCACGGCGCCCGCCCCGGCAATCGCAACCCTCACAGCGCCTCCTTGTTCGCCCCGCCGCGCCAGCGGCTGATGTTTCTGTCGCCCGCACGGCGCAGAGGTGCGGCTTTCGCTGTCGTGTGCGGCCCGGCGGCCGTGCGCGCGTCACTCACCGACCGCCCTCCTCGGGTCCCTCGTCGAAAGACGCTTCGACCTTCTCCACCTCGTCGGTGCGCATCATCACGTGGACCAGGTCGCCCTCCTGCAGCACCGTCTCGGAGGTCGGCAGCATCGCCTCGCCGAGCCGGGTGAGGAACGCGACGCGCACGCCGGTCTCCTCCTGCAGCTTGCTGACCTTGTGGCCCACCCAGGCGGGGGAGGTGTGCACCTCGGCGAGCTGCACCCCGCCGCTCGGGTCCCGCCACAGCGGCTCCGCGCCGGACGGCAGCAGCCGCCGCAGCATCTGGTCCGCGGTCCACCGCACGGTGGCCACGGTCGGGATGCCGAGCCGCTGGTAGACCTCGGCGCGCCGGGGGTCGTAGATGCGGGCCGCCACGTTCTCGATGCCGAACATCTCGCGCGCCACCCGGGCCGCGATGATGTTGGAGTTGTCGCCGCTGCTGACCGCGGCGAAGGCACCGGCCTCCTCGATGCCCGCCTCGCGCAGGGTGTCCTGGTCGAAGCCGACGCCGGTCACCCGGCGTCCGCCGAAGCCGGCGCCGAGGCGGCGGAAGGCGGTCGGGTCCTGGTCGACGACGGCGACGGTGTGTCCCTGTCGTTCCAGGGTCTGGGCGAGTGCCGCCCCCACCCGGCCGCAGCCCATGATCACGATATGCATGCGACTACCCCGCACTCCTGATTGCCGTGCTGAACCGCACAAACACCCTGCTCACATCTTCCTTCCAGGCCTACGGGGCGACAGCGGAGAGGGGCCCCGATGTCGAGGCCGCGGGGCAGCGGAAGGCTGTCCGCCACGGCGTCTGTCACCACCGTATCCGCACTTGTGTGACTGGCCCGAGTCCGCTGCTCAGGTCCGGGTGGAGGGCTGGAGCTGTACGGCGTACAAGAGGGCGTCGGCGCTCCAGCGCCGCCCCGGAACAGTGACCGCCGCTTGCGAACGTTCCGGTGGTGCGCGAGCGGCCCCGCCGCGCTTCCTCCGCTCCCCCCTCGGCGTGTCGCCGAGAGCCGGAACGCGCGACTCAGCAGCATCGCGCCAAGATGGCGGCGTGGCCGCATTTGTCCCGGGCTGAGGGGCCGCCACCTTCCCGCGGCCTTCCCGATCTTCATGAGATCTTCACCGGGATTGGCAATAGTGCCCTGACAGTTCGAATGTTGTTGCGGGTATCGGGCGCCCGGTCGCGGGCGTGGCTAAGATGATCGCCGTATTCCGTTTCCGGACGGGACATCAGGGCACTGAATCGTTCCTTCCGCGCCCGCGTTCTCCTGGCACGAGGTTTCTGATGACAGATCACATATGGGAGGCGGTGAGCTGGTGCCTGGGCGTTGTCGTGCTTGTCGTCTTCGTCCTGCTGATGCGCCAGCGAACGATCACCGCCGGCGTGCGCAGGCGTAACGCCACGCTCGAGGACAGCCTGAAGTCGCGCGACGAAGAGCTCCAGCACCTCGTCGAGGTCCGCCTTCCGGTCATCGCGGACGCGCTCAGCCACCCCTCGCCGCTGCCCGGGCTGAGGGACGAAAGGCTGGCCGGTACCGCCTTCGCGCAGAGTCTGCACGGAGTCGTGGAACTGTTCACCCGCGCTGTGGACAAGGCACAGGCGAGGGCCGACGCCTCGGCGAAGGCGGCGCTCAAGGCGTCGATGCGCGCCCTTCAGGGGCTGGCCAACGAACAGCAGCTGTCGATCTCCCAGATGCAGGACCGGCACGACAACCCGGATGTGCTCCGGGACCTCCTGGAGATCGACCACGCCAACTCGCAGTTCGGCCGCCGCGCCCAGGCCATCGCCGTGCTCTGCGGATCCTGGCCCGGCCGCCAGCGGGTGTCCTCCCCGCTGACCGATGTCGTACGGGGCGCCAAGTCCCGGATCCGTGACTACCGCCGGGTCCAGGTGCACGCCCTGGTCGACGTCGCCGTGGTGAGCCGGGCGGTGGAGCCGGTGGTGCTCGCCGTCGCGGAGCTCCTGGACAACGCCGCCCGCCACTCGCAGCCCAATACCAACGTCGAGGTCAGCCTGCAGCCGGTGCACAACGGCGCGGTCATCGTGATCGACGACGCCGGCGTCGGCATGGACGGCCTGGAGGTGCAGCGCGCCGCCGCGCTGCTGTCCGGAGAGCGCGCCGTGGACGTCGCCCGGCTCGGCGACCCGCCGCAGTTCGGCTTCGCCGTCATCGGCCTGCTCGCCGCGCGCTACGGCTTCAGCGTCTCCGTGGACACCAGGTCCCCGTACGGCGGTGTGCGCGCCGTGCTCTTCCTGCCCACGGCGCTGCTCACGCACGTCGATGCCGAGGAGCCGGGTGGTCGGGCGGCCGCGCAGCCAGAGCCCCAGCAGTCGGGCCTGCGCACCCTCCCCTCCCTGCCGACCCGCAAGACCCGCGCCGCCCGCCGCACCGAGCCCGCCGCGGGGCAGGTGCCCCAGCAGGCCGTACACCAGCAGGCCGTACACCAGCAGGCCGTCCCTCAGCAGCCCGCGCCCCAGCAGGCCGCGCCCGCCCCGGCGGACCAGGCGCCCTCCGCGCTGAGCGGAGGGCTGCCGACGGCGCTCGACGAAGCGTCACGTACGTACGGCTCCACGGCCGGTGGACTGCCCAAGCGCCGCCGCCGGCAGCCCACCGCTCAGCGGCCGGCGGACGACTGGCCCACGGCTGCCGCCCCGGAGTCCGACACCGGCGCGCACCGTGTCCGTTCGGCCGAGGAGACGGCCTCCCGCATGGGTGCGTTCGCACGTGGAACCCGCTCGGGCCGCGCCGGTAACCAGGACGCCGCCCCCCAAACCGAAGAAGGGAATCGCCAGGCATGAACGACCACATAAACAACGAGCTCGGCTGGATGCTCGACGAGGTCGTGAAGATGCCGGAGGCACGGCACGCGATCCTTCTCTCGGCGGACGGGATGCTGCGGGCGCACTCCGAGGGCATCGCGCGGGACGAGGCGGAGCGCCAGGCCGCGGCGCTCTCCGGTCTCCAGTCGATCAGCCGCTCCACCGCCGAGTTCTGCGACCCGGACGAGACGCCCTGGCAGCAGACGCTCGTCGAGTTCGTCGGCGGCTATGTCTTCCTGATCGCCGCCGGCCCCGGCGCCTACCTCGCGGTCTCCGCCACCGAGTCCGTCGACATGGAGGCGGTCAGCTACCGGATGCAGAAGTTGGTCGACCGGCTCGGCAAGGAGCTGACCAGCCCGCCCCGCCAGGGCACCTCCCGACAGGGCATCGGCAGCCCGGCATGACCCCGGCCAGGCGCGAACGAGGACTGGTACGGCCGTATGTCGTGACCGACGGCCGTGCCTATCCGACCCGCAACACCTTCGACCTGGTGACGCTGGTCATGGCGCACACGGACCGGCCGCTCACCGGTCTCAGCCCCGAGAAGCGCCGGGTCATGGAGCTGTGCCTCGGCGGCGCCCTGTCGGTCGCCGAGGTCGCCGGGTATCTGCAGCTGCCGGTCAGCGTCACCAAGGTCCTGCTCGGCGACCTCGTGGACAGCGGCCACATCACCACGCGGTCGCCCATCCCCACGGCCGAGCTGCCCGATATCCAGCTTCTGCAGGAGGTGCTCGATGGACTCCGCGCTCGCCTCTGACCAGGCGGTCTATCTGCCGCAGACGGTACGAACGGCGGTGAAGCTGCTGGTCGTCGGGCACTTCGCGGTCGGCAAGACCACCTACGTCGGCTCGCTGTCGGAGATCAAGCCGCTGCGCACCGAGGAGACGATGACCCAGGCCGGCGCGCTCGTCGACGACCTCGCCGGGATCGAGGACAAGACGACCACCACCGTGGCCATGGACTTCGGCCGCCTCACCCTGAGCGACACGCTGGTCCTGTACCTGTTCGGCGCCCCCGGACAGCAGCGCTTCACCCGGCTGTGGCAGGACATGACGTGCGGGGCCCTGGGCGCTCTGGTCCTCGCCGACACCCGGCGGCTCGAGCAGTCCTTCCCGGTGATGGCCATCCTCGAGGAGCACGCCCTGCCGTACGCGGTCGCCGTCAACCACTTCGAGGGAGCGCCGCGCTTCGCCGAGTCGGAGGTCCGGGAAGCGCTCGATCTGCTGCCGGAGACGCCGCTCGTCACCTGCGACGCCCGGGACCGGATCTCCTCGACCCACGCCCTGATCGCCCTCGTGCAGTACCTGCAGAACCGCCAGGCCCGAACCTCCCAGGAGCATGCGTGACCTACCGCCCCGACGTCGAGGCCGGAGGCGGAGCCGTACCGCCGCCGGGCTGCCCCGCGCACGCGGGCAGCGTCGGCCTCGGCGCCCCTGCCCGCCCCGCCGCCCAGGGCCTGCCCCTGTACGGACCCGAGTTCGCCGCCGATCCGCACTTCTTCTACGAGCGGCTGCGGCAGTACGGGCCCATCGCCCCGGTCGAGCTGTCCCCCGGAGTCGAGGCGTATCTGATCACCAGCTACTCCCTCGCGCTTGAGGTGCTGCGTGACACCGAGCGGTTCGCCAAGGACCCCCGCGGCTGGCGTGCGCTGAACGAGGGACGGATCCCGCCGGACAGCCCGGTGGGCCCGATGATGATGTACCGGCCCAACGCCCTGTTCAACGACGGCGAGGCCCATGCCCGGCTGCGCGGGGTCATCACGGACAGCCTCACCCGGCTGGATCCGTACGCGCTGAGCGAGTACGTCGAGCGCAGCGCCGACACGCTGATCAACGGGTTCGCCGACAAGGGCGAGGCGGACCTGCTCGGCGACTACGCCGCGGCCGTCCCGCTGCTCGTGTTCAACCAGCTCTTCGGCTACCCCGCCGAGCACGGGCTGCGCCTGATCGGGACGATGGCGAAGCTCTTCGACAGCGGTGAGGAGGCGGCGCAGGCGAACGAGGAACTGCTCTCGTACATCGCGAACCTGATCGCGGGCAAGCGCGAGCGGCCAGGAGCCGACATCACCTCCTGGATGATCGCCCACCCCTCCCGGCTGGCGGACGAAGAGCTGATGCAGCAGCTCATCCTGATCCTGGCGGCCGGCACCGAGCCCCAGCTGAACCTGATCGCCAACGCGCTGCGCCTGCTGCTGTCGGACGACCGGTTCGCCGGTGAGCTCGCCGGGGGCAGCATGCCCGTCCAGGACGCCATCGACGAGGTCCTGTGGACCGACCCTCCGATGGCCAACTACGGGACCCTGTTCGCCCGCCGCGACCTGGATCTGGCGGGCGTACGGATCCGCCAGGGCGAGCCGGTCCTCACCAGCTACGCCGCCGCCAACACCGACCCCGAGCTGATCTCCGACGGCCGGCTCGGCAACCGCGCCCACCTCGCCTGGGGCATCGGCGCCCACCGCTGCCCGGCCGAGAGCCCGGCCCGGGTGATCGCCTCCGTGGCCATCGAGAAGCTCCTCGACCGGCTCCCGGACGTGGAACTGGCCGTGCCGGTCGACCAGTTGTCCTGGCGCCCCGGACCCTTCCACCGCGCGCTGGCGACGCTGCCCGTCCGGTTCCCTGTCAGCCCCGTCACGGCACAGCCCGCGGCCCACGACGCCCCCGCGGCCGTCTCCGCGCCCGCCCCGGCGACGGCCCTCACGCAGCCCCACGGGGCCCCGCAGGCCACCTCGGCCCCGCAGGCCACACCGGCCGCGTCCGCCACGCCGAGCCAGCCCGGGCACGCGACCCAGCGACGCCGAGGGGGCACCCTCGCGGCCTGGTGGCGCGGGCAGTGAGCGGCTGAGCCGGAGGGCCGCCGCGGCCCACCCCCGGGCGGGGTGGGCGGCGGCACCGGCGACCGCTTACGATCCTCTCCGTGTCCAAACTGACCGACGTTCCTAAACGGATCCTCATCGGGCGGGCGCTGCGCAGCGACAAGCTGGGAGAAACGCTCCTCCCCAAGCGCATCGCGCTCCCCGTCTTCGCCTCCGACCCGCTGTCCTCCGTCGCGTACGCGCCAGGGCAGGTGATGATCGTTCTCTCGGTGGCGGGTGCGTCGGGCTATCACTACAGCCCTTGGATCACTGTCGCGATCATCGTGCTGATGTTCACGGTGGTCGCCTCGTACCGCCAGAACGTGCACGCCTATCCCAGCGGCGGCGGTGACTACGAGGTGGCCAACACGAACCTGGGCCCCCGGGCGGGGCTGACGGTCGCCAGCGCCCTGCTCGTCGACTACGTCCTGACCGTGGCGGTGTCGATCTCCTCGGGCGTGGAGAACCTGGGCTCCGCGGTGCCCTTCGTCGTCGAGCACAAGACCCTGTGCGCGATCGGCATCATCCTGCTGCTGACCCTGATGAACCTGCGCGGTGTGCGCGAGTCCGGCAAGCTGTTCGCGATCCCCACGTATGTGTTCGTCGCCGGCGTCTTCATCATGATCGCCTGGGGCGCTTACCGCGGGCTGGCCCTCGGGGACTCGATGAAGGCGCCCACCGCCGGCTACGAGATCAAGGCCGAGCACACCGGGCTCGCCGGGTTCGCGCTGGTCTTCCTGCTGCTGCGGGCCTTCTCCGACGGCTGTGCCGCGCTCACCGGCGTCGAGGCGATCAGCAACGGCGTGCCCGCCTTCCGCAAGCCCAAGAGCCGCAACGCCGCCACCACACTGGCGCTGATGGGCGGCCTCGCCGTCACCATGTTCTGCGGGATCATCGCTCTCGCGATGGCCACCGATGTGAAGATGGCCGAGGACCCGGCCAAGGACCTGCTGAACAAGGGCGTGGCGCTCGGCGAGCACTACACCCAGGACCCGGTGATCACCCAGGTCGCGGCGGCCGTCTTCGGCGACGGCTCGCTGCTGTTCGTCGTGCTGGCCGCGGCCACCGCGCTGGTCCTGTTCCTGGCCGCCAACACCGCGTACAACGGCTTCCCGCTGCTCGGCTCGATCCTCGCCCAGGACCGCTACCTCCCGCGCCAGCTGCACACCCGCGGCGACCGGCTCGCCTTCTCCAACGGCATCGTGCTGCTCGCCGGGGCCGCCGCGATCCTCGTCTACATCTACGGCGCGGACTCGACCCGGCTGATCCAGCTCTACATCGTCGGCGTCTTCGTCTCCTTCACGCTCAGCCAGACCGGCATGGTGCGGCACTGGAACCGCCATCTGCGGACCGAGCAGGACCCGGCGGTGCGCCGCCGGATGCTCCGCTCGCGCGCGATCAACGCCTTCGGCGCCTTCTTCACCGGTCTGGTGCTGGCCGTGGTGCTGCTGACCAAGTTCACCCACGGCGCCTGGGTCGCCCTGCTCGGCATGGTCGTCTTCTACGTCCTCATGACCGCGATCCGCCGCCACTACGACGGCGTCTCCGGCGAGCTGTCGGCCTACGAGGACGACGAGGACGAGACGACCGTGCGCCCCTCCCGGGTGCACTCCATCGTCCTCGTCTCCAAGATCCACAAGCCGACGCTGCGCGCCCTCGCCTACGCCAAGCTGATGCGTTCCCACAAGCTGGAGGCGCTGAGCATCAGCGTGGACCCGGCCGAGACCAAGGCGCTGCGGGAGGAGTGGACCGAGCGCGGCATAGACGTCCCCCTGAAGATCCTCGACTCGCCCTACCGCGAGATCACCCGGCCGGCCATCGACTACGTCAAGGGCCTGCGCCGGGAGAGCCCGCGCGACGTGATCTCCGTCTATATCCCGGAGTACGTGGTCGGCCGCTGGTACGAGCACCTTCTGCACAACCAGAGCGCGCTGCGGCTCAAGGGCCGGCTGCTGTTCACCCCGGGCGTCATGGTGACCTCGGTGCCCTGGCAGCTGGACTCCTCGGAGCTGGCCCGCAAGCGCGCCCGCAAGCGGGCCGAGTGGCATGCGCCGGGCGCGGTGCGGCGGGGCCCGGTGGGGCAGCCCAAGGGCGACAAGGCGGCGGGCGACAAGGCGGCGGTGCGGCAGCCGGTCGGTGACAAGCAGCCGAGGGCCTAGACTGGTGGGCTGACCGGTGGGCCGGCGCCCACCGCGGTCCGCGCAGTCCAGCAGTCCCGCTGTTCCCCGCCACAACCTCTGGAGCCGACCCGCCATGCACCGTGAACCCAAGGCGTCGCTGGTCGGCGAGGAGTACGAGGTCGAGGTCGGGCCGGTCGCCCACGGCGGCCACTGCGTCGCCCGCACCTCGGAGGGCCGCGTGCTGTTCGTCCGGCACGCCCTGCCCGGTGAGCGCGTCGTGGCCCGGGTGACCGAGGGCGAGCCGGACTCGCGCTTCCTGCGGGCCGACGCGGTGCGGGTGCTGGAGGCATCCAAGGACCGAGTCGAGGCCCCGTGCCCGTTCTCCGGCCCCGGCCGGTGCGGCGGCTGCGACTGGCAGCACGTGGCCCCGGGCGCCCAGCGCCGGCTGAAGGCGGAGGTCATCACCGAGCAGCTGAGCCGGCTCGCCGGGCTGACCCCCGAAGAGGCCCGCTGGGACGGCACCGTCGAACCCGCCCCCGGCGACAAGGTCGCCCGGGGCGAGGTCCCGGCCTGGCGCACCCGCGTGCAGTACGCGGTGGACGAGCAGGGGCGGCCGGGGCTGCGCCGCCACCGCTCGCACGAGGTCGAGCCCGTCGACCACTGCCTGATCGCCGCTCCCGGCGTCAGCGAACTCGGCGTCGAGAAGCGCGAATGGCCGCAGATCGCGACCGTGGAGGCGATCGCCGCCACGGGCTCCTCCGACCGCCAGGTCGTCCTCACCCCGCGCCCCGGCGGCCGGCTCCCGCTGGTGGAGCTGGACCGGCCGGTCTCCGTGCTCCGGCTCGGAGAACCCCATGGAGGTGGCGCCCGGGAGGGCACCCGCGCGGTGCACCGGGTGCACGGCCGCCCCTTCGTCCGCGAGCGCGCCGCCGGCCGCACCTGGAGGGTCGGCGAGGGCGGCTTCTGGCAGGTCCACCCCCAGGCCGCGGATCTGCTCGTCGAAGCCGTCATGCAGGGCCTGATGCCGCGCAAGGGCGAGATGGCGCTCGACCTGTACTGCGGGGTCGGCCTCTTCGCGGGCGCGCTCGCCGAGCGGGTCGGCGAGCGCGGCGCGGTGCTGGGCATCGAATCCGGCAAGCGCGCGGTCGAGGACGCCCGCCACAACCTCCAGGACTTGCCCCGCGTCCGGATCGAGCACGGCAAGGTCGAGCAGGTCCTGCCCCGCACCGGCATCACCGAGGCCGACCTGATCGTCCTGGACCCGCCCCGGGCCGGCGCGGGCAAGGAGACCGTGACCCGCCTGGCCTCCCTCGGCCCGCGCCGCATCGCCTACGTGGCCTGCGACCCGGCGGCCCTGGCCCGCGACCTCATGTACTTCCGCGAGGCGGGCTATGTGCTGCGGCGCCTGCGCGCGTTCGACCTGTTCCCGGTGACGCACCACGTCGAGTGCGTGGCGATCCTCGAACCGGCCGCGAAGCGCTCCTGACCTGCGGTTTTGTTCGTGCGCATGATGTGCGGTGTGGGCGTTACGGGCGATACCTCGACGCTCGTCCTGACCGGAAAGGTCCGTGACCTGCCGCGCTTGCTGGGCCTGGGCTGTTGAGCTGCGCAAATCCATGCGGATGGCGCCGTCGAGGCGGATGACCTCGCCCTTGAGCGTGGGGCTCTCGGCGATGTGCCGTACCAGGGCGGCGGGGAGGGTGAGGGCGGCCACCCCCGCCCTTGGGCGTGTGTGGGAAGCATGCGGCCGGGTGTCGTGACGCCCGCGCAGCTGACCGCGACGCGCAGTGGGCTCGGTTCGCTCGCCGCGTCCACCGCGGTCTGTGCGGTGTCGGGGTCGGTGACATCGCAGGGGCGAAGCGGACGCGGGGGCCGGCGCCCGCGAGCTCCTCGGCGACGGCTGCCCCCGGTGAGGACGTCTGGGTGCTTGCCCCCCGGAAACCGATCGGTGTACGGTGTTGGAAACCGATCGGTTTCCATCTTGGAGTCCAAACCATGCCTACTCATGCCACCTCCTCCATCTTCGTCATCGGCGGAACGGGAGCCCAGGGGATGCCCGTTGTCCGCGCTCTTGTCGCCGACAAGAAGTACTCCGTCAAGGTCCTCACTCGGGACGCCAGCTCCCCCCGAGCTCAGGCGCTCGTCGCGCTCGGCAACGTCTCCATCCTCGAAGGGACGTTCGCCGATGAGGACGTACTGCGCGAAGGATTTCGCGGCTGCGACGGGGCGTTCATCAACATCGACGGGTTCAATACCGGCGAGAAAACGGAGACCTACTGGGCCATTCGCACTTATGAGATAGCGATCGAAGAAGGTGTCAAGTTCTTCGTCTACGGAAACCTCGACTACGCCCTCAAGAAATCAGGCTACGACTCCAGGTTCCGCACCGGCCACTATGACGGCAAGGGCCGTATGGCCGAATGGGTGCTGTTCCAGAACGAAAAGAACAGGGACCGGATGGGGGCAGCGGTCTTCACCTCGGGTCCCTATATCGAGATGGTGATCTCACCGCTCACGCCCATGACGCCCACCGTCGAGGACGGTGTCGTCACGTGGCGAGTCCCACTCGGCGAGGGGGCCGTCCCGCATGTGGCTCTGGAAGATTGCGGCTTCTATGTCCGCTGGCTCTTCGACCACCCGGAACGAGCCAACGGCATGGACCTCGAAGTCGCCATCGAGCACATGACCTATGCCGACATGGCCGCGGCATTCGAGAAGGTCACCGGGCACCCGGCGCGGTACATCGACACCGATCTGGAAGCATATTGGAACAGTCCGGACCTGACGGGGATTGCAGATCACCCTGCCGGATACAACGCCGACCCCGACGACAAAAGCACCATGAGCTTCCGTGACAATTTCACCGGCTTCTGGAATGTGTGGAAGCACGGGATCATCACCAGGGACTACGCCCTGCTCGACGAAATTCACCCCGACAGGATCAGAAGCGCCGAGCAGTGGTTCCGTCGGGAGGACCAGTTGGGCAGGGAACTCGGCAAGGGAAGTCTCTGGGAAAGGGTCCAGCCGGAGAACTGGAGCATGGACTCCGCGGTCCTCAAGAGCAGCGCGGACTTCAGGACGGGAAAGTTGTAAACGGACCGGCTTCACGGTGTGCTCTGTATCGCTCACGCTCCCCCCATTAGTGCATTTGAAGTAACTGGTTCCGGTCGGAAACCGTAGCCGTCGCCAGCCCGCACCCCACGCCAGATCAGCAGTGGCGCGCAGTAGGCGTGAACACCGAGATCTTCCAGGGCTACGCCCACCCCTGACTCCTGCTCGGCAGGCGCCGCATCGAAGCGGCGCCTGCCGACCCGACGTCATGGTCCTGCCGGGGCGCTCTCGTCGTACGCGCGCCGCCTTCTTGCCGTCGCGTGAGGGCGGACACGGCCGCCACCATCCCTCCCGCGCTCCGTCGGGGCGGTCCGAATACCGTCGTACCGTCGCCGCGGCAGCAGCGCCTCTCCGATCGGTGCGCGACACCCTCGCGGATGTTCGTCACGAGGTACTTTCGTACCCTGTCAATTACCCAGATGCGGGCTGACCTCCCCTGATTCGCCTGCACCCGGCGAGGCGGCAAGGGAACTACCTGACCGACGAGCTGCAGGTCCTGGAGGAGACGCTGATTGGCCGGGAGGAGGCGTCCCGTCAGTCGGGCAGCCGATCGGAGTGCCTTCTTGCAGGCGGCGAAGTACCCATACACCCTCTCCCACGGGGCGAAGACGTGGGGTGGGTGGCGTCGGCAGCAGAGCGGTGTACGACACCTGCGGCCAGACGGCCGGCGACCAGAGCCCGGACCATGTCCGCCGCGACGACCGCACCGCCGCCGATGCGGTCGGACAGTGCCCCGGCCGGCGGTCCGGCGATCATGGGGATGGCGGTCCAGGGCGGTATCCGCACAGCAGGCCGGCGGCGATGTCCGAAAGGCAGGCGGCGGTCACCTGGTCGTGCGCGGCCCGGCAGCGGGCAGGTCGACCTCGTCGTGCCGGCCCGCTACGCGGCAGGAGCGCGCCCAGCCGGGCTCCTGCCGGGAGCGCTCATGGCCCAGCTCCGGGAGGCCGTGCCGGGCGAACGCGGGAAACCGCCCGGCGGGCAGCTCCCCGTAACCGCCGCTCGCCAGGCCGTCGAGATCCCGTACGACTCCGGTGATGCCGCTCACGAGCGCGGCGGTGACGGCGCATCAGGGGGCGGTGATGCCGACCTCGATCGCGCCGCCGCGCGTCCACAGTCCGTCGTCCGGATCCGACCACGTGATCATCGGCGCGATCGCCTTCAGCTCCGGCGGCTTGGCCGGCGCCGCCATCCACTGGGTGCTGCCGAAGTAACTGCCCCCGGCGAACCGGCCGCGGGTGTCCTGGAGGACGACCTGAAGCCGCGCCGGGCCGCCGCCAGGGGATCGAGGATGCCGGCCGGCAAGGGCGTCTGCTTGCCTACGGCAGCCGGCTCAGCGGGACCGGCCACGGTCCGCTCCCGCCGGGCCGGTAGACGTCGGCGCACAGTACCGTGCCGTCACGCATCTGCGACGGAACGTCGAACTCGATCCGGATCTCCATCATGTACCGCTCCCCAGGTGTGGCCACAGTGGTCCGGGGCGGTCACGCCACCGCGTTCAACAGGTCGGCCAGGACGTCGGGCCGTTCCAGGGCGATGAAGTGGCCGGCCTTCGGCACCTGCGTGAAGTCGGCGGCAGGCAGCAGCTGCTTGTTGGCCTCCCGGTCCGAGGGCCGGGACCAGTCCTTCTCCCCATAGACGAGGTGTACGGGGGCCTTGACCTCGGGGTAGCGCGAGCGGGCCGCGATGAGGCTGGGCAGGTTCTGGTACACGCCCCGGGCGACGGCCGGGTAGCCGGGACGGCTGCCTACCTGGAGGAGCTCGTCCACGTAGTCCTCGGGCAGTGCGCTCTTGTCACCCAGGCCGCCCTGAAGAATCTTGCGGAGGGCGGGCTTGGGCTCCACACCGGCGATCACCGGGCCCACTCCGGGCGTGAGGACACCGCTGACCACGACGCGGGCGAGGAGGCTGGAGCGGGCGATTCCGCCGCGGAAGTCGTAGGTGTTCACCGCGACGACGCGTCGTACCCGCTCCGGGAGGTCGGCCGCGGCGGTCAGGGCGAGCACCGCCCCCATGGACTCCCCGACCAACGTCACGTCATGCAGGTCGAGTTCGGTGAGGAGCCGCTCGACGCCCGCGCGCATGGCCGGCTCGTCGTACGACGCCCCGGGCATGATCTCGGAGTAGCCCATTCCCGGCAGATCGAGGGCGTAGACGGTGTACTGCTCCGCGATCAACGGGATGAGGAGACGGAAGTGCTCGGCCTGGGTGCGCACGGTGTGCAGCAGGACCAGCGGGGCACCGCTGCCCGCCTTGAGGTAGCGCAGCGTTCCCTCGCGGCCGTCACGTCCTGCGCGAGGGGCGATGCTGTGTGTGGTGGTCCCCGGAATGTGAATCGTGGGACGGGACTCCTGGCTGGGCATCTCGCCGTCTCCCTTTCCTGTCCTACTTGGCCAGCTGGGCGTACAGCCCGGCCAGGTCGCCGGCCAGGCCCGCCTTGACCTGGCGCGTGATGTCGTCGGCGAGCACCTCGTACGCGCCCGTCTCGACCCCGTCGAGGGCGAGTGCGGCAACCTCATGAGGGTCGGACTTGGGTGCGTCGACGTCCGCCGCCAGGTCCGTGTCGACGTATCCGACGTGCAGTCCGGTGACGGCGATCCCGCGGGGCTGGAGTTCCAGGCGCAGGGAGTTGGTCTGCGACCACAGGGCGGCCTTGGAGGCGCTGTAGGAGCCGCCGAGGGCCAGCCAGGAGAGCACGGAGTGCACGTTGAGGATGTGGCCGCCGCCGTTGCGCTCGATCACGGGCACGAAGGCCCGGGCGACCAGCAGCGGGCCGTAGAAGTTGGTCTCGAACTCCCGGCGTACGTCGTCGACCGGGGAGTCGAGGAATGAGGCGCCGACCGCGGCACCGGCGTTGTTGATCAGTACGGTGACGTCTTCCGCCTGTGCGGCGGCCGCCGCCACGGAGGCCGGGTCGGTGACCTCCAGCGCCACCGGGACCGCGTCGGGGTGCGTCACGCTGCGCGGGTCGCGGGCCGTGGCGTAGACCTTGCCGGCGCCACGCACGTACAGCTCTTCCACCAGCGCCTTGCCGATGCCCCTGCTGCCGCCGGTGACGAAGACGTTTGCGCCCTTCAAAGCGGTCATGACTGCCTCCACAAAAACGGGAAACCGATCGGTTTCCATCACTGTAAACCGATCGGTTTCAAGGTGCAAGCTCACGGAAGGAGCCAGTCGCGGCGTCGGGTCGCTCGCAGGCCGGAGGCCACCCGTTCACTTGCGCCGTGGAAACCGATCTGTTTACAGTGATGGAAACCGATCGGTTTCCGGCCGGTGTCCGGCCTATGACCAGCGACAAAGGGAAAAGATGACTACCACCTTTGACCGTGGGGCGCCCGCCTCCGGGAAAACAGACTCGGGCCGCCGCGGCTCACATGCCGTGCGCTGGTGGGTGCTTGTCGTGCTGGGCGTGGCACAGCTCATGGTCACGCTCGATGCGACCGTCGTGAACATCGCGCTGCCCGCAGCGCAACATGACCTCGGTTTCAGCGACGGCAGCCGGCAGTGGGTCATCACGGGTTACGCCCTGGCATTCGGCAGCCTGCTGTTGCTCGGTGGCCGGCTCGGTGACCTGTTCGGCCGACGTACCACATTCCTGCTCGGCCTGATCGGTTTCGCGGGCGCATCCGTCGTCGGCGGCGCAGCCGGCAACTTCGAAATCCTCGTCGCGGCACGTGTGGCCCAAGGTCTCTCCGCCGCGCTGCTTGCGCCCGCGGCACTCTCGCTGGTCAGCGTGACGTTCACCGAACCGGCCGAGAGGGCGAAGGCATTCGGCATCTTCAGTGCGTTGTCCGGTGCGGGCGGCGCGGTCGGGCTGCTGCTCGGCGGCATGCTCACCGAATGGGCGTCGTGGCGCTGGGTGATGTACGTGAACGTCGTCTTCGCGGCCGTCGCGCTGGTCGGTGCGGTACTGCTACTGGCCAAGCCTGCGGTCGCCAAGCGACCGCAACTCGACATTCCGGGCACCATCGTGGCGAGCGCAGCGCTGTTCGCCATCGTCTACGGGTTCGCGCACGTCGAATCCACCAGTTGGACCAACCCGGTCACCCTCGGCTCCATGATCGTCGGTGTGGTGCTGCTCGCGGTCTTCGTATGGCTGGAGTCCAGGGTCGCGCATCCGCTGCTGCCGCTGCGACTCGTACTGGACCGGACGCGCGGTGGTTCGTTCCTGGCGGTATTCGTCGTGGGCATGGGGATGTTCTCGATCTTCCTGTTCCTGACCTATTACCTGGAGGCCAGCATCGGCTACTCGCCGATCAAGACCGGTCTGGCGTTCCTGCCGATGGTCGGGGGAATCGTCGCTGCCGCGACCACGGCGCCTTCGCTGCTGCTGCCCAGGGTCGGTCCGAAGATTCTGGTCAGCGCCAGCTTCCTGGTCGCCGCAGCCGGTATGGCCTTGCTGACCCAGCTCGCGCTGGACAGCGGCTACGTCGCCGACATCATGCCCGGCATGATCCTGCTGGGACTCGGCCTCGGTGGCGTGATGACCACCGCGTTCCAGGGTGCGACCGCAGGCGTCCACCACGAGGACACGGGCGTCGCCTCGGCGCTGATCAACACCGGCCAGCAGGTGGGTGGCTCGATCAGCACGGCGCTGCTGACCACCGTTGCGTCATCGGCCGCGACCGACTACGTGTCCTCGCACAAGCCCGGCGCGCTGACCGTGGCGCAGGCCGGGGTCGAGGGCTACACGGCCACTCTGGCGTGGGGCGCCGGGTTCTTCGTGGTCGGTGCGGTGCTCGCAGCGTTCCTGATACCGAACGCGGCTCTGGCGCCGTCGGAGGGCGAGCCCGTGATCGCCCACTGAGCCTGAATCCACCGCGGATACGCGGTGGATCACATCGAGTGGGCAGTGAGAAATGCCCTGTTACCTGCGATGATTGGTGTTCTCGCGGCGCAAATCAGCTAAGGAGGACAGGGCTTCTCCGAAATGGTGTCCACTTACCCGCGCGATCCGTCTTCAGTGAACTGATCATCGCGAGTAGCGGGCACCCACCATGTGGGCTGAACTTCCGAGGCTGATGGGCACGCCGGCCCTTGGCGGCGCGGTCGCCTGCCGCTGCTGTGACTGCCCTCGGCGTGCGCCATCGCGGTCCCAGGATCGGTGCGCTCACCCTCCTTGCCGTGTTCGGCACGCCCGGCATGCGGTGCCGACGGCCGGCCGCCACCCCCATCAAGGCGCTGCCCGGCTTCTACCGCTTCCTCGCGGAGTTCGAGCCGCTGTGGCAGATCACCGGCGGTGTCCGCGCCATCCTCTGCGGCGCCCAAGGTGACGCGGGTCTGCGATTTCGTGGTGACGGGCTGGTGCGACCGCCAGGGGCTGCACCACGTCCCCGCGGAGGCGAAGCCCGAGAAGACCGTCACCCCGGCGTGGCGGGAACCGTACTCATATGCCCGCTCGGCCGTGGGCGGCGTCGAAGATCGCCCCGGCAAGAACCGTAAACCGATCGGTTTTCATTTGGCCGGAATCGAGTTAACCTCGCAATATGACCACCGAGGCGAAGTCAAGCCCCCGAGAGCGGCTGCTGGAGGCAGCGGCCACGCTCACCTACCGAGACGGTGTCGGCATCGGCGTCGACGCGCTGTGCAAGGCGGCGGGGGTGTCGAAGCGTTCCATGTACCAGCTTTTCGAGAGCAAGGACGAACTGCTGGCGGCGAGCCTGGAGGAACGTGCCTCCGCCTACGTGGCGACGCTCCTGCCCGCGGCGGACGACAACCGTTCACCCCGCCAGCGGATTCTGCACGTCTTCGACCAGCTGGCGTCACAGGCGGGTGCGCCCGACTTCCAGGGCTGTCGGTACCTGGTTGTTCAGATCGAGCTCAAAGACCAGGGCCACCCTGCGAGCCAGGTGGCCCACCGGGTCAAGGAGAACCTGACAGGTTTCTTCCGTGCCGAGGCCGAAAAGGGAGGCGCGAGCGACCCGGATCTGATGGCCCGGCAGCTGATCCTTGTCTTCGACGGCGCCAGCGCCCGCGCGGGAATCAAAGCCGACACGCCGACAGGGCTCATCGCCCCCACGGTGACCACTCTGCTCGATGCGGCGGACATGCGCTGACGCATCACGTTGGCGAGCAACCTCGGTGAGCGATGCGCTCGGCGAGTCGCTGCCGGCCTCCGGCGACCCGTTGGGTCTCGTTGACCTCGGCGCCGCGGGACTGGGCTCTGATCGCCGGGCGACCGATCGCCAACCTCCCTGAGGAACTTGGTCGACATGCCGAAGGGGAGGCTCGCCGCTTGGCCTTGCGTGAGGAAAACGATCGGTTTACGATGATGAAACTGATCGGTTTCTCGCCGTGGCGGCGAGTCTCAAGAACGAGACTTACGAGGAGTGCCGGATGAGGACCACCGCGCGCGGCGTCGATGGACAGTCGGCGGATCCCAGGCTTCCGGCGAAGCTGGCCGCGCACCCGTCGGTGCAGGCCGTCCTCGCCCGCCGCCGAGCAGGCGAGCTCGCAAGCCCGGCGCCGGTGATCGACGCGGCCTGGCTGCGCGAGCTGTGCCTGGCGGCCGGCGCGGACGACGCCGCCGCGGTCAGCCTGGACCACCCTGACCTGGCCGGCGAGCGCGAGTACGCGCAGTCCGCGCTGCCCGGCACCCGCACCCTGATCGCGATGGCGGTCCGGATGAACCGCGACAACTGCCGCTCCCCGGCGCGCAGCGTGGCCAACCAGGAGTTCCATCAGACCGACGAACAGGCCAACCATGCCGCGCGCCGCGTCACCCAGGCGCTCCAGGACGCCGGCTACCGCGCGCTCAATCCGTCGGTCGGTTTCCCCCAGGAGATGGACCGTTTCCCCCGTGAGCGGATCTGGGTGGTGGCGCACAAGACGGTCGCGGTGGCCGCCGGGCTCGGCGTGATAGGCCTGCACCGCAACGTCATCCACCCGAAGTTCGGCAGCTTCATCCTGCTGGTCACCGTGCTGGTGGACGCGGAGGTGAGCGAGTACGGGCAGGCGCTGGACTACAACCCCTGTATCGACTGCAAGTTGTGCGTCGCGGCCTGCCCGGTCGGCGCCATCGCCAAGGACGGCGCCTTCGACGCGCTGGCCTGCACCACGCACAACTACCGCGAGTTCATGAGCGGGTTCACCGACTGGGCGCAGACCGTGGCCGACAGCGAGGACGCCGCAGATTACCGCTCCCGGGTCACCGATTCCGAGAACGCCTCCATGTGGCAGAGCCTGAGCTCGCCCCCCGGCTACAAATCCGGCTACTGCGTTGCCGTCTGCCCCGGCGGCGAGGACGTCCTGGGCCCGTACCTGGACGACCGCAAGTCGTTCATGGACACCGTGCTGCGACCGCTCCAGGACAAGAAGGAAACGCTCTACGTCCTGCCGGGCTCACACGCGCAGGAGTACGCCCGGCGCCGATTCCCCCACAAGCCCGTCAAGGAAGTCACCGGCGGCTGGCAGCCCCCGGCGAAGCGTTCCGCGTCCGCCGAGCGAGAGCAACGTACGGCATGAGTGGCATTCACCCCTTCCGTGTTCTGCGCGCCAAACCTCTGTGGATGGCCAACGGTGTCATCACGGGCGTCCTCGCGCTTCTGTTCACCGTGTTCTACGTCGGCGCCAACATCGATCCGGTCGATCACATGACCAAGCTGCCTGTCGGCCTGGTCAACTCCGACAAGGGAGCCGCCGTCGGCGGCAAGCGGGTCAACCTGGGGGCTCGGATCACCGAGTCGATCAACAAGTCCACCGCGAGCGGGGACAGTATCGACTGGCAGGTGATGGGCGAGAAGGAGATGAAGGAGGGGCTCGGTAAGGGCAAGCTGTACGGCGCGCTCGTCGTCCCCGCCGACTTCACCTCCTCCATCACCGCGCTGACCGGTACCACGACCACCGGGACTCCGGCCCGCCCGAGGCTGACGGTGCTCACCAACCAGTCGGCCGGCAGTCTGGGCTCCGGCCTGGCCCGGACGGCGACGACCCAGGCAGCCGAGAACGCCTCGCTGCAAGTGGGCAAGGAGCTGACCGCCCAGATCGGAACCGCGCAGGCGAAGCTGCCCACCGCGGCACGCGTCCTGCTCGCCGACCCGGCCGCCGTCACCGTCGAGGACGGCCATCCGCTCGACTCGCGCAGCGGCCTGGGCCTGACGGCGTTCTACTACGCGCTCGTCCTGGTGGTCTGCGGCATGCTCTCCGCCAACGTCATCAGCGGCCAGGTCGACCACGCCCTCGGCTACACCCACAACGACATGGGCCCACTACGCCTGCACCGCCCGCTGATCCGGGCGACCCGGGTACAGACCCTCGCCATCAGCAGCACCCTCATGGTCGGGCTCTCCCTGCTGATGGGCACCCTGGTCATGGTGGGCGCGGTCGGCATCATGGGCATGGACGCCCCTCACCTGCCGCTGCTGTGGCTGTACTCGGTGGGCGCCATCGCGGTCTCGGGGATCGGCGCGCTCACCCTTCTCGCGGTCTTCGGCACACCCGGCATGCTGGTGGTCACGCTGGTCTTCATCGGGATGGCGGTGCCGACGTCCGGGGCCACCACTCCCATCGAGGCGCTGCCCGGCTTCTACCGCTTCCTCGCGGAGTTCGAGCCGCTGCGGCAGATCACCGGTGGCATCCGCTCGATCCTCTACTACGACGCCCAGGGCGACGCGGGCCTGACCCGGGGCTGGGTCATGATGGCCGCCGGCCTCGTGGTCGCAGCACTGTTCGGCTTCGGCGTACTGGGGTGGTACGACCGCAAGGGGCTGCACCGCGTCCCGGTGGAGACGACGCCCGAGAAGACGGCGGCCCCGGCATAGCGCAGGCCACCCTCCACATCCCCCAGGACGGGGCCATCACTCGGAGTGGCCCCTGTGTGTGTCGCCCTGCCGGGGACGACGGGCACGCACACCACCACGGCTCGGCGACGGCCCTCCCTCAGGCCGTCGCCGAGTCTCCGCGCGGACGCCATCCTGGAAACCGATCGGTTTCATTTGCTTCTCTTCGGGTCAACCTCGCGGTATGACCACCGAAGTGAAACAAAGCCCCAGGGAGTTGCGCGCTTCCGCCTATGTGGCGGCACTCCTGCCTGCGGCGGACGACGACCGTTCCCCGAGGGAGCGGATCCTGCAGGTCTTCGAGCAGGTGGAAGCGCAGTCGGGCGCGCCCGAGTTCTACGGCTGCCCCAGTGGTGCCGAGCATGCCGCGGGCGAAGAAGTCTGCGGTCCGGTCGGCATCGGCATCCAGTGACAGGTGCACGGTCTCCCGGACCCTCATCCAGCCGTCCCGGGCGAGCTCACCGATCAGGTCATCGCCCTGCGCTTCTGCGGCCGCCGCGACGGCATATCCCTGCATCTGCGTCAGGAGCGTTTCGGGGCTCGTCGAAATCAGCTGCGCGTAAGCGTTCGTCATGGCCTGAAGAGCCCGTTCTCCGTCTTCCGCCCCGTCGGCCGCCCCCTCGAAAGCCAGGCGTATGTCTTCCACGCTCCGCGTCAGAGCGGTGACGAAGATCGCCTTCTTGTCCGGGAGGAGCCGGAAGGGACAGGGCCGCGTGACGCCGGCCCGTCTGGCGTTCGCCGCGGTGGTGGTGCCGTGGCGGCCGGCGATCGCGAACTCTGCGATCGCCGTGCGGATGGCACGCTCGCGCCTCTCCTGCGCACTGACCCTGCCCATGCCGTCCTTCTCCTTGCCTGGGCTTGCATGAGGAAACTGATCGGTTTACAGTGGTGGAAACCGATCGGTTTTTCAATGCGTGGGAGTCATGATGACGACAGATCGGCCGGTGGCACTCGTTACGGGTGCGTCATCCGGCATCGGGAAGGCGACCGCGCTTGCACTGGTCGCAGCGGGTTTCGACGTGGTCGGCACAAGCCGGGACGCCTCACGCGTCACCCCACTCGACGGTGTGACGTTTCTCGACCTCGACGTGGCCAGCGACGCCTCGGTCGCCGCAGCGGTACAGAAGGTGAGCGAGCGGTTCGGGCGGATCGACGTCCTGGTCAACAACGCCGGTGTCGGCTCGACGGGTGCCGCGGAGGAAACCTCCGTCGAGCAGGCCCAGGCCGTCTTCGACACCAACGTCTTCGGGGTCATGCGCATGGTGACGGAGGTCCTGCCGTACATGCGCGCCCAGAAACGCGGACGCATCATCAACATCTCGTCCGTACTCGGATTCATGCCCCAGCCGTACATGGCCGTCTACGCCGCCTCCAAGCACGCGATCGAGGGCTACTCCGAGTCCCTGGACCACGAGGTCCGGGAGTACGGCGTCCGGTCGCTTCTCGTCGAACCCGCCTACACCAGGACCGGATTCGAGGCCAACAGCGCGAAGCCGGACACGCCCCTGCACGCCTACGCGAAGCAGCGGCAGACCGTCGACCGCGTGCTGGCGGAGGCGATCAGGGGCGGCGACGCACCCGCCGTCGTCGCCAAGGCGATCGTCGCGGCGGCGACCGATGCCAGGCCCAAGCTGCGCTACACCGCCGGCCCCACGGCCGGACGCGTGAGCACACTGCGCCGTCTCGTTCCCGCCCGGGCCTTCGACAAGCAGATCCGCAAGATCAACCGCCTGGCGGTCTGACGCGCAGGTTCACGCGGAGACGGTCACCCGGCACGACGGTCGCCGCCCACCGACCCACCCTTCCGAACAACTGCCCCACCCCAACCAGACAGAGGACACCTTCATGCCAGAGCGCAATCCCATCCTGATCACCGGTGCCGCCGGCGAAATCGGTGGTGTGAGCCGGACGATGGTCGACATGCTGCTCGAACAAGGGCACCCCGTACGCGCGTTCGTACGGCAGGACGACGAACGTGCCCAATCGCTCCGCCAGGCCGGTGCCGAGGTCTTCGTCGGTGACCTGCTCACCATCGCCGACGTGACCGCCGCGCTGAAGGGCGTCCGGCGCATCTACTTCAGCATGAGCCTGTCGCCGTACTACACCGACGCCGTCAGCCTGATGGCCGCGGCGGCGCGGGCTCAGGGTGACATCGAGGTGTTCGTCAACATCTCCGAGTACGAGCAGTCGTTCATGACCTTCGACAAGATGACCGCGCCCGAGGAAGAGCGGCGCGCGCGGCTCGGCGGACTCGTCGCCAACTGGTCGCCGCAGCAACGGGCCCACTGGGTCGCGGAGCAGGTGCTGGAGTGGTCCGGCGTCCCGACCGTCAACGTGCAGGCGGCCTTCTTCGTCGAGAACCCCATCATGACCTGGCTGGCCCTGGGCTCACTGGCCGACGGTGAACTGCGCCTGCCCTTCGGCGACCACCGGCTCGCACCCATCGCCGGTTACGACGTCGCGGAACTGTGCGCGAAGATCCTGGCCGACCCGGCGCCGCACATCTCCAAGTCCTACGCGCTCACCGGCCCGGAGCTGAAGGACATGCACGGGATTGCAGAGGACTTCGCGGCCGTGTTGGGACGCTCGGTCACGTATGTTCCCGAAGACATCGAAATCTGGAACAAGACCTACGTGGACACCAACATGTCCGCGTACCCGCACATCGCGGAGCACCTGAAGACCCTGACCCGGATCATCGGCCGCGGAGGATACGGCGGCATCACCGACGAGCTGGAAACCCTGCTCGGACGCCCGCCGAAGACCGTGCGGTGGGCTCTGGAGAACCATCCGCGCATCCGGAAGCTGGCGGCTGCCTGAGCCGCTGAGCGGTCCGGAGCAGAACAAGGTCGTCCAGCCAAAGTCTTCGAGCCGAAAACTCCGGCGTGCGGGGGCTTCGGCCGAGCGTAGTCCGCCCGGCTGAAGCCCTGACGGCCCCCAAAGGTCCCGGCCCAGCTCGAACGAACGCCCTCACCGGCAGCGAAGCGGAGACGTGCCGCACGTCTGCCTCGCCGATGGCGTGCCGCGGCGGCCCTCCGCCCCGCCTGCCTCGGACGCCCCCTGCCTCGCGGAGACCGGCCGGGGGCTGCTCCTCGTGTCGCGCCTGGTCACCCGCTGGGACTGAGCACCCGTGCCCCGACGGCCTGGGCAAGACGGTCTGGGTGCAGTACGACCTCCACGGGTGAGCAGCCCCCGCGTAGCCCTCCGCTCAACTTCTCGCGCGACCGGACTCGGTAGTGGAGGGGGTTGACGCGGTCAGGCGGGCTCTTGGCCGGCCGGGGCCACGGCAACGGTGGCGAGCGTGGCCGCGTCGGTGATGCGAGCCGGTTCTGGTCGTTCATTTCAGGCACTCGAGCGGGGCCCGAGATGTACATCTGATACATTTGCGACATGAGTGATCCCGTCGTCGAATCCATGGCCGAGGTTCGCAGTCACCTCGCCGACGTCATCGACCGTGCCCGGCGGGAGGAAACCCCGACGATCATCACCCGGCGCGGCAAGCAGGAAGCCGTCGTGATCGACATCCAGGAGTACCAGCGACTGCGCCGGATCGCCGAAGACGCCGAAGAAGCATGGCTCAATCGGCTGGCCGACGAAGCCGAATCCGAAGGAACAGAAGGGTCTGTATCACTCGAAGAGATGGCCGCCCTGCTCCGTGCCGATCAGGGCTGACCCTCATGGCTCACGTCACACGCTTTACGCCGCACGCACAGCGGGACATGCTCAAGATCCAGCGCCCGGACGCCCTGCGCATCCTGCACCGCCTCGCCGAACTGCAGATGGCAATGGACTCGGGCGACACGGCGGCCTTCGATATCAAGGCCCTACAGGGCCACAGTGTCCGATGGCGGCTCAGGGCCGGCGACTACCGTGTCGTCTACACCGTCGAGGGCGGTCAGTTGATCGTGTGGGTCCTGGCCGTCGGCAATCGCCGCGAGGTCTACCGCCAGGTTCCGTGAGATCTAGTGCCGCATCAGCCAAGGTTTGCCCCGCTCGCCGCCCTGGCGCGGCCATCTGCTGCGTTGCCGAATCAGCCCCCGGCATCCGACAGCTAGTGCCGCGTGGAAGAGACCGCCCACCGCGCCACGGACCTACTCAGGGAGGACGGACCGCCGTCCGGATCATCGGATCCGCCGCCTGACCGCGCGGTCCGAGCTGTGTGGCATCGCTCATCCCGTGCGGACGTCCGTCAGCCGGCCCGTAGGACGTCGAGCGCCGTGAGGGCCACCTGCAGTTCGATGCGGTGTTCGCCGGATTCGAGGTCGCAGTCGAGCAGCCGCTCGATGGCGCGCAGACGCTGGTAGACGGTCTCCCGCGACAGGCCGCCGCGGCGGGCGGCGGTGGTCTTGTTGCCCGCCGCGTCCAGGTAGTGGCGCAGCGTCGTCAGGAGGTCGGTCTGGTGCCGGGTGTCGTGGTCGATGAGGCGGCCGAGCTGCCGTTCGGCGTAGCTCTGGATCCGGGGGTCCTCGCGGAGCGCGTACAGCAGGCGGCGCAGGCCGATGTCGGAGAGCTCGTGGAAGGACCGGCCCGCGGGGAGGGGCTGGCCGGGCAGTGCCGCTTCGGCGACGCGGGCCGCCTCGCGGAAGGAGCGGGCGGCGTCGGAGAGGTCGGTGACCTCGGAGCCGACGCTCACCACCGCCTCCGGGTCCAGGTCCAGCGCGAGACGGCTCAGCCTCTCGACCGTGGGTCGCCAGGGCTGGGAGGGGCGCAGGGCCAGCAGGAGGCCGAGGCGGCCCGGGGCCAGGGCGCCGACGAGCGCGGGGACCGCCCCTGTCCGGAGTTCCTCGGACAGCCGGCCCTCCGGCTCCGCGCCGTCGTCGTCGCCGTCGTTTTGCGGATGGAGGTCCACACGTACGGCGAGAAAGCGGCCGCCCTCGGTGGGCAGGCCCAGCGCGGCGAAGCGGGCGCGGGCGTCCTCGGGGGAGCGGTGGCGCTGTTCGGCGAGGTACCGCAGGGCGTTGCGGTGCGCGGTGCGTTCCCAGGGCAGGCGGTGGATGAGGCGGGCGATGGTGAGGGCCATCGCCGTTCTCTCCAGCACGGTGACGTCCTCGGGCCCGAAGGCCGTGGACATCCCGGAGGCAGTTGAGGCATCGGAGGCATCGGAGGTGCCGGAGAGGGCGGGCAGCATGGCCACCCGGCCCCAGCGTTCCCCCTGGTACTCCACGGGGGCCACGAGCCAGCCCTCGGGGCCGCGCACCTCGGGGTGGTCGCCGGTCGGGGTCGCCCGGGAGCGCGGTTCCCAGCCGGTGAGCGCCTCTTCCACCGTGCCGCCGGAGGGCTCGCAGATCAGCGCCTGGTGCACCAGGTTCTCCAGGACGACCGTGTGGCCGCTCATCTCCGCCGCGGCGCGTACCACGTCCTCGGGGCCCGCGCCGCGCAGCGTCAGGGCGGTGAACGCCTCGTGGATGCGCTGGGTCCGGCGCATCGCGTCCGCCTGGTTGCCGAGGATGCGGGCGTGGACGACCTGGGTGACCTCCAGGAAGTTGACGTCCTTCGCCAGGGTGACGAGGGGGAGGCCGCGGGTCCGGCAGGCGTGGACGAGCGCGTCGGGCGGGCGGTGGTAGCGCCGGACGAGCTCGATGACCAGCGCGGCGGCGCCGATGTCGGCGAGTTCGTCCACGTACCGGCGCACGCTCGCCGGGTCCTCGGGCAGGGGCATGCCGGTGGTCAGGACGAGTTCGCCGCCCTTGAGGAAGGAGGCGGGGTCCGTCAGCTCGGTGATGTGGAGCCAGCGGACCGGCCGGTCGAGGTGGGCGGCGCCGGTGACGACCTGCGGCCGCCCGGCCACCAGGACGGGGAAGGCCAGCACGTCGGCCACGGTGAGCGGGCGGCCGGTCACGGTCGCGTCCCGGCCGTCCGGGTCCGCCGGCCGCGCCGGGCGGTGGTTCTCGCTCACGGTGCCTCCCTGTATGTCAGGTCACTGTGACAAGCCGCGTTGACCTGCGCAAGAGCGGTCGGACGGCGGTCCGGCGGCGCTCTGGCCGCCCGCGCGGTTGACACTTTGTCCGAACGACGCGTCCGCGCTGGACAGATCACGCGTTGTCGCCGCCCGGGACAGTGGGGATGCTCGTGATTACCGAAGCAGATCACGACCCAGGCCGGAGACGAACATGACCGCACTGTCGCCGCACCTTCGCCAGGCCACGCCCGTGGTAGCGGTCCGGGGCGAGGGCGTCCACCTCTATGGTGAGGACGGCCGCCGCTATCTGGACTTCACCGCCGGGATCGGGGTCACCAGCACCGGTCACTGCCATCCCAGCGTGGTGGCGGCCGCCCAGGAGCAGGTGGGCACGCTCGTCCACGGCCAGTACACGACGGTCATGCACCCCCCGCTGCGGCGGCTGGTCGACAAGCTGGGCGAGGTGCTGCCGGCCGGCCTGGACAGCCTGTTCTTCACCAACTCCGGCAGCGAGGCCGTGGAGGCCGCGCTGCGGCTGGCCCGGCAGGCCACCGGACGGCCGAACGTCCTGGTCTGCCACGGCGGTTTCCACGGCCGGACCGTGGCCGCCGCCTCCATGACCACTTCCGGCACCCGCTTCCGGTCCGGCTTCTCGCCGCTGATGAGCGGGGTGGTCGTCACCCCGTTCCCGACCGCCTACCGGTACGGCTGGGACGAGGAGACCGCCACCCGCTTCGCCCTCCAGGAGCTCGACTACACGCTCCAGACGATCTCGTCGCCCGCCGACACGGCCGCGGTCATCGTCGAGCCGGTGCTCGGGGAGGGCGGGTACGTGCCCGCGACCCGCGCCTTCCTGGAGGGGCTGCGGGAGCGGGCGGACCGCCACGGCTTCCTGCTGATCCTCGACGAGGTGCAGACGGGAGTGGGCCGCACCGGCCGGTTCTGGGGCCATGAGCACTTCGGCGTCGTGCCGGACATCCTGATCACCGCCAAGGGCCTGGCCAGCGGCTTCCCGCTGTCCGGCATCGCCGCCTCCGAGGAGCTGATGAGCAAGGCGTGGGCGGGCTCGCAGGGCGGTACGTACGGCGCCAACGCGGTGGCGTGCGCCGCGGCCTGCGCCACCCTCGACGTCGTACGCGAGGAGAAGCTCGTGGAGAACGCCGAGGCGATGGGCGCGCGGCTGCGTCTCGGACTGGAGTCGGTGGCCGAACGGACCCCGGGCATCGGGGACGTACGGGGTCTCGGGCTGATGCTGGCCAGCGAGTTCGTCACCGAGGACGGCGAACCCGACCCCGAGACCGCAGGCCGGGTACAGCGGGCCGCAGTGGACGAGGGCCTGCTCCTGCTGCTGTGCGGGGCGTGGAACCAGGTGGTGCGGATGATCCCGGCGCTCGTGATCGACGAGGCGGGGGTGGACGCGGGCCTGCGGGCGTGGGAGAACGCCGTCGAAGTCGGCACATCAGGAGCCGCACGGTGACGACGGACACCACCGCGGCACTGGAGCCGCTGGTCGCGCGGTTCGCCGAGACCGCTCCAGGACTGCGGGTGGAGACCGGTCCGGGCGCCACCGGCCTCTATGCCTACGACGCCTCCAACTACCGTGTGCCGCCGCTCGCCGTGGTCTTCCCCCGCACCGCCGACGATGTGGTCGCGGTGGTGCGGGCCTGCCGGGAGGCGGGCGCTGCGATCATCGCGCGCGGCGGCGGCACCAGCATGGCGGGCAATGCGATCGGGCCGGGTGTCGTCCTGGACTTCTCCCGGTACATGAACCGGATCCTGGACATCGACACACAGGCGGGATGCGCACGCGTCGAGGCCGGAGTGGTCCTCGACGCGCTGCGGACCGCGACCGCCCCGCACGGGCTGACCTTCGGCCCCGACCCGTCCTCGCACAGCCGCTGCACCCTCGGCGGGATGATCGGCAACGACGCGTGCGGCAACCGGTCGGTGCGGCACGGTCGCACCAGTGGCCACATCGAGGCACTGGAGATCGTGACGGCCGACGGTGTGCGGGCCGTCGCCGACCGCACCGGGCTGCGCGCCGCCGACCCGGACGACGCGGACGCCGTGCGGCGCGTCGCCCGGCTCGAAGCCGACGTACGACGCCTGATCGACGCCAACCTGGCCCCGATCCGCACCGAACTCGGCCGCATCCCCCGCCAGGTCTCCGGCTACCAGCTGCACCGCCTGCTGCCCGAGCACGGCTTCGACATGGCCCGCGCTCTGGTCGGCACCGAGGGCAGCTGCGCGGTGGTCACCGGGGCGACGGTCCGCCTCGTGGCCACCGCGAAGGCCACGGCGCTGCTGACTCTCGGCTACGACGACGTCGTCGACGCCGCCGAGGACGTGCCGGAGATCCTGCGCTGGGATCCGACCGCCGTGGAGGGCATGGACGAGGCGATCGTCGCCACCATGCGCGCCCGGCGTGGCCCGGACTCCGTCACCGGACTGCCCGAGGGCCGCGCCTGGCTCTACGTCGAACTCGACGGCGACGACGAGGCCACGGTGAACGCCCGCGCGGCCGAACTGCTCGATGTGCTGGGGGCCCGGGGGCGGATGACCGGCGGGCGGGTCGTGGAGAGCGCGGCCGAGCGCCGCTCGCTGTGGCGCGTCCGCGAGGACGGGGCCGGCCTCGCCGCCCGTCTCGTCGACGGCGGGGAGTCCTGGCCCGGCTGGGAGGACGCGGCAGTGGCGCCCGAGAACCTGGCCGCCTACCTGCGGGACTTCCGCAAGCTGCTGGCCGGCCACGGCCTCACCGGCGTGCTCTACGGGCACTTCGGCGCGGGCTGCGTCCACGTGCGCATCGACTTCGACCTCGCCACGGACGCCGGGCGGGCCGCCACCCGCCGGTTCCTCGCGGAGGCGGCCGCCCTGGTCGTCGGGCACGGCGGAACCCTGTCGGGTGAGCACGGTGACGGGCGGGCGCGCGGTGAGCTGCTGGAGGTCATGTACAGCCACCGGATGATCCGGGCGTTCGCCGGCTTCAAGGAGGTCTTCGACCCCGAGGGGCTGCTGAACCCGGGCGTCATCGTGGCCCCGGCCCGACTCGACGCCGATCTCGCGCTGCACACGCCCGACGTGCTGCCCGTCGACACCCTCTTCTCCTTCCCGCACGACGAGGACGGCTTCGCGGGTGCCGTGCGCCGCTGCGTCGGCATCGGCCGGTGCCGCAGCGACGCGGGCGGCGTGATGTGTCCCAGCTACCGGGCCACGGGGGAGGAGAACGACTCCACGCGGGGCCGGGCCCGCCTGCTCCAGGAGATGGTGCGGGGCGGGACCGTCCAGGACGGCTGGCGCTCGACCGAGGTCAAAGACGCCCTCGATCTGTGCCTGTCCTGCAAGGCGTGCTCCAGCGACTGCCCGGTCGGCGTCGACATGGCCACCTACAAGGCGGAGTTCCTGCACCAGCACTACAAGCGCAGGCTCAGGCCCCGCTCCCACTACTCGCTGGGCTGGCTGCCCCTGACCTCCGCCCTCGCCGGATACGCGGCCCGCCCCCTCAACGCGCTGCTGCGCGGACCGGTGGGCAAGCTGCTCGCCCGCATCGGAGGCGTGACCACGAAGCGCGGGATCCCGGCCTTCGCCTCCCGGAGAGCCCGGCGCAAGGTCCTGCGGGGCATGGCGAAGACGGGCGAACCGTCGAAGGTGAAGGCCCTGCTCTTCGTCGACAGCTTCACCCGCGCCTTCCGTCCCGAGGTGGCCGGAGCCGCGAGCCGCGTGCTCGCCGACGCCGGAATCCCCTGCGGCGCGGAGGCCGACCTGTGCTGCGGACTGACCTGGGTCAGTACCGGCCAGCTGTCCGTCGCGCGCCGCGTGATGGCCCGTACGGTCGCCCGCCTGGACGAGGGCGGTGACCTGCCCATCGTCGTGGCCGAGCCCAGCTGCGCCGCCGCCCTCAAGCGTGATGTGCCCGAACTCCTCGACACCCCCGCGGCCCACCGCGTCGCGGCCCGCGTCCACACCCTCACCGGCGCCCTGACCGACCTCGCCGCGCCGGGCTGGACGCCGCCGGAACTGCCGGAGAGCGTCGTCCTGCAGACCCACTGCCATGAGTACGCCACCTTCGCCGGCCGCCGCCCGCGCGACCTGCTGGGCAGACTCGGCGTGCGCGAGGTCGACGAGGCCGAGGGCTGCTGCGGGCTCGCCGGGAACTTCGGCTTCGAGGAGCAGCACTACGACACCTCGATGGCCGTCGCCGACCTGGCGCTGAAACCCCGCCTCGACGGTATCGGCGAGGACACCCGGACTATCGTCGTGGCCGACGGTTTCAGCTGCGCCACCCAGATCGACCACCTCGCCGGTGACCGGGGCGTCCGCGCCGTGCACCTCGCGGAACTGCTCGACCCCGCCGCCGATCAACCAGGAGAGACCTCATGACCGACACCCCCACGCAGTTGTTCATCGGCGGGGCCTGGGTGGATGCCGCGGACGGCGCCACCATGCCCGTGGACGACCCGGCGACCGGCGAGATCCTCTGTCATGTCGCCGACGCGGGCCCCAAGGACGCCCGGCTCGCGGAGGACGCGGCCGTGCGGGCGCAGGAGAAGTGGGCCCGTACGGCGCCGCGGGTGCGCAGCGAGATCCTGCGCCGCGCGTACGAGATCATCCTTGAGCGCACCGACGAGCTGGCCCGCCTGATGACGTCCGAGATGGGCAAGCCGCTGGCCGAGGCCAGGGGAGAGGTCGCCTACGCGGCCGAGTTCTTCCGCTGGTTCTCCGAGGAGGCCGTACGCATCGACGGCGGTGGCGGCGTCCTGCCCGATGGCCGCAACCGCATGCTGCTCTCCCGCCGCCCGGTCGGCCCCTGTCTGCTGATCACCCCGTGGAACTTCCCGCTGGCCATGGGCACCCGCAAGATCGGCCCGGCGGTCGCCGCGGGCTGCACGATGGTGCTCAAGCCCGCTCCGCAGACCCCGCTGTCCAGCCTGGCGCTGGCCGGGATCCTCAAGGAGGCCGGGCTGCCGGACGGCGTGCTGAACGTCGTCACCACCTCCCGCGCGGGGGAGGTGTGCGAACCGCTCCTGCGCGGCGGGCGGATCCGCAAGCTCTCCTTCACCGGGTCCACGCAGGTCGGGCGGCTGCTGCTGGCCCAGTCCGCGGACATGGTCGTCCGGACCTCGATGGAGCTGGGCGGCAACGCCCCGTTCATCGTCTTCGAGGACGCCGACCTGGACGTGGCCGTGGACGGCGCGATGCTCGCCAAGATGCGCAACATGGGGGAGGCGTGCACTGCCGCGAACCGTTTCTTCGTCCACCGGTCGGTGGCGGAGGAGTTCGGGCGGCGGCTGGCGACGCGCATGGGCGCGCTCGTCGTGGGCCCCGGCACCCGGGACGGGGTCGACGTCGGTCCGCTGATCGACGCCGGCGGCCGGGCCAAGGTCGAGGAGCTGGTCGCCGACGCGGTGGAGCGCGGTGCCCGGGTGCTCGTCGGCGGCCGCAGGCCCGAAGGGCCGGGCTGCTTCTACCCGCCGACCGTGCTCACCGACGTCGACCCCGGCAGTCGCCTGATGGACACGGAGATCTTCGGACCGGTGGCGGCGATCCTCACCTTCGACGACGAGGACGAGGTCGTACGCCGGGCCAACGACACGCCCTGGGGCCTGGTGGGCTATGTCTTCACCGAGGGCCTCGACCGCGCCCTGCGCGTCAGCGAGCGCCTGGAAGTGGGCATGGTCGGCCTCAACACCGGACTCGTCTCCAACCCGGCCGCGCCGTTCGGCGGCGTCAAGCAGTCCGGGCTCGGCCGCGAGGGCGGCCGGGTGGGGATCGACGAGTTCCTGGAGTACCAGTACCTCGCGGTGCCGGTGCGGTGACGGCGGCAGTCCTGCCCTGACCTGCGCCGTGCCCTGACGTACGCCGAGGATCGGCCCTCACGCTGCTGCGTGGGGGCCGACGCTTTGCGGCGGGGTCGGCGCTTTGAGGCGGGGCTCGGCCCCCCGCCTCCCGCTCAGGCGCCCAGGCGGCGCCCCGCTATCTCCGCGGCCGTGTCGGTGACGAGGCGGCCCCACGCGGGCAGCTGGTCCGTGTCGTATCGGGAGTCGGGCATGGAGAGCGCCACGGTGGCCAGCGGAGTGCCCTCCTCGTCGAGGACGGGCGCGGCGATGGCGCAGACCCCCGGCCGGTACTGGTTGCGGTTGACCGCGTAGCCGTCGGTGCGGATCCGGTGCAGCTCGGCGCGCAGCTCATCGGGGTCGACGGGGGTCGTCTCGCTGTAGCGATCGAGCCCCCGCGCGAGGAACTCCTCGACGTCGCGCTTCGGGAGATGGGCGAGGACGGCGCGCCCGGTGGCGGTGGCGTGCAACGGCGAGGTGTCGCCGATGGCGTGGAAGGTCCGTACGGCGTGGTGGCAGTCCACGCGGTCCACCACGACCATGCACTGCACGGCGTCCGGCACCGACAGATGGATGGTCTCGTTCACCTTGTCCCTCAGCCGCACCATGGGTTCGCGGGCGGCGACGAACAGGCTGGATCCCTGCAGGGCGGCGGGCCGCACGGCCAGCACCCGGGCGCCGATCTCCCAGCGGGTGGTGTCCTTGCGGTTGGCCCGCAGCCAGCCGGCTTCGGCCAGCGTGACCAGGGTGCGCTGCACGGTCGACTTGGGCAGGCCGAAGATCTTCGTCAGTTCCCCCACGGTCACCGGCTGATGCTGGGCGACCGCCTCCAGGATGCGCAGCGATCTGGTGACGCTCTTCATTTCCATCTGATTTCCCCCGTTAACTCTGCGAATTCCATGTGTACACCCCTTGACTCCCTCTCCCGCCACTGCCATTCTCGTGCCAGATTCTAGCACAGCGTTCCACTATGTGGCACGGGCCCGGGGTCATCCGAACCTCCCGCCCGTCGGACGGCCCGAGTCATCCCTCGGAGCCGCCGCCCCCGGAAGCTCGAATTCCGCATACCGGGCGCCCAGCATCCACGCTCCCGGAGACGAAAGGAACCCCCGTGTCTGCCAGAAAGCGCGTCGCCGTCGTCGGCGTCGGAACGATGGGCAGCCAGGCCGCCTGGCGGCTGGCGGCCCGCGGCGCCGAGGTCGTCGGCTACGACCGCTTCGCCCCCGGCCACGACCGCAGTGCCGCCGGCGGCGAGACCCGCATCTTCCGCAGCGCCCACTTCGAGGACTCCCGGTATGTGCCGCTGCTCAAGCACGCCGACGCCCTGTGGGAGCAGCTCCAGGAGGAGACCGGCCGTGAGCTGCGCCGCCTGACCGGATGCCTGCTGATGGGGCCCACCGAGCACCACCAGATGGCCACCGTCCTCCAGTCCATCGCGGAGCACGGCCTGGACCACGAGGTGCTCGACGCCGAGTCCCTGGCCAAGCGATTCCCGCAGTTTCGCATCGAGGACGGCGACGTGGCCGTGCTCGACCGCCGCGCCGGCTTCATCCGCCCCGAGCTGACGATCCAGACCGCCGCCCGCCGCGCCGAGCAGCTGGGCGCCCGCATCCACCGCTACACCCCGGTCCGCGAGATCGTCCCCGTCGGCAGCGGCGTCGAGCTGCGCACCGACGCCGGCAGCGAGCGCTTCGACGCGGCCGTCGTCACCGTCGGCCCCTGGGTCAACGACCTGCTGTCCGACCTGCCGTGGGAGGTGGACATCCGCCGCCTGATCAACGCCTGGTACGTGCCCACCGCCGACGCCTGGTTCGGCGGGGAGCGCCCGGCGTTCATCCGTACGGCGCCCACGCACTGCTACGGCCTGCCCTCCCCGGACGGGGTGTCGGTCAAGCTCGGCCTGTCCCGCGCCCTGCACCGCCCCGCCGGCGACCCCAACCAGCTGGACCGGACGGTGCGGCCCGAGGAGCTGGAGGTCTTCACCGACCTCATCGGGCGTTACATGCCGGACCTGAACCCCGACCCGGTCCGCCTCTCCGTCTACATGGAGGGCTACACCGAGAGCAGCCGCCCGCTGGTCGGCCCGCTGCCCGGCGCCGACGACGTCGTCCTGCTCGCCGGGTTCTCCGGTCACGGCTTCAAGCTCTCGCCCGCCTTCGGCGACATCGCCGCGGACCTCGCGCTGGACGGCGCCTCGCCCCGGCCCATCGACTTCATCTCCACCCTCGACCGAGCGGAGGCGTGACGACCATGACCAAGGCCCTCTGTGTCGGCGGGCTGTGTGCCGAGCCCGGCACCAAGACCCGCGGCACCGTCTCCGCCGACCTCGGCACCCTCACCGTGGACATCCCGCTGACCCTGGTCAACGGCGCTCACGCCGGCCCCCGTGTCGTCATCACCGCGGGCGTCCACGGCGGCGAGTTCACCGGCGTCGACGCGGCCACCCGGCTCGCCGCGCTGCTGGCGGCCGACGAGGTGTACGGCCAGGTCATCGTCTGCCCGGTCGCCAACCCGCCGGCCGTGTACCAGGGCCGCCTCGGTGTCTCCCCGGTCGACGGCGTCAACATCAACCGCGTCTTTCCCGGTGACCCCGGCGGCAGTCCCACCGAACGGCTCGCGGCCTGGCTCTTCGCGCACCTGCTGGACGGCGCCGACGCCTACCTCGACCTGCACTCCGGCGGCATCGACGAGGTCCTCGACGACTTCGTCGGCTACCGCCTCACCGGCAACCCCGAACTGGACGCGAAGACCGCGGAGATGGCGGGCGCGTTCGGTATCGAGGACGTCATCTTCGGAATGAACGCGGACGGCGGCAACAGTCACGCGGCCGCCGCCCGCCAGGGCCTCCCGGCGATCCTCGTGGAGACCGGCCAGCGCGGCGAACGCGACGAGGAGACCGCCGGCCGACTCGTCGACCGCCTGTGCGGGGTCCTGGGCCGGCTCGGCGTCCTGGAAACGAAGTCCCAGGACCCGACGACCGTCCGCGAATGGGTCTGGGCCGCGGGCGTCACCGCCGAGACAACTGGCCTCTGGTACCCCGAGTTCACCGCCGGTGACGACGTGTCCAAGGGCCAGCTCCTCGGCCGCGTCATCGACCCGGCGGACAGCCGGGAACACCAGGTCCTCGCCCCGGCCACCGGGCGGATCTTCTACGGCATGCACGCCCTGACCGTCGCCCCCGGCGCCGAACTGGCCGCCATCGCCGCCCCCGCGCCGACGAATCCCGGCCCCTGAGCCCCACCCCGAGCCCCCGCACGCACCACAAGAACGAGACCCGCACCAGCCCCATTCCACACTTCTCCCTCCCCTCGTACTGCACACCAGGAGGCCCCCGGTGACGAACTCCCGGATCGATCGCAGAGTGTTCCTGCGCGGAGTCGGCGGCATCGCCGCAGGCATCGCAGCCACCTCGCTCACCGCCTGTGGCACCGGTACCAGCCGGTCCGGCGGCAGCGGCGGCAAGAGCTCCAAGACGCTCGTCGTCCGCAACAGCGGCGGCACCTACGGCGACGCCAACCAGCAGGCGATCTACGACCCGTTCACCAAGGAGACCGGTATCCAGGTCAAGGTGGTGAACATCGAGTACGCCCAGATGCTCGCCCAGATCAAGCAGGGCCGCCCCCAGTTCGACGTCATCGACGACTCGATGGCCGACTTCGTGCTCTTCAAGAAGGCGGGCGCCACCGAGGAGCTGGACTACGACCGGCTGAAGAACTTCAAGAACGCCGGCATCGCCAAGAACCTGGTCACCTCCCACGCGGTCGGCAAGAACTACTGGGCCAGCGTGATGGCGTACCGCACGGATGCGTTTGGCGGGAAGAAACCTTCCTCCTGGGCCGACTTCTGGGACACCAAGGCGTTCCCCGGCAACCGGGCGCTGCAGGCCCTGGACGCCGACCTGCCGGAGCTGGAGTTCGCGCTCCTCGCCGACGGCGTGCCGCTGGACAAGCTCTACCCCCTCGACGTGGACCGCGCCTTCAAGGCCCTCGGCGAGATCAAGGGGCACGTCCGCAAGTTCTGGGACACCGGCGCCCTGCCCGGCGTACTCCTCGGCCGCAAGGAGGTCGACGCCTCCAGCGTCTGGCACGGCCGCCTGGACGCCCTGATCAAGGGCGGCGCGCCGCTCGCCTACCAGTGGAACGGCGCCCGCCGGCAGAGCAACGGCCTCGGCATCCCCAAGGGCGCGGGCAACCTCTCCGGCGCCTACCAGCTGATCGACTTCGCGCTGCGGCCCGAAGTACAGGCCGCCTACGCCGAGATCTACCCGATGGCCCCGTCGGTGCCCGCCGCCTACAAGAAGCTCTCCTCCGCCACCGCCGCGAACCTGGGCAGCTCGCCCGCGCACCTGAAGTCCGGCTTCGACCTGGACGTCGAATGGTGGATCAAGAACCAGGACGCGGTGTCCAAGCGCTGGCAGGAGTGGACGCATGCCTGAGGTCCATGTGATCCCCGAGCCGTCGCTCACCGCCCCAGCGGCGTTGACCGGCAGCGGAAAGCCCTTGTCCGTGTCGCGACTTCGCAAGACCTACGGTGGTGTCACGGCCGTCGACGAGGTCTCCATGGAGATCGCGGCCGGCGAGTTCGTCACCTTCCTGGGGTCCTCCGGCTCCGGCAAGACCACCACCCTGATGATGATCGCCGGGTTCTGCGAACCCGACTCGGGCAGCATCGTCGTCGGCGGCCGGGACGTGACCCGCCTCGCCCCGCAGAAGCGCGGCCTGGGATTCGTCTTCCAGCAGTACCTGCTCTTCCCGCACATGACGGTCTGGGAGAACGTCGCCTTCCCGCTGCAACTGCGCGGCGTGCCGAAGGCGGAACTGCGCCGCAGGGTCGGCGAGACCCTGGAGATGGCCGGGCTGTCCGCCATGGCCCGGCGCCGCCCGCGCGAGCTGTCCGGCGGCCAGCAGCAGCGCGTCGCGCTGTGCCGGGCCCTGGTCTACCAGCCGCCGGTCATCCTCATGGACGAGCCGCTCGGCGCGCTCGACAAGAAGCTGCGCGACCAGCTCCAGACCGAGATCAAGCGCATCCAGCAGGAACTCGGCCTGACCGTCATCTACGTCACGCATGACCAGGAAGAGGCGCTGGTCCTCTCCGACCGGATCGCGGTGATGCGGGACGGGCGGATCGACCAGTTCGACACCCCACAGGAGCTCTTCGAGCGCCCGCGCACCCCGTTCGTCGCCGACTTCCTCGGCGCCGCCAACTTCCTCCCGGGCCACCTGGAGGACCGGACGGCGGACCACACGCTCGTCCGGCTCGACACCGGCGGTCTGCTCAAGGCCCGCCCGCAGGCCCTCCCGGACAGCGCACGGGTGCACGCCGCGATCCAGCCCGGCCGGCTCGCCCTGTGTCCTCCAGGCGACGGGTTCTGTACCGGGACCGTCGACACGGTCACCTACGTGGGCACCCTCGTACGGGTCACCGTCCGCCCCGTCGGCGGCGCGGACAGCGAGCTCGTACGGCTCGAACTGCCCGCCGGCCGTGCCCCCGCCTCCGGCGAGCGCGTCGGCCTCACCACGGACCCCGCGAACGTCAGTGTTTTCCCCGACGTTTCCCCCGACGTTTTCCTCGACGTGGAAGACGGGGGGTGAAGAGGATGGCCGTGCTCGCTCCGGCATCGGGCTCCGCCGCTCCGCTGCCCCGCAAGAAACGAATGGGCCGCGTGCTGTCCGACCGCCGTACCCGCTTCGGACTGCTCAACGCCACACCCGTCGTCGTCTACCTGCTGATCCTCTTCGTCTATCCGATCTTCAGCACCCTGATGCTGAGCCTGAAGGGCGAGGACGGCGGCTTCACCCTGCACTGGTACGCCGACGCGTTCCGCGGCGCCAACCTGGAGATCCTGCTCACCACCCTGCGGATCTCCGCCGAGACCTCCCTGCTCGCCCTGGTCATCGGCTTCGCGCTGGCCTCCGCGATCTCCCGGCTCAAGCCCCTGTGGGCGGGCCTGGTGATGCTGGTCGTGGTCGTCCCGCACTTCATCAGCGCCCTGGTGCGCACCTACGGCTGGATCATCCTGCTCGGTGACCACGGCGTGGTGAACAACATCCTGACGGACCTTCACTTCCCCGGCGCACCCTTCCAGCTGCTCTACAACGAGACCGGGGTCGTCATCGGCACCACCGCCGTGATGCTGCCGTACACCGTGCTGCTGCTGTACGCGGTGATGCGCGGCATCGACCGGCGGCTACTCGCCGCCGCCGCCGGCATGGGCGCGGGACGCATCACCATCTTCCGCCGGGTCTACCTGCCCCTGGTGGCCCCCGGCCTGGTCAACGCCGGCATCCTGTGCTTCATCCTCTGCCTCGGCTACTACCTCACCCCCGCCCTCATGGGCGGCGAGAAACAGACCATGGTCGCCTCGCTCATCGACGAGCAGGTCATGAAGCAGAACCAGTGGAACGGTGCCTCGGCGCTCGGCATCATCCTGCTGCTGCTCACCTTCGCCGGACTGCTGCTGCTCAAGCTGGCGAAGTCCGCGGGCGAGGCCCTCCGGAATCGGGGTACGGCATCATGATCGAGCTGCGTTCCACCCTGGCCGGACGCATCACCCTGGCCGTCCTGTCCACGCTGATCCTGGTCTTCCTGGCGCTGCCGATCATCGTCATCGTCATCACCTCGTTCGGCAAGGACGCCTTCGGTTCCTTCCCGCCGGAGTCGTGGACGCTCGGCTGGTACAAGCAACTGTTCGCCGAGGGCAGCAAGTGGCCGGCCGCGCTCTCCCTGAGCGCCCTGGTCGCCTCCCTGACCACCGTCTTCTCGCTCATCCTGGGCATGACGGCGGCCACCGCCCTCGTCCGCAGCGACCTGCCGCTGCGCTCGGCGGTCTACGGCCTGGTCCTCGCCCCGCTGGTGATCCCCCAGGTCGTCATCGCCCTCGGCCTGTTCCTGCTCTTCGAACCGGCCTCGATGCTCGGCAGCCCGATCGCCATCGCCCTCGGTCACACCGTGCTCGCGTCGCCGATCGCCGTGATGATCCTCATGGCCACGCTCAAAGGCATCGACGAACGCCTGGAGGACGCGGCGGCCAGCATGGGCGCCGGCCGGCTGACCGTCTGGCGGCGGATCACCCTCCCGTTGGCCATGCCCGGCATGGTCGCCGCCGCGATCTTCTCCTTCATCACCAGCTTCGACGAGTTCTTCATCTCGCAGTTCCTGTCCTCCGTGGACACCGTGACCCTGCCCGTGCAGGTGTTCAACGTCCTTCAGTACGACGTCGACCCGTCGGTGACCGCCGTCAGCGCGATCCTCATCGCGGTCGCGGTCCTGGCCCTCGCCCTGGTCGGAGTGGTGCGCAAGCTCAGCGGCTCCGGCAAACAGGACGGCCTGCTGCCGACAGATCCCGCGGTGGGCCTTTCCGCCGGAAGTGAGACCTCATGACCACCAGCACCCGCACCCCCGCCGGGGAACTGTCCGCCACCGCGGCCAGACACCTCCTGCTCAACATGACCCCCAACGGCTCGCTCGGCCCGGCCGGCGAGAACCTCTTCGTCGTCCGGCGCGGTGAGGGCCCCTACGTCGACGACGCGGACGGCAGGCGCTACATCGACGGGCTCTCCGGCCTGTACTGCTGCCAGCTCGGCTACTCCTACGCCCCCGAGTTCGCCGAGGCGGCCGACAAGCAGCTGCGCGAGCTGTGCTTCAGCCCGCTGTGGTCCGCCTCCGCGCACCCCACGGCCATCGAACTCGCCGAACGGCTGTCCCGGATCGCCCCCCTCGACATCGAGCACACCTTCTTCTCCGGCGGCGGCGCCGAAGCCGTCGAGACCGCCTGGAAGATCGCCCGCCGCTACCACGCCCTGCGCGGCGAATCCGGGCGGGTGAAGGCGATCGCCCGGCGCGGCGCGTACCACGGCCTGACCATCGGCGCCCTCTCCCTCACCGACGACCCCGGGCTGCGCGAGCCGTACGGCCCCGGCGCGATCGAGACCCGGTTCGTGTCCAACACCAACCGCTTCGACCTCGGACCCGAGGCCGCCGAGAACGCGGACGACGACGTGTACACGACCCGGTTGCTCGCCGAGCTGGAGGCCGCGATCCTGGCCGAGGGTCCGCAGACCATCGCGATGCTGATCGCCGAGCCGGTGCAGAACCGGGGCGGCTGCATCACGCCCCCCGCGGGCTACTGGGCGGGGCTGCGGGCCCTGGCCGACCGGTACGGCTTCCTCCTCGTCGCCGACGAAGTGATCACCGCGTTCGGACGGCTGGGGGAGTGGTTCGGCGGCGAACGCTACGGCGCCCGCCCCGACATGGTCACCATCGCCAAGGGCATCACCGCCGGCTACGCCCCCATGGGCGCCACGATGGTCAGCAACGCGATCACCGAGGTCATCAACCAGCCCGGCGCGGTCCTCAACCACGGCTACACCTTCGCCGGACACCCGCTCAGCGCGGCCATCGCCCTGCGCAGCCTGGAGATCATGGAGCGCGACCGGATCCTGGACAACGTCCGCGGCCTTCAGGACCACCTCGCCGGGCGCATGGCCTCTCTGACGGACCTGCCGATCGTCGGCGACGTCCGCGGTGCCGGTTTCTTCTACGCCTGCGAACTCGTCGGCGACCTCGACGGCGGCGGCTTCAGCGACACCGCCCGGGCCGACCTGATCGCGGACCTGATCCCGCGCCGGCTGCGCGAGGCCGGACTCCTCGCCCGCGTCTACAACCGCGCCGCCCCGCTGGTCCAGATCGCGCCCCCGCTGATCAGCGACCGCCACCTCCTCGACCGTATCGCCGAGATCATCGCGGGCACCCTCGACGAGGCGTCCGCCCGCCTGTGACCCGTTCTTTCGGCCTGTGACCCGTTCTTTCGAAAGGAACCCCCTGATGTACTCCATCGGTCCGCTGACCGTCGCCCCCGGCGAGCGCGCCCAGGGCCTCATCCCGGTCGGCGCCAGCACCTACGGCGTGGACCTCGGCATTCCGCTGATCGTCGTGAACGGCGCCGAGCCCGGCCCGGTGCTGTGCGTGGACGCGGGCATCCACGGCGACGAGTACGACGGCCAGGAGGCCATCCGCCGCGTCCTCGCCGAGACCGACCCCGCCACCCTGCGCGGCACCCTCGTCGGCATCCCCTGCATGAACACCCCGGCCTTCGAGGCGGCGGCCCGCAGCAGCGGCCTGGACTACCTCAACCTCAACCGCATCTTCCCGGGCGACGCGGACGGCTCGTACTCGCTGCGCCTGGCCGCCACCTTCGTCGAGCAGGTCGTCCCCGCCATCGACGCGCTCGTCGATCTGCACACCGGCGGCACCTTCGGCGAGATCGCTCCGCTGACCATCGTCCAGGGCGGCTACGAGGAACTGGCCACCGGCATCGGCCTGGCCGCCGGACACCGGCTGATCTGGAAGGGCGGCAAGTGGGGCGGCACCGTCCGCCACCCCACCCTCGCGGCCGGCAAGCCAGCCATCACCATCGAGGCGGGCGGCGGCACGTACCGCGAGTCCAACGTCGAGCTGCACATGAACTCGGTCCGCAACATCATGCGACAACTCGGCATGCTCGACGGCGCGGCGGAACTGCGCGACACGTACACGGCCGTCTCCGGCACCTTCGCCCGCTCCGCCGCCGGAGGCTTCTTCGTCGGACACGCCGAGCCGGGGGAGAACTGCAAGGAAGGCGACCTGATCGCCCACATCACCGACCACTACGGCAACACGCTGGAGGAGGTCCGCGCCCCCCAGGACGGCATCGTGCTCTGGGTGCGCCGGATTCGCACCGTACGCCCGGGCGACGAGGTCGTCATCTTCGGCGAGGTCCAGGGGGAGATCCGGCCATGAGCGGCGACACGCGGTTGCTCATCGTCGACGGCAAGCAGGTCCCCGCCGCCGACGGGCGCACCTTCAGCGTCCTCGACCCGGCGGACGGCACGGCCATCGCCCAGGTGGCGCTGGCCGGCCCGGCAGACGTGGACCAGGCGGTGGCCGCTGCCAGGGCTGCCTTCACCGCGCCCGAGTGGGCCCGTATGCGCGCCGCCGACCGGGGCCGGCTGCTTCACCGCATCGCCGGCGCCATCCGCTCCGAGGGCGAACACCTGGCCCGGCTGGAGAGCCAGGACGTCGGCAAGCCGCTGCGCCAGGCGAAGGCCGACGTCGAGGGCGCCGCCCGCTACTTCGAGTTCTACGCGGGCGTCGCCGACAAGCTCGGCGGCTCCACGATCCCCCTCGGCCCCGGTCTGATCGACTACACCGTCCGCGAGCCGATCGGCGTCTCCGGCCAGATCATCCCGTTCAACTACCCGCTCCAGAACACCGCCAGAGGCTCCGCCCCGGCACTGGCCGCAGGATGCACGGTGGTGCTCAAGCCCTCGCCAGAGGCGCCGCTCACCCCGCTGGCGATCGCCCGGATCGCCCTGGAGTGCGGCCTCCCGCCGGGCGTGCTGAACGTCGTACCCGGCGACGCCGAGACCGGCGCGGCCCTCGCCGGCCACCCGGACATCGACCAGGTCACCTTCACCGGCTCGGTGCCCACCGGCGTCAAGGTCGCGCAGGCGGCCGCCGCCAACGTGGTGCCGTCGGTGACGGAGCTGGGCGGCAAGTCGCCGTTCGTCGTCTTCGCCGACGCCGACTTCGAGCTGGCGCTGACCGCCATGCTCGGCTGGTCGTTCAGCAATGCCGGACAGATGTGCTCGGCCGGGACCCGGCTGCTGCTCCAGCGCGGCGCCGAGGACTTCCTGGACCGGCTGGTCGAGAAGATCGCCACCCTGCGCGTCGGCCCCGGCCTGACGGACCCCGACATCGGCCCGCTGGTCGCCGCCCGGCAGCGCGACCGGGTGCTGGGCTATCTGGACCTGGCGCGGCAGGAGGGGGCGACGGTCCGGGCAGGGGGCGGCGCGCCGTCCGCCCCCGAACTGGCCGACGGCTACTACATCGAGCCGACCGTCCTCACCGGCCTGACGAACCAGTCCCGGTGCGCCCGCGAGGAGATCTTCGGGCCCGTCGTCACGGTCATCGAGTTCGGCGACGCGGCCGAGGCCCTGGAACTCGCCAACGACAGCCCGTACGGCCTTTCCTCCTACGTCTGGACCCGAGACATCGACAAGGCGATGCGCATGGCCGAGGGCATCCGGGCCGGCCAGGTCTACGTCAACGCCACCGGCGTCGGCACCGGCGTCGAACTCCCCTTCGGCGGCTACAAGCACAGCGGCTGGGGCCGGGAGAAGGGCCTGGAGGCGCTGGCGAGCTACACGCAGACCAAGAACGTCTGCATCGGATTCGGGGACCGGACATGAGGTACCGCACCCTCGGCGAACGGGGGCCGACCGTCTCGGTGGTCGGCCTCGGCGGCAACAACTTCGGCTCCCGACTCGACGAGGACGGCACGAAGGCCGTCGTCCACGCCGCGCTCGACGCCGGGATCACCCTGTTCGACACCGCCGACATGTACGGCGGGTTCGGCGAGCGCGGCGGCTCGCGCGGCGACGGCGAACGGCTGCTCGGCGCCGCCCTCAAGGGCCGCCGCGACGATGTGGTCCTTGCCACCAAGTTCGGCATGGAGATGTCTCCCCCTGGGGAAGGAGGAGAGGCCGACCTGTACGGCCCGCGCGGCTCCCGCCGCTACGTCCGGTACGCCGTCGAGGCGTCGCTCCACCGGCTCGGCACCGACCGGATCGACCTGTTCCAGTACCACGAGCCGGACGGCGTCACCCCGCTGGAGGAGACCGTCGCCGCCCTCCACGAGCTGGTGGACGAGGGCAAGATCGGGTACCTCGGCTGCTCCAACCTCCCCGCCGAGCAGCTCACCGACGCCTTCGTGTCCACCCAGGCCCGCTACCACCTGCTCGACCGCAGTGTGGAGACCGACCTGACCCCCGCCTGCCTGCGGGCCGGCGTCGGCCTGCTCCCGTACTACCCGCTGGCCAACGGCCTGCTCAGCGGCAAGTACCGGAGCGGCGAACAGCCCCCGCCCGGCAGCCGCCTGTCCTGGCGGCAGGGCTGGCTCACCGACGAGGCCCTCGACCGTGTCGAGGCACTCACGGCGTACGGCGCTGAACGCGGCCTGACCCTCCTCCAGGTCGCCGTCGGCGGACTCGCCGCCCTGCCCGCCGTCGGCTCCGTCATCTGCGGCGCCATGTCCGCCGCACAGGTCACCGCCAACGCGGCGGCGGCCGACTGGATTCCCGACCCGGCCGATCTGGCCGCACTCGACGCGATCGTCTCGCCTGGCGAACGCGTCGTCTGAAGCCCTGTGAAATCCCCTGAAGCGAGGCAGCACACCATGCGAGAGATCGTCACCTTCGACGCCTACGGCACCCTGGTCGACTTCCAGCTCGGCCCCACCACCCTGAAGGTCCTCTCCGACCGGCTGGACCTGGACGGTCTGGACGTGGACGAGTTCCTCGACGACTTCCGCGTCATGCGCTTCCAGGCCGTTCTGGAGGCCTACCGCCCCTACCACGAGGTCCTGCACTCCAGCCTGGAGATGGCCATGCGCCTGCACGGCCTGGAGTACCGCACCTCCGACGGCGACGCCCTCGTCGAGGCCGTCCCCACCTTCGGCCCCTTCCCGGAGGTGCCGGACGCCCTGCGGGCGCTAAAGTCCCGGTACGAGATCGCCATCATCTCCAACACCGACGACAACCTGATCGCGCGGAACGTCGCCAACATCGGCGTGGAGTTCGACTACGTCATCACCGCCCAGCAGGCAGGGGCCTACAAGCCGGACCGGCAGACCTTCGAGCACGCGTATCTGACCATGGGCGTCGAGCCGTCGCAGGTCATCCACACGGCCCAGGGCTGGGAGTACGACCAGATCCCGACCCGCGACCTCGGCCTGAAGCGCCGGGTGTGGATCAACCGCTACGGCCGCCCCGGCAGCGCCGACTACCAGCCGTACGACGAGCTGACCGACATGACGGGCCTGCCGGCGCTGCTCGGCTGCTGACCCGGCCCGCCAAGGCGACACAGGACAGAGAACGCAGAAGAGGACGCACCCCATGAAGCAGATCCCCTACTGGCTCGACACCGCTCCCGCCCTGCCCGACCGTTCCGGCAAGGACCTCCCCGACGAGGCGGACGTGGTGGTCATCGGCGGCGGCCTCACCGGCCTGTCCACCGCCTACCACGCCGCCCGCAGGGGAGCCAGGGTCGTCCTCGTCGAGAAGGACAAGGTCGGCTCGGGCGCCTCCGGCCGCAACGGCAGCATGTGCACCCAGGGCATCACCATCGGCGTCGCCGAGGCCCGCAAGCGCTTCGGTCAGGAGCGCGCCCGCGAGCTGTACGACTCCTTCCGCGAGGCGGTCGACGTCGTCGAGGAGCTGACGCAGAAGGAGCAGATCGACTGCGACTTCAACCGCTCCGGCCGCCTGGGGGTCGCCTACAAGCCCCAGCACTTCGAGGGGATGAGGGCCACCCAGCGCGACCTGGCCGAGAACTTCGACCACCACACCACGCTGCTGACCAAGCGCGAACTGCGCGCTGAACTGGGTTCGGACTACTACCACGGCGCCCTGCTCGACCCGCTCAGCGCCGCCCTGCACGTCGGCAAGTACGTCCACGGCCTCGCCGAGGCCACCGAACGCGCCGGCGCCGAGATCCACGAACGCAACGCGGCCACCGGCCTCACCCGCCTCCCCGACGGCGGCTTCCTGGTCGAGACCCTGCACGGCACCATCCGCGCCAAGCAGGTCATGGCCGCCACCGACGCCTACACCGACAAGGCGCTGCCCTGGTTCCGCAAGCGGCTGATCAACGTCGGCAGCTTCATCACGGTGACCGAGCCGCTGGGGGAGGAACGCGCCCGGGAACTCATCCCGGGCGCCCGCCTGGTGGTCGACTCCAAGAACATCGGCCACTACATCCGCCTCACCCCCGACCACCGCCTCGCCTTCGGCGGCCGGGCCCGCTTCGCGCCCTCCAACCCCGCCTCCGACCTCAAGAGCGGAGACGTCCTGAAGCGGGAGATGGCCGAGATCTTCCCGCAGCTGGCCAACGTGCGGATCGACTACGTCTGGGGCGGCATGGTCGGTTTCTCCTGGGACCGCCTGCCGCACGCGGGCGAGGTCGACGGCCTGTACTACTCCATGGGCTACTGCGGCCACGGCGTTCAGATGGCCACCTACATGGGCCGCGCGATCGCCGAGATGATGGACGGCAAGCCGGACGCCAACCCCCTGCGCGGCCTCGGCTTCCCCAAGGTCCCCGTCCCGTTCTACAACGGCACCGCCTGGTTCCTGCCGTTCGGCGGGGCGTACTACAAGGCCAAGGACCGGCTGCGCTGAACGGGCGGGGCGTGGCGGCGGTCACGCCCCGTCCCCTCGAATAAACTGCTGGTCCGTACCCGGAGCCACGGCACATGCCGGGATCGGTATCCGAGACCACGCAGGGGGAGGCCCGCACCCGTGGAGCCACTGAGGGATGACGACCCGCAGACCATCGGCGGATTCACCCTGGTGTGCCGCCTCGGTGCCGGCGGCATGGGCCAGGTCTATCTCGGCGAGTCGCCGGCGGGGCAGCAGGTCGCCGTCAAGGTGATCAGACCGTCGGTGCTCGACGAGGACAGCCGGGCGCGGTTTCTGCTCGAAGTGGACAGCCTCAAGACGGTCTACGGGTCGTTCATCGCCTCCTTCGTCGCGGCGGACGCCCACGCGGAACGGCCTTGGCTGGCGGTCGAGTTCGTGGCCGGGCCGGACCTGTTGACGTTCGTCACCGGGCAGGGGCCGCTGTCGCTCGTGGAGAGCGCCAGTCTTGGCGCCCTGCTCGCCGAAGGGCTCGGCACGGTGCACGAGGCGGGGCTGCTGCACCGTGACCTCAAACCGCAGAACATCCTGCTCGCCCCCTCCGGTCCCAAGGTGATCGACTTCGGTCTGGCCGTGCTCGCCGAGCGGCGCTCCACCCTGACCGCGACCGGTGTGGTGGTCGGCTCCGTGCTGTGCATGCCGCCGGAGCAGGCCAGGGGTGAGCACGAGCTCGACCGGCCCGCCGATGTCTACGCGCTGGGCGCCGTCCTGCTCTACGCCGCCACGGGCCACTACCCGTACTCGGGCCCCAGCTGGCAGGCGGTCGCGCTCAAGATCGAGGACCCGGACACCCCGCCCGACCTCAGCGGTCTGCCGCCCGAACTTCAGCCGCTGATTTCCGCGATGCTCGCCCTGGACCCCGCCGCCCGCCCGACGCTCGCGCAGGTCAGGGCACAGCTTGTCCAGGTCATGGCCGACCGAGGGCTGACCGCCCGCCAGGGCAAGAGCCGGCTCACGGACCGCATTCCGGTCGTCACGGTGCCCGAGGCGCCCGCTTTGGTCACACACGCGACGACCGCACATCCCGAGGGATGGACCGGCTACACGCCGACCGTTGTAGACGTGGCCGCGCACGAGGACGACGACGCGCCACAGGGCCGGCGGCCGGATGCCGAGCCCGATGACGACCAGGACGAATCCGTGCCCGAGGCGCCTGCCACAGGCCCGGACCGGCCGACGCCCCAGGAGGCGCACTCAGCGGGGTCGGGCGTCCGTCTCCCCGCGCCGCTGCGGATCGCGGAGCGGTTGCGGGCGGCGTACGCACGCGAGGCCCGCTTCTGAGCGGCGCGGTCCGTCCCGGCCGCCCGCGAGTGTGACCTGGCCATTCCGACACAACCCGCCCACACCCCGTGAAACACTTGCCGCGCACTGGACGCGACGCACTTTGGCATGACCGACGGAGGGGAACGACGGGTGGCACAGCAGGGGGAGACCCGGTACCCGCCAGGCGCACAGATCCTCGTACGGGACGAGGAATGGCTGGTGCGGACCTCGACCCGGACCGACTACGACGGCGACAGGATCGAGGCCACCGGCGTCTCGGAGTTCGTCCGTGACGAAGAGGCCGTCTTCTTCACCGGGATCGACAAGGTCGAACTGCTGGAGCCGGAGAAGACGCGCCTGGTGCCCGACACCTCCTCGTACTTCCGCCGCGGCCGGCTCTTTCTCGAAGCGGTCCTGCGCAAGACCCCCCTCCCGCAGTCCGAGCGCGGTCTCGCCCTGGCCGACCGCTTCCTCCTCGACCCGCTCGCCTACCAGCAGCGCCCCGCGGAACTCGCGCTGTCGATGCGCAACCTCCGCCCGCGCATCCTGATCGCCGACGTCGTCGGCCTCGGCAAGACGCTGGAGATCGGCCTCACCCTCGCCGAGCTGATCCGCCGCGGCCGGGGCGAGCGCATCCTGGTCGTCACCCCGCAGAGCATCCTCGAACAATTCCAGCACGAGCTGTGGACCCGTTTCGCGATCCCGCTGGTGCGACTCGACTCCCTGGGCATCCAGCGCATCCAGCGGGAGATCCCCGCCGGGCGCAACCCCTTCACCCACTACAAGCGCGTCATCATTTCCGTCGACACGCTCAAGAACATCGGCCAGTACCGGCACCACCTGGAACGCATTCAGTGGGACGCGGTCGTCATCGACGAGTCCCACAACCTGATCAACCACGGCAGCCAGCGCCGCGCCCTCGCCGAGACCCTCGCTCCGCGCACCGACGCCCTGCTGCTCGCCAGCGCCACTCCGCACAATGGCGACAAGCGGTCCTTCGCCGACCTCATCTCGCTTCTCGACCCGGCGGCCATCGCCGACCGCGATCACTACGACCCGGCCGACGACCTCGGGCACCTCTTCATACGCCGCACCAAGATCAGCCCCGAGGTCCGCAACGGCATCGGAACCGAGTGGGCGGACCGGGGGCCCACGCTGTCCCTGCACTGCCCGGCCACCGAGGCCGAGGAGCGCGTCTTCGCGGAGCTGACCGAGCACTGGCTGCCAGCGCCGCCGAGCAGCACCGAGTTCGGCACCGCCCACCAGGACCGGACCTCGGTGAGCACGGACCGGCTGTTCCCTTACAACCTCCTCAAGACGTTCCTGTCGTCCCACCTGGCCCTCGCCGAGACGGTCTCCCGCCGCATCGCCGCACTCGACAAGAAGGCACGCGACGCCGAGAACGAAGGCAAGCGACCGGACCCCGCGATCGACACGGAGCAGGCGGCCCTGGCCCGGCTGCGCGCGCTCACCGACTCCATGGGCGACGGCAGCGAGCCCGGGGACTCCGCCAAGCTGGACAAGCTCGTGGAGCAGCTGCGGTCGAAGGAGATCAACGCAGGCCCGCACAGCGCCACCCGTGTCGTCATCTTCTCCGAACGAGTCCGCACCCTCACCTGGCTGGCCAAGGTGGTCCCCGCCCGCCTCGGCTTCCCGGCCGACAAGGACGGGAACGTCAAGGCCGTGCGGATCATGCACGGCGGCCTCAGCGACGAGGAACAGCGCGCGTGCGTGAAGGACTTCGCCCTCGCCGACAACCCGGTCCGCCTCCTGTTCACCGGCGACGTCGCCTCCGAGGGCGTCAACCTGCACCGCCAGTGCCACCACCTCATCCACTACGACATCCCCTGGTCCCTGATCCGCATCGAGCAGCGAAACGGCCGTATCGACCGGTACGGGCAGGCACACGAGCCGCAGTTCCGGGCCCTGATCCTCACCTCCGCCCAGCCGGGTACGAAGGACGACCGCACCGTCGCCGAGAAGCTCCTCGCCCGTGAGGAGGAGGCCCACAAGCTCAACGGCACGGCGGAGGCGGAGACCGGCTACTACCGGGCCGACGAGGAGGAGCGGCGCCTCATCCGCGAGCTGGTCGAGGGCGGCACCGTGGAGGGCTTCCTCGAGGCCGCGCCCGCCGCGGCCGACGACGACCTCGCCGACCTCTTCGGCCAGGTCGACACCATCACTGACGAGGAGCCGCCGCAGCGGGCCGAGATTCCCTCGCTCTTCGACGGGGACACCGTGGCCTTCGTGGACACCGCGCTGGCCGAGGTGTACGAGGAGCAGGCCGCGGACCGTATCGGCCTGTCGCGGGGCGAGGACGCCAACAAGCGCGCCTACTTCTCCCTCTCCCCGGCCAAGGCCCCCGACCTGCTGCGCCGGCTCAAGGCCCTGCCGCCCTCCTACCTCAAGGAACAGGGCGTGGCCGAGCGCATGATCATGACCTTCGACCGCGACCTCGCCCAAGCCCAGCTCGACCAGGCCCGCGAGAGCTCGGACACCCTGTGGCCCGGCGTCTCCTTCCTCTCCGACATCCACCCCGTGGTGGAATGGCTCACCGACAAGGTCCTCGTCCAGTTCGGGCGGCAGGAAGCCCCCATCATCACCTCGCCGCACGTCACCCGCCCCACCTTCCTCATCCAGGGCATCTACTCCAATGCGCTGGGCCGCCCCACCGTGGTCCGGTGGATGGCCGTCAGCACCGAGCCCGGCGCCCCCGTCGAATCGATGACGGACGCGCTGCGCGCGGCGAAGGTCGGCCCGGACCTCGCCCGCATCGCGGGCCCGCGTGACCTCACCCACCTCCAGTCGCTGGTTCCGGCAGCGGTGGCCAAGGCCCGTGCCCACCTGGAGAAGTACAAGGACCAGTGGGCGGACGAGATCAGCGGGCCGCTCGCCGAGTACCGCGACCGTCTCAAGGACTGGCGCCAGGACTCCCTCCCCGGCGCGAGCGCCCGGCGCGAGCGGCAGATCGAGGAGACCGCGGACGAACAGGCCCACCTCCTGGACCAGCTGACCACCTCCGGCCTTCCTCTGCTGCGGGTGCTGGCCGTCCTCGACCAACCCGCTCCGGACGACGCCTCCGGCAACGACTTCGATGACCCGGCGGAGAACTGACGTGACGTACGACTCGCTGGTCAACCACGGCGACTACCTCTCGGCGCACTACCTCGCCGAAGTCCTGCCGAAGGACCTCAAGGCCAAGGACGGCCTCCTCGCCCGCTGGGCCGAGGCCGAGGAGGAGGCGCGGCGCGCCCACGCCACCGCCGTCGCCGAGGCCAAGCGCACCGGCGCCGACCCGGCCGACGTCCCGGCGCGCCCCCGCACCCCCCGCGAGGGCCTGCGCGCCCTGCACGGCCCCTACTTCGCGAGCCGCGCCGACTTCGCCCAGGACGCGGAGGCCCTCGCCGAACCGGACGCGCCCGTCCCCGCCGACTGGGGCAAGCGGCTCACCGACCTCCACCTCGCCACCCTGCGCGCCCTCGGCTACGACGCCGCCCACGAGCAGCCCGTCACCGTCCACCGCGCAGGACACGACCACACCGTCCAGGCCGCGCACGCCGAGCCCGGCCTGATCGCCGTCTCCTGCGGCTGGACCGCCCAGCCCGACGCGGCCCTCGACCCCGAGGGCGCCGGCGGCCTGCTGCACCCCGTGGCCCTGGAGGCATCCGGCCGGATCACCGACGCCAAGGCCCTCGCCGACTTCCTCTTCGAGTGCGAGGAGCCGCCCCGCTACGTCATGCTCGTCGTCGGTGGCGTCATCGTCCTCGCGGACCGCCTCGCCTGGCACGAGGGCCGCTATCTCGCCGCCGACCTCGACGCCGCCCTCCACCGCCGCGACGACCGCAACGGCGGCGAACTGGACACGCTGGCCGCGCTGTTCGGCGCGGACTCGCTGCGCGCCCCGGAAGAGGGCGGCACAGCACCGCTCGCCGGCTTCGTCGAGAAGTCCGGCAAGCACGCCGTCGGCGTCTCCACCGAGCTGCGCGAGGGCCTGCGGCTGAGCGTCGAGTGGATCGCCAACGAGGTCCTGGCCCGGCTCCGCGAGCCCGAGAACGGCGTCACCCCGCAACAGCTCGACGACCCGGCCCGCCTCGCCAAGGAACTCAGCCGCGAAGCGCTGCGGTACCTCTACCGCATCCTGTTCCTGCTGTACGCCGAGGCCCAGCCCGCGCTCGGCATCCTGCCCGCCGACTACCCCGAATACGCGCGCGGCTACGGCCTCCAGCGCCTCGGCGACCTCGTCGTGCGCGACCTGGTCGGCGAGCGGTCCCGGCGCGGCTTCCACCTGTACGAATCCCTCGACCTGCTCTTCCGCAAGGTCGAGGAGGGCCACCGCGAGTACGGCAGCGAGCCCGAGGACCTCATCGCCGAGGCCGCCGACCGCGCGGCCACCGAAGCCGAGCGCGAGGCCGCCGACCTCCTCGCCTCCGGCGCCATCACCCAGGCCGAGCACACCGAGCGGATCCGCGAGGCCGAGCGGTCGCGCCGCGCCGCCGCCCGCAGCGCCGATGTCGGCCTGCGCTTCGAGCCCCTGCGTTCCCATCTGTTCAAGAAGGACGCGGTCCGCCTGATCTCGGCCGACCAGATCGAGAACCCGGCGTACGAGGGTGCGGAGGGCTCCGAGAGCGCTGAGGACGACGGAACAGTGCGCCGGGAGCTCCTGGACACCCGGCTGCGCAACGAGACGCTGCACAAGGTGCTGCGCCGCCTGATGCTCACCAAGGGCAAGGGCCGCGAGCGCGGCGGCTTCATCTCGTACGCCCAGCTCGGCATCAACCAGCTCGGCGCGGTGTACGAGGGCTTGATGTCGTACACCGGCTTCATCGCCGAGGAGGACCTGTACGAGGTCGCCAAGGGCGGCGACGCCTCCGGCGGCAGCTGGATGATCCCGGCCTCCCGTGTGCAGGACTACCCGAACGAGGTGTTCGTCGAGCGCCCCCACGAGGAGACCGGCCGGCCGGAACGCGTGGTCCACCCCAAGGGCTCGTTCGTCTACCGCCTGGCGGGCCGTGACCGCCAGACCTCCGCCTCGTACTACACCCCGAAGTCCCTCACCGAGGTCACCGTCGAACTGGCCCTCAAGCACCGCCTGGACCAGAACGGCGAGACAACTCTGGCGAAAGATCTTCTGGAGTGGAAGATCTGCGAGCCGGCTCTCGGCTCGGGCGCGTTCCTCAACGAGGCCATCGACCAGGTGGCAGCCGAGTATCTGCGGCGGCGGGAGACGGAGCTGGGCCGCCGCGTCGACCCCGAGCAGCGCCAGATCGAACTCCAGAAGGTCAAGGCGTACGTCGCGCTCCACAACGCGTACGGGGTGGACCTCAACGCCACCGCCGTGGAGCTGGCCGAGGTGTCGCTGTGGCTCAACTCCATGCACCCGGGGATGCGCGCTCCCTGGTTCGGCCTGCACCTGCGGCGCGGCAATTCGTTGATCGGCGCGGGGCGCAAGGTGTACGGGGCGGATGCCCTGCCGCATGGGGGGTGGCTGGCGAGGAACAACGCTCTGCCGCCGACCGAACTTCCGTTCCGGGACGGTGACCTGCCGGAGGGCGCGGTGCACCAGTTCCTGCTGCCTGCGGTGGGGTGGGGCGCGGTGGCGGGGGAGAGGGAGGCCAAGAAGCTCGCGGAGGAGCAGGCGAAGGCACTGGGGCAGTGGCGCAAGGGCATCCAGAAGGCGCCCAAGGGGCCGAAGCCGTTTGAGGAGAAGGACGGCGAGCCGAAAGACAAGCGGCAGAAGCGGTACGAGCGGTGGGCCAAGGCGGCGGCGAAGACCGAGCTGTGGCGGCTCCAAAGGGTTGCCCGTCGGGTGGAGTTCCTGTGGTCCCTGGTCGCCAAGCGCCTTGAGCTGTCGGAGCGGAAGGTGTCCCGCCGGATCGAGGTCTGGGGTGCGGACTGGCTGACACCGTCGGAGGAGGCGGCGGACAAGCAGAAGATCCTCGACGACCTGACGGTGGCCGGTACCCCGTACTGGCGGTTGAAGACCGTCATGGACACGTGGTGCGCGCTGTGGTTCTGGCCGCTGGACAAGGCGGAAGAGCTGGACGGCTCCGGGTGGATGTACGAGGCGGGTCGCGGGGTGATCCGTGGGACGGACATCGCCGGGCGGCTTTCGGGCGCGTCGCCTGCTGCTTCCGTTCCCGCTACGGCTGCCCCTGGGCCGAGTGGGCCCGCCCCGGGTGACCTTGCTTGGCAGGCGGCCGGGCTCTTCGACGATCCGGACGGCGAACAGGGCGAGTTGGCTGTCGACGCCGACAGCGGGGCAGGTCTGCGGACCAAGGCGGCCCTGGCGGGCGGTGGTGGTGGCCGCAAGCATGAGATCGCCGACGACAAGTGGCGACCGATCATTCCGCTGAAGACTTTCGGTGACTGGCTGGACTTCTTGGAAGCGACGCTCGGCACGGAGGATGTGCCGGACGGTTCGTTCCTGGATGGATTGGACGACCTGCCGGTGGATGAAGCGCTGCCGGTTTTGGAGGCGTACGAGAGGGATCTCGACGGCATCCTGGGCATGGACAGCGCGTTCAACCTTCCGACCCGGTTCCCGTGGCTTCATACCGTCGAGGACATCGCGGGCACGACCGAGCGGGACATACGGCCGGAGGACGGCCACGGGTTCTTCCACTGGGAGCTGCACTTCGCGCATGTCTTCCGGGGGGAGAGTGGCGGGTTCGACCTTCAGGTGGGGAATCCACCGTGGGTGCGGCCTCGGTGGGAAGAGGACACGGTCCTGGCTGAGTTGGAGCCGTGGTTCATGCTTGCGGACAAGCCCGGAGTGGCCTTGTGGAGGGAACGCAAGGCTGAGGTGCTGGAGCGATCTGGAGCGCTTGGCTACTTCCTCCGTGAGCTGTCCGCCAATATTGGCCTGGCTGAAGTGCTTGGTTCGCCGGTTATGTATCCCTTGCTTACGGGTACTCAGCCGGACCTATACCGGGCATTTATGTGTCGCGCATGGGGCAACCTGGGTGGTCCGGGTATCGCTGGATTGATCCACCCGGACTCACACTTTGGCGGTGCGCGAGAGGGCAGGCTGCGGGAAGCGTCGTACGAACGGCTCCGATTCCACGCTCACTTCTGGAATCAGCTGCACATATTCCCTGAAATCAAGGAGACGCGACAGTTCTCGATCAACGTGTACGGTCGTCCGGGGCCCATCGACTTTCCGCACGTGAGCTGGCTGTTCGCGCCGGATACGCTCAGTGGATCGCTGACGCACGACGGTGAGGGTGAACTGCCAGGCATAAAACAGGATGGCGTCTGGGAGAAACGCCCGCACAGTGCGCGGCTGGTACAGGTCACCGAAGAACTCTTGACGCAGTGGCACCGACTGTCTGGTGACGAGGGACATTCGGTCCGCCAAGCGGCACTGTTGTATCCGGTGACGACGGCCGAGCAGGGTGCGATCGCGGCTCTGGCTGGCACGAAGAAGCGGTTGACGACGCACAAGCCGCGTATCAGCCCCGGATACCATGAGAAAATTGGTAAGGAACAGGGCTTCATTCAGTGGCACGCCACCGCTCCAGAAGCCCTGGCTGATGTCGTTCTGCAAGGTCCGCACTTCGGCATTGCGACGCCGTTCGAGAAGCAGCCCAACGTGCCGCTACGGAACCGGAACGACTACGCGGACTGGAATCTCGAAACCCTTCCGGTCGCTGCCGTTCCGCGTACCAGCTACATTCGGCCCGAGTCGTGCACGGAGCAGCGCTACCGTGGCGTCCAGGACCGTTGGCTGGACAACGCCCGCCTGGATGCCAACTGGGAGCCATCCGCCGAGGAGTGGGCGAATCGCGGTGATGTGCTGAGCGAGGATGAGCTAAATCTGCCGACCGATGAGCAGCGGGAGTTGCTGCGACGGAGGCTGTGGCTCTTCCGGCCGTACACGGAGTTCTACCGGCTGGCGTGGCGGCGGATGATCCCCTTTGATACGGAGCGAAGTCTGTTCGCGGCCATCGTTCCACCGGGACCGGCTCACGTCGATGCCGTGAACAGCATGGCGCTGAAGGACAATCGTGCCACTGCCCTCAACGCGGGTTTCTGGGCTGCTCTTCCTCTGGATTATCTGCTGCGTATCACCGGCCGCTCGGACCTCAGGGTCTCCGAGGCCAACAAAATGCCGTTTGCCGATCCCGCCCACCCTCTCGCTGGTCCGCTCCTCCTCCTCACCCTCCGCCTCAATTGCCTCACCGAGGCGTACGCGCCTCTCTGGGCCGAGCTATACGACATGACCTGGCCTGGCTACGAGGGCTGGGCGGTGGACTGGCCCGAGTTGACGCCGCTTGCCGGGCACCTCAAGCCGACCTGGGAGTACAGCACTCCGCTCCGGACCGAGTACGAGCGGCGTGCTGCCCTGGTCGAGATTGATGCGCTCGTCGCCGTGTGGCTCGGGATCACCGCTGATCAGCTCATTGCCACGTACCGATCGCGCTACCACATTCTCGCTCAGCGGGACTCGGCCATGTACTTCGATGGCAAGGGCCGGAAGCTCGCCGCGAGCCATCACACCTACGGCCACGGCCAGGCCAAAGAGCACTATGAGCAGTTCCTCGCCTTCAACGCGGGCGAGCGGTCCGAGCCACCTGAGGGTTATGCGGAGCCGTTCTACAAGGCCAACCGGGAGAAGGAGATGCGCACCGCGCACGCGTACTTCGAAGCCCGGCTCAAGAACGCGAAGTGAGCGGCCTGCCTCGTACCGAGCTGATCGATACGGGGCAGGCCGTGAAGGTCAGCGCTCGGTCGCGTAGGCGACAAAGCTGGCCCACGCGGTGCGGGAGAAGGCGAGCTGCGGACCCTCCTTGTCCTTCGAGTCGCGCACGTGGACCGTGTCAGGGCAGGTGGCCGCCTCCACGCAGTCACCATCTCCGCCGCTGCTGTAGCTGCTCTTGAACCAGGCCAGTTCGGATGTGCTCATACGTCTCCTCGCATCCGCTGCAACAGGCTCACCGAGTCTTCGAAGGGGAGAGCCTGTGAGCGCATCCTGGCATACCGCCTCTGAAGTACGCTGACCTCTTTTGGGTCGGTGATGAACAGGCCGCCGCGCTGCCCTTCGTTGTAAGCGAACCACTGGTTTTCTGGCGTCTCCAACAGCTGCATCGGTCCGTCCAACCCGGCATGCCGTTCCCTCACCAACGGCATGACCTGCAACTCGATGTTCCGCCTCTCGGCGATCTCCAGTACATGGTCGATGAGCTGCCGTGTGACCTCCGCCCCTCCTGTGCGGCGCAGGAACAGGTGCTCCTCAAGGATGAAGCTGTACGTCGTGTTGGGCCGCTCGTATAGCAGCTGTTGCCGGTCGGCCCGTGCCGCCCACTGAGCCTCGATCTGATGGCTGTCCAGCGGCGGCAACTGGTCAACGAAGAGCGTCCGCGCATACGCCTCCGTCTGCAACAACCCCGGAATCAACCGGCACTCATACGTGTACAGCGCAATCGCCACCCCCTCCAGCCGCGCCCACTGTCGGAACCACGCCGCCAGCCCCGGCTGCCGGGACAGGTGCCGGGCCGCCCTCCGCAGCGCCCCCGTGTTGCCCGTCGCCTCCTCCGCCCGTTCCACGAAGGACGCGTCCGGCATGCGCCGACCCAGCTCGATCGACGCGACCGTATGTTTCGAGAACTGAACCAGGGCCGCGAACTCCTCCCTGCTCAGCCCCGCGTGTTCGCGCAACGCCTGGACTACGGCCCCGAACGTCCGCAGACTGTCCGAAGGCTCCGGTTCCCCGCCGCACGGCGGCGGGGGCGGCGCCGACACCCCGCCCGCCGCATCCGCCTCACCATCCGTACTGACACTGTGCTCGGCCATCGCTGGCCCCCTCCTGTCGCACCCCGCCCCCGCGTGACGCCTCTTGGCCGCTCCTACGCTCACAGATGGCCCCGCGTACCGTCCACCATCCGTGTGCGTACGCTAACTCAGCGTACGCGGCAACGTCCTGGTGTGCAGGGGAATCCGCAGGCCACAGTGGGCGCATGACGCCACCCAGGGCCGGTGCTTGAGAGGTCGGCGGACGGCCGGGCCCCCTCGCCGTAGGCGAGCGGAGCCCGGCCGCCCCGAGCGACGCGCGTGTACCGCAATCGGCCAATGCGATCAGCCGCACCTATGGGTAGGGGCCGGGGCAGTCCCCGGCCCCTACCCCGCCAAGGTCACTCAACGGGAAGCGGCATTGGGATTCGGTTTGGCTCTGCCACGGCTTCAGAAAGCGTCAAAGAATCGCGGCGCGGGTCAGCGCTTCTCGACGGGGCTGAGGAGGGAGTACTTGACCCAGCCCTTCTTCCCCTTGTTGGCCCCGCTGGTGACCTTGCCGTAGCTCCACTTGTAGTCCTTGGTGCAGTACTCGGTGAAGTCGTTGCCATCCTGCAGGAGGCCAAGGGAGGAGTAGCTCGTCCCGGGGCCGCTGCGCAGGTGCACGGCATCCGTAACTTCCTTGGTCTGCGTGCCGATCAGGTTGCACGCTTTCGGCAGGGATGCCGCCGACGCGGTCGGGGCCGTGAGCACGGCGCCGCCGAGGATGACGGCAGCGGACGCGGCAGCCGCCGCTATTCGCCGGGCGATTGGCATTCTCGTCTCCTTGAATCGTCAGATGATTGCGATGGATTCTCAGCTGAAGCGGGGAAGGTTCCTGACTCAGGAAGCCCCGCAGGTCAGCGATCTGAAAAACTTCCTCGATGCCAGCCGGGACGGAAGTCATCTGGTTGCCCGAAGGCATGAGGGTTGCGCTGGCTTGGTCATCGCTCAGCACGTCGTGCGCGCCGTTTGGTTCTCGCGCGCGAAGCAGACACTACCCGATCATGAAAGCCGTCCCCGGAAGCCCCCGGCGCTCGTAGGTGTACAGCGCAATTGCCACCGCCACCAGCCCTGCCAACCGCCGGACTCCGCGCAACCCCTGGACCACGGCCCCGAACGTCCGCAGACTGTCCGAAGGCTCCGGCTCTCCGCCGCGCGCCGACGGGGGCGGCGCCGATGCGTCACGAGTACCCCCCACCATCCGTGTGTGTACGCTGACGCAGCGTACGCAGGGTCTCCCTGGTGTGCGGGTGAATCCGCAGGTCACAGTGGGCGCATGACGCCACCCCCCACTCGCCGAGGGCCCATCACCGTACGTGTGTTCACGCAGCGCTTCAGCTCCACGCCGCTCGGCGCGCGCCTCGCCCGGCGGCTCACGCTCCATCAGCTCGACAGCTGGAACATCCCGCACGGCACCAAGCTCTCCGACACAACAGCCCTGATCGTGGCCGAGCTCGCAGCCAACGCCGCCACGCACGGCCGCGTGCCGGGACGGGACTTCGAGCTGCGGTTGACGCTCACCCGGGCCGTACTCCGGATCGAGGTGTCGGACACCCGGGGCGAGAAGCGGCCTCCATGCCCCGGCGAGCTGGCCGCGCCCCCGTCCGTGGTCGAGACCGGGCGGGGGCTGCTGCTCGTGGAGGCGCTTGCCGACCGGTGGGCGGTGCTGGACCGCGTACCGGTCGGGAAAACGGTCCGCGCCGAACTGGACCTGCCTCGCTGACGGGCTCGCTGCCCGTCTATAGGGTGGCCGGGAGACCGAGGTCACGTGCCGGCGGTGATGAGCGAGGGTGACGGGGAGACATGGCGGGGCTGGAGGACAGCGGTAGCAGGCGGGCCGTCGGGCGTGAGCGGGACCGGGGCTTTCAGCGGTATCTGCCGTTGGACGAGACCGGCGAACCGGACCTGCTGTCGGGGCCCTTCTCGCCCCTGTACACCCCCGTCGAGGTGGGGGACGACGGTCGGCCGACCGGGGTGGAGCTGGAGGAGCCCGCTGACGAAGAGGGTATGGACGAGGACGGCGGCGCGGACGACCCCGGCGCGATCTCCGCGCCTTTCCGGCCCGAGAGCATCAAGATCGAGACGCAGGCGACCACGGTCGATCTGCTGCTGTCCCGGCTGAGGGAGAAGATGATCGACCTCGCGCCGGACTTCCAGCGCAGGGCCGGTATCTGGAGCGATGTCCAGCAGAGCCGCCTCATCGAGTCGCTGCTCCTGCGCATCCCGATCTCCTCGTTCCATATGGCGCAGGACGAGGAGGACAACTGGGCGGTCGTGGACGGCATCCAGCGGCTGACCGCGATCGCCCGGTTCATGGCGCCGGAGGCCGTCGGCATGCGGCCGCTGGCCCTGCGCGGACTCGACTACCTCCGCGACTTCCACGGCTGCGGCTACGAGGACCTCACCGGGCGGCTGCGGATCAGGCTGCGCGAGACACAGCTGGTGGTGCACATCATCCAGCAGGGGACGCCGGAGACCGTCAAGTTCAACGTGTTCTCGCGGATCAACACCGGCGGCATGCCACTGAAGCCGCAGGAGATCCGACACGCCATGATCAAGGGCCCGGCCAGGGGGTTCCTCGCCGATCTGGCCGAGGACCCGACGTTTCTCACCGCCACCGGCGACAGCGTGTCGAACGAGCGGATGGCGGACCGGGAGATGGTTCTGCGCTTCATGGCCTTCCGTCTGGCCTATCCGTCCCAGCATGTACAGCGGGACTTCGACCAGTTCCTCGTCGACTCCATGCACCGCATCAACCGGCTCGATGACGCCGATCGGGATTGGCTGGCGCTGGTGTTCCGCAAGGCGATGCGGTGCGCCACCGATCTCTTCGGGGACCACGCGTTCCGGAAGTGGAAGGGCGGGAAAGCGAAATCGCCCATCAACAAGGCCCTGTTCGACACGGTCGCCGTCAATCTCGCCCTCCTGGATGATCAGGGCCGTGAGGGTTTGGTAGCGTTCCGTGACAGCGTGCTCGAAGGGTTCTTCGAGCTGATGAAGGACTGGGACTTCGAACGTTCCATCTCCGTGGCGACCGGCGATCCGAAGAAGGTGCAGACCCGGTTCGCGAAGATGGGCGAGCTCTTCCGGGGGGTACTGGAGCAGTGATCGACCGGCTGGCGTTAACGAACTTCAAGGCGTTCCAACACGCCGATCTGCCATTAGGCCCGCTCACCCTGCTGACCGGTCTGAACTCCTCCGGCAAGAGCAGCGTGCTCCAGGCGCTCGCCCTGCTCCACCAGACGTACACCGCCGGAAACCTCGACCGCGCGGGCGAGTTGGCGCAGGCCCGCGCGGCGGGGCGGCCGGCACCGGCCCACGACAACGGTTTCCTCCTCAACGGCGAACTGGTCAGGCTCGGCACCGGCATGGACGCCCTCCACGAGGACTTCGCGGGCGACGAGCCGGAGATCACGCTCGCGGTGAGCGAGGGCGCGTGGCGCTACTCCTGGACCGTCCGCTACGAAGCCGAGCAGAACCTGCTGCCGCTTATCGGCGTCGGTCTGCCGCTCACCTCGGAGAGCTCGGCGGCCCGGCCCGCCGGGGAGGCGGCCGTGATTCCTCGCTACTTCACGGCCGGATTCCAGTATCTGCTCGCCGACCGCATCTCACCGGCCGAGTCCTACCCCCGCGACCACCAAGTGGCGATCGGACGCGGCTTCCTCGGCGTGCGGGGCGAGCACACCGTCAACTTCCTCCGCCACCATCACCAAGCCCGGGTCGAGGTCCCCAAGGGCCCGCTGCGGCACCCGCGCGCCGAGTCGGCCCTCCTGCTCGACCAGGCCGCCGCGTGGATGGGGGAGCTGTGCCCGGGGGTGGACATCCGGGCCGAGACCATCGAGAACACGGATTCCGTACGGCTGTCGTACGGATTCGGGGACGGGCTCACCACCTCACGGCGGCGGCGTCCGACGAACGTCGGATTCGGGCTGACGTACGTGCTGCCGATCGTCGTGGCCTGTCTGACCGCGCGGCCGGGCTCGCTCGTGCTCCTGGAGAACCCCGAGGCGCATCTGCACCCGCAGGGGCAGACCCGGATGGCGAGGCTCGCCGCCGCGTCCGCCGCACAGGGCGCGCAGCTGATCGTCGAGAGCCACAGCGACCATGTGCTCAACGGGGTGCGGCTCGCCGTCAAACAAGGTCTGCTGGCCCCGCACCAGGCGGTCCTGCACTACTTCCGGGGCGACGGCACCGGCGTCGACGTCATCAGCCCGCGCATTGACCGGGACGGCCTGCTCGACCAGTGGCCCGAAGGGTTCTTCGACGAGCTGGAGAACACGCTGGAGAAGCTCCTCGACTGACCGTCGTGCTGATCACGGCAGGTCGAAGCTCGGACACCATCGCGGAGGGGGAAATGTGCCGCTGCTGTTCCTGAACGAAAGATCCTGTGAGTCGTCGTGTGAGCCGGCGGACGCCAACCGGGCCATGACGGAGTTCGCCAAGGCGGTGCTGAAGGCGTGGCGCGCGGACCGGCCGGGCACGGTGCTGGTCGCGCGGGAACCGATCACCGGGCTCCAACTCGCGGTGGGCCACCCCATCGGGAAATGGCATGGCGATCCGAGGAACCGGGACTCCTGGGTGCTCATGCTCAAGATGCAGAACAAGTGGCCCCATCGTGTGGTCTTCCCGGACGGCGTGGACTACTACGACGTCGAGTACCGCCACCAAGGGGATGTGGCGGAAGGACTTGGCGCGGCCCATCTGATGGACGGGCTCGGCGTCTCGCTCCCGGTCGAGCCCTGCTGGCACGCCGACCGGCTGACGCTGGAGCGCGAGCAGCTGGTCGAGGGCGAGGACGGGGAGTCCGGTTCGGAGACCAGCGAGGTCCGCGTCCGCCACATGTCGGTCCGGGACCACTATGAGACGCACCGGGCCTGGATCCAGGAAGGCGTCGAAGCCGTCCTCAGAGGCGGTCTGGAGGCCGTACGGAGGGGCGCCGAGCTGTGGGAGGGGAGGGCTGAGTTCTTCCCCCATCTTCAGTTCCTGCCGCGCGTCGAGCAGGACCTGCGGGATCTCGCCGAGGTCTGGGTCCGGCCGGTGCGAGACCGTCTGGTGGAGCTGGAGGCGGCGGTGGCCGAGTGGAACCCGGACACGCAGCCCATCGCGCCGCAGTGGCGGTCCGACGTGCGCACCGAATTCGAGTCGCGCCGACGGCTGTGCTGGTTCCCCGACGGTGACACCGAGGAGCTCTTCGACTGGCACTGCGAGTTCCTGCCGAAGCCGGGCCGGATGCACTTCCGGCTTCTGCACCAGCAACGCACCCTGCGCATCGGCTACGTGGGGCGCAAGCGCGGGGTCTGAGCGATTTGTAGTGAGTATGGGACAGCGACACGCCGAGGCCACGGCGTGTCGCTGTCCGATACTCACCGCAAACTCAGGCTGCGGACGCAGCAGAGGGGGTGACGGCCCGCCCCACTACCTTTGGGGCGTGAACCCGTCACGTGCCGCGTGACGACGTACGGAAGAAGAAGGAGCCGCGCGTGCGACCGACCCTCGCCGCCGAGCAGGTACGCGACAGTCTGAGCCAGTATCTGTCGACGACCTACGCGCTGGCCGACGAGTCCACCCGGCGCGCCCTGGAGCGGTTCCTCGGCGACCCGGAGGACGGCATCTTCCGCGGCCCCTATCTGCGTATCCGCACCCCTTTCCGGTCGTCCGAGGGCGACGGCTGGCAGCGGCACCTCACCTGGTGGCCGCGCGGCTTCCGCCCGCACCGGCACCAGGAGCTGGCGTGGGAGCGACTGTCCACGCTGCACGGACCGGCCAGGCCCACCCTGGTGACCACCGGCACCGGCTCCGGAAAGACCGAGTCGTTCCTCGTGCCGCTGCTCGACCACTGCCGCCGGGAGCGCGAGGCCGGGCGGGAGGGAGTCAAGGCCGTCCTGCTCTACCCGATGAACGCCCTGGCCACCGACCAGGCCCACCGCATCAACGACTATCTGGACAACCCCCGGGACGCGCGGCTGCGTGACGCGGGCGTGCGGGCGGCGCTGTACATCGGGGACAAAGCGTCGAAGGAGTTCAAGCAGGCCAACCCGCGCGTGGCCGTCGACCGGGACGAGATCCGGCGTACCCGCCCGGACATCCTGATCACCAACTACAAGATGCTGGACCTGCTGCTCCAGCGGCCCGAGGACCAGCCGCTGTGGCAGGCCCCGGAAGGTGCCGAGGGGTCCGCGCTGGCCTTCGTCGTCCTGGACGAGTTCCACACCTACGACGGGGCCCAGGGCACGGACGTGGCGATGCTGCTGCGCAGGCTCGGTGCGGTCACCGGCCTGGCGGAGCCGGGCCGGCCGCTCGGCCCGGTCTGCCCGGTCGCGACCTCGGCCACGCTGGGGGAGGGCGGGCCCGGCGCGGCGGGCGGCACCATGCTGGACGTGGCGGAGCAGGTCTTCGGGGTGCCCTTCCCGCCGGAGGCGGTGGTGGCCGAGGACCGGCGCGGTGTGCAGGAGTTCGCGGGCACCAGCGACTTCGCGCTGCCCTTCCCGCCGCCCCATGAGGTGGCCGCTCTCGGCGACCCGACCCGGGACCGGGAAGCCCTGGACCAGCTGGCCGCGGCCTTCACCGGCAAGACCGGACTGAGCCCTGAGCAGCTCGGCCGGCAGCTGCGCCGCCACCGGTTGACCGCCGCCGTCCTGGAGATCCTCGACGGCCGCCCGCGCACCCTCGCGGAGGTCATGGAGGTGCTGCCGCGGTACGCCTACCACTGGGGCATGGCCGTCCAGCAGAATCCCGCTGTCGCGGCCCAGGCGCTCGCCCGCTACGTCGCCCTGCTGTCGACGGCCCGCGACCCGGACAACCCCGGCAGGCCGCTGCTGTCCATCGAGATCCACCACTGGGTGCGGTCGGTCTCCCGGGTGCTGCGCGGGATCAGCGCGGCGCGGGCCGAGTTCCGCTGGGACGACGAGCGGGTGGCCTCCGGCGGGAAACTGGCCCGCACCACCGGCACCGGCCCCGGGACGGGCCCGGCGGACGGCCTGCTGGGCGGTGCGGCGGACGACGCGGCGGTGGCGGTGCCCGCGGGCGACAGCGCGGCACCGCCCGCGCAGGTGTTCCTGCCCGCCGTCTTCTGCCGGGAGTGCGGCCGCTCGGGCTGGGCGGCGCTCTCGCCGGAGGTGGACCCCGCGGAGCTCGACATGAACGCCTCGAAGATCCGCCGGGCCTCCGTCGGGCGCGACAAGCGCCGGGTACGGAACATGATCGCGGCCACTCCGCAGCAGGCCCACGACGCGGCCTTCGGCGCCGAGAAGCCGCGCAGCGGTCCGACGGTGATGGTGCTCGAAGGGCTGCGCGGCCGGTTGCGCCCGCTGTCGCCCGAGTCCGATTTCGAGATCGCGCGGGGCGGCGAGGGAACCCACGTGGCCAAGCCGCTGCACGACGCCGCGTTCGTGGTGACGGACCTGGCCGACGACCGGGCGGCGCAGGGCGACCAGTGCCCCGCCTGCCGTACATTCAACGCCATCCGCTACCTCGGTACCGGCCTCGCCGCGCTCGCCGCTGCGTCCATCACGCAGCTGTTCACCGGCGGAGAGCTCGACGAGAACCTCAAGGAGGACAAGACCCTCCTGTTCAACGACTCGGTGCAGGACGCCGCCCACCGCGCCGGATACGTCGCCAGCCGTTCGTACACCTTCTCCTTCCGCTCACTGCTCGCCAGCCGCATCGACGAGGAGGAGCCGATCGCGCTGAGCGACCTGGCGGCGGACCTCATCTCGGACGTCGTCGACAGCAAGGCCGTGCAGGCCGCCGTGATCCCGCCCGATCTGCATGTCGTGCGCGGCGTCGACACCCTGCTCGCCGGCCGCGGCCACGGCTCCCGGTCCACCTGGGAACTCATCGCCCAGCGCCTCGCCTTCGCGGCGGTCCTGGAGTTCGGGCTCCGGTCCCGGCAGGGCCGCACCCTGGAGCTGACCCGCACCGTCGCCGCGGACGTCCCCGTACAGGACCCGGACGCCGTCGCCGGCATCGTCCGCGAGCTCCTGCTCACCACCCCCGGCGACATCGCCCTGCCCGACGGTTCCGTACCGGGCCCGGAGCGCTGGATCGGCCATGTCCGCGGGCTGCTGGAGCGGATGCGCGTCCGGGGCGCGATCCGGCACGCGTGGCTCGACGACTGGATCGACCAGGCAGGAGTGCGGCGCTGGCTGATCTGGGGCGGGCGCAGGACCGGCATGCCGGCCTTCCCGCCCGGTGTGTCGGCCCCGGCCTTCCTGCTGGGCGGCCCCAAGCAGGGCAGCGACGACTTCGACGTGGTGACCGGGCGCCTCGGCTGGTACCAGGACTGGACCCGGCGCAGCCTCGGGCTGAGCCCCGACGCGGCGAACGCCTTCCTGGCACGGCTGCTGCCCGCGCTCGTCGACGAGGGCGTGCTCTCGGCCCGTACCGCCAAGGACGGCGCCACCCGGGTGTACGGTCTGCAGCCCGGTCACGTCCAGGTCCGCAAGCTGGCGGACGGCAGTGTGGCCGACGCGTCGGCGCACTGCCCGGTCTGCTCCTGGGAACAGACCATCCACCCCGATCTGGCCGACCACTGGCACGGTATGCCCTGTCCGCGCTACCGCTGCGGCGGACTGCTGCGCACCGGCCAGGATCTCGAAAGCGGCGTACGGCGCCGGGACTACACCGAGGACTTCTACCGGCGGATGTACCGGGACGCCGGAGTCTTCACCATCAACACCGCCGAGCACACCGGCACCCTCAGCCGCCCCAAGCGGGAGGCCGTGGAGAAGGCGTTCCGCGCGGGCACGGCCGCCCACTACGCCAATCCGCAGGTCCTCTCCTGTACCCCGACCCTCGAACTGGGCATCGACATCGGTGACCTGTCCGCGGTGGTGCTCGCCTCGCTGCCCAAGGGACCGGCCAACTACGTACAGAGGGTGGGCCGGGCCGGCCGCGCCACGGGCAACGCCTATCTGCTCACCATGGTCGACCGGGGCCCCCGGGACCGCTATTACCTGGACGAGCCGCGGCTGATGATCGCGGGTGACATCCAGCCGCCCGGATGCTTCCTGTCCGCGATCGAAATCCTGCGCCGTCAGTACCTGGCGCACCTGCTCGACCGGGCCGGCGCGGGAGGTCTGCTCGCCCCGGACGGCGACCGCGCCCCGGTCCGCCCGCTGCCGCGCCTGGCCACCGAGTTGTTCGGCCCGTCTGGATGGGTGGCGGAGTTCCAGGACGCCGCGCTCGCCGACGGCGCTCGTCTGGTCGGCACGTTCCTCGCGCTCTTCCCCCCGTACGACGAGAAGAGGGGGACGGGCGTGAGCCCGCAGGCGGCCGAGGAACTGCGCGAGTACGCGACGCAGGGCCTTGCCGGGGCTCTGGAGCGGGCCCGTGAGCAGTGGGACGCCCGGCGCGCCGACATGGTGCGCCGTATCGGCGCCATCGACGAGGCGCACAAGGCGCTGGTGGCCGGTGACCCGGAGCATGAACGTCAGGGCCGGGAACTGCGGGCCGAACGGCGAGCCGTGGCCCGGCGCTCGGCCGAGATCAGCCGCACCACCGCGCACGCCGCCCTCGTCGATCTCGGGCTGCTGCCCAACTACAGCCTGGTCGACCCCGTCACCGAGCTGGAAGCCACCCTCCTCTGGCGGGAGGAGACCGGCGGCGGACGCCCCGAGTACCGCAGCAAGACACTCAAATACGACCGCTCGGCACGCTTCGCTCTGGAGGACTTCGCGCCCGGTAACCACTACTACGTGCAGGGCTACAAGCACCGGATCACCGGCCTCGACATCGGCAGTCCCGGCCGCCCGGCCTGGATCTGGTGGCGCGTCTGCCCCGACTGCGGGCATATCCGCACCCACCGGGCCCAGCAGGACTCCTCCGCCTGCCCCCGCTGCTGCTCGGCGGCCATCGGCGACGTCGGCTGTCTGCACAAGGTGCTGGTGCCCCACCGGGTCCTGGCCAGGGACCAGCGGGACGACGTACGGGTCCGGGACGACACGGACGAGCGCGAGCGCCGTCACTACACCGTCGTACCGGCTGTGGACATCCCCCCCGACGGCATCGAGTCGGCGTGGCGGCACAAGAAGGCCACGTTCGGCTGGGAGTTCACCCGCGCGGCCATGGTCCGGCACATCAACGTGGGAGCGACCCGCGTGGACGGCGGAGCGGACGACGCCTTCGCGGGGCGCCGGGTACGGCTCAACCCCTTCTGGGTCTGCGACTCCTGTGGATACGCCGACCCCGACGGCGGACCCGCCGCGGAGGCGCAGGACGCGTTCGTCGCGGCGCGGCCCACCAAGTACCACCGGCCCTGGTGCCCCCGGCTGCGTGAAGGGCTCGACGGGACCCGGGCCGCGCAGCAGGGCGTCAGGCTGCTGCTCGCCCATGAACTGCGCAGTGAGGCGCTGCGCATCCTCATCCCCGCCGTCACCGCCCACACCCAGGAACGGCTGGTGTCGTTCAAGGCGGTGCTGCTCGCGGGCATCGCCCAGAGCTACGGGGGCGATCCCGACCATCTGGCCGTGGTCACCGACTCGATGCCCGAGCTCGGCAGCGACGACCCGGACGTGCGCAGGCACTTCCTGGTGCTGTACGACACCCTGCCGGGCGGCACCGGCTATCTGCACCGGCTCGCGGGCCCTGACGGGCTGCACGACGTGCTGACCCGGGCCCGGCAGGTCATCGAGAGCTGCGTGTGCGTCGGCGAGAATCGGCCCGCCTGCCACCGCTGCCTGCTGCGGCACGTCGTCGACAGCGAGTACGAGCTGGTCTCCCGCGAACACGCCCTCGACATGCTCGGTGAACTGCTCGGCCGCGCGGGAGACGGCTGGGACACCAAGGAAGTTGTCACGACCGGAGACATCACCCTGGTCCGCCAGGTGGAGAGCGAGTTGGAAGGGCTGTTCCGGCGGGGGCTGCTCGCCTGGGCGGAGGGCGTCGACAAGGTCAGCGTGCGCACCGCGCTCACTCCGGACGGCGAGCGCGACATCACCCTGCGGTTCAGGGCACCCGGAGGCAAGGTCAGCGGCTGGCGGATGGAGACCCAGGTCGACCTCGGTTTCACCGTGCCCGACGTGGTCTTCCGGAGCATGGACGACGACCGGCGCGTCGCCGTCTACCTCGACGGCTACCGCTACCACGCGAGCCCGGACCACAACCGGGTCGCGGACGACGCGGCCAAGCGCACCCGGCTGCGCTCCGAACGCGGCTGGCAGGTCTTCCAGCTCACCTGGGACGACGTGCGGGCCTGGACGGGGCAGTCGAAGCCGTCCGCCGAGCCGGTGTGGGTGCCGTACCAGAACACGGCGCAGAAGACCGCGTCGGACATTCACCGGCGCATGCACGGCGGCGACCCCCGTGACCTGCCGGCCTTCATCTGGGCCAACCCGGTCGAGACCCTGATCGGCTACCTGACCGGCCCCGACCCCGAGCTGTGGCGGCGGCGGACCCAGAGCGCCCTCGCCGGGTTCGCCGCGGTGTCCGCGACCAGCAGGGCCCTCGCGGACGGTCCCGAGACCGGCGCCCGTATCGCCGAGGCACTGGCCGGGAAGCGGCTGTCCGGCGGGCGAGGGGGCGTCCAGGTCATGGCGACGAAGGACAGCAGCGGCTGCCCGCTGACCATCGCGCTCGATCTGCGCGGTGGGCAGGCCACAGCGGCGTGGACCGCCCTCACCGTCCTCGACGACAGCCCGGCGGCGGTCGGCGGGGACGAGAACGCCCACCGCAGGCGGTGGCAGGCCTGGCTGTACTGGACCAATCTCCTGCAGTTCCTCAATGAAGGCGAGGGCGACGGCGTACAGCTCGCGGCGAGCCAACTGCCCGGCTTCGACCCCGTGGAACTGGCCGTGACTGGCGGCGCCGGCTGGCTCGCGTCGCATCGGCGGGCGCACGAGCCGGAGCCCGACCGGACAGCGGCCGTGCCACAGGAGCGACAGACTGCCCAGGCAGGGGAGTCGCGCGCCGAAGCCGTACGCGACCCCGCGTGGGACGAGGTCATCGCCTACCTCGTGGAGGAGCCCGGACTGGCCGAACTCGCCGAGCGGCTGGCGGCTTGGGGAGTTCCCGCGCCCGAAGCGGGCTATGAGCTGGGAGAGGCGGCCTGGCCCGCCGAACTGGCCTGGCCCGGCCACCGCATCGGAGTCGTCCTGGCCCATCAACGAGGCGCCGACGGCATTCCGGACTCCGACGCGGAGGACCGCGACCAGGCATATGCGGAGGCGGGCTGGGCCGTCCGGGCCGCCACCGAGTGGGACGCCCGGGAACTCGCGGACGCACTGACACAGCCCGCGGGAGCAGGCCGCGGGCCGGACCACCACGACGACGAGGAGCACGACCGATGACCAGCACCGGTGCCCCAGCCAAGGGCGCGACGCTGCGTCTGCTGGACAAGGCGGACAAGGAGATCGTCAGGCTGGACCGGGCGATCGTCGGGGCGGTCTACAAGTTCCAGCACGAGTTCCGCAAGAACCCCGAGGCGGGCGGCTTCGACCTCAAGCGGCTCAAGGGCCACGAGCGGCTGTGGTCCGCGCGCGTCAACCGCGAGTACCGGGCCCTGCTGCTCCGGCTCGCCGGCAACGACTGGCTCCTGGTCTCGGTCAAGCACCGCGGGCACGTCCACCGGAACCTGGACCGTCTGGCCTATGGCATCAACCAGGTCACCGGCGCTATCGAATACGTGGACCTCCAGGTCGTCGAGGAGGACGTGCTGCACCGGGCGTCCTCTGCGCCTCCGGCCGCGCCGGAGCCGGATGCCCGGCCGGAGGAGGACAAGCCGCTGTTCGCGGAGTACAGCGCGCGGCAGCTGGCCGACCTCGGCGTGGCCGAGCCGCTGATCCCCATCGCACTCAAACTGACCACGGACGACGAGCTTCTCGGCCTCGCGGAGTACGCGCCGCGGCACACGGGCGAAGTGCTGCTCAGACTCCGCGACGGCGTCCCGTACCAGCAGGTCAAGGAGGAAGTCACCGAACCCGTCGCGATCGAGCCCGAAGCGGAGTTCGACGCCGGGGACTGGCAGGCGGCCGTCGACCGCTCACAGGCCGTGGTGATCACCGACGACGAGTCGATCCAGAGCGTCCTGGAGGAGGGCGACTTCGGCCGGTGGAAGGTCTTTCTCCACCCCACCCAGGAGAAGCTGGTGCACCGTACCTGCTCGGGCCCCGCCCGGGTCGGCGGTGGTCCCGGCACCGGAAAGACGATCGTCGCTCTGCACCGGGTCAAGCATCTCGTCGACCAGCTGCCTCCGGGGCACAACAAACCGATCCTGCTCACCACCTTCAACAAGAACCTCGCCGCCGACCTGCGCACCCGCCTGATCTCGCTCGGCGGCCCCGAGACACTGGACCGTGTCGACATCATGCACGTCGACCAGTTGGCGACGCGTGTGGTCAGCGAGTCCGATCCCGGAAACACCAAGCGGAGGATCGACGACGCCCAGGCCCTGCGCGAGTGGCGGCAGCTCCTCCTGGAGGCGGGCGAGAGCCGCTGGGACGCCGAATTCCTGAGCGACGAGTGGAACCAGGTCATCCTGGGACAGGCGGTCGCCTCCCGCGCCGACTACTTCAAGGCCCGGCGAGCGGGCCGGGGCCGCAGCGTCTCCCGTGCCGACCGGGCCGAGATCTGGCAGTTCGCCGAGCGCTTCACCCAGCGACTCGACGTCGGCAAGCTGGAGACCCACCGTCAGGTCGCCGAGCGGGCGGCCCAGCTGGAGATCGCCCGCAAGGCCAAGATCGAGGAACGCCGACGGCAGGAGGAGGAGCGCGGCGGTCCGGGCAACATCCACGTGGAGTCCGGGACCGGCGCGTGGCTGCGCTACCGCTACCGGCACATCGTCGTCGACGAGGCTCAGGACCTCAGCGCCGCACACTGGAAGATGCTGCGCGCCATGGTGCCGCAGCAGCCGAACGACATGTTCCTCGTCGGTGACACACACCAAAGGATCTACGACAACCAGGTCACCCTGGGCAGTCTGGGTGTCAACATCCGCGGCCGGTCGGCCAAGCTGACCCTCAGCTACCGCACGACGCGGGAAATCCTGGGATCCGCGATCGGGGTCCTGGAGGGGACCGCCTACGACGACCTCGACGGCAGCACCGAAGACCTGGCCGGGTACCGGTCGGTGCTGCACGGCCTGCATCCGGCGTTGCGAGGCGCCGAGAGCTGGGACCAAGAGCTCGACCTTGTGGTGGAGCAGGTGCGGGCGTGGCATGACATCCCACGGGAGTCCGTCGCGATCTGTGTCCCTACGAACGAGATGGTGGACGATGTCGTCTTCCGGCTCGGTCGGCGGGGCATTGTGTCCACCAAGATCACTCCGGATGGCCCGGGGCGCGACGAGGGAGTGCACGTAGGCACCATGTACCGCTTCAAAGGGCTTGAGTACCGCCGCATGATCATCGCTGGCGTCTCCGAGGGGCAGGTGCCCCGGTCCTCAGTGGACGCCTGGCAGCGTACCGACCCGGCCCGGCACAAGCGCGAGCTTCAGCGGGCGCGTTCTTTGCTGTTCGTCGCGGCGACCAGGGCGCGCGACGCTCTCAGTATCTCCTGGAATGGGGAACCCAGCCGGTTCCTCCACCCTCTGGGGGCTCGCCGTACGCGGGGCTGATCCGCCAGGTGGCCGGGGAGTCGTGAGCCGGGCCACTCGTCCGGCTCACGCCTCCCCGGATAAGCCTCCGCAGCAGTTCCAGAGTCCGCTCCGGGCTCTCGGCAGCCACCGTCAGCCGATTCAGGAACGCGCGGCACCGGTCGACTTCGGTGGGCTGCTCCACGTAGAGCGCGCCGTCCAACAGCCGCGGATAGACGATGTCGGACTTCTGGTCGCCGTCGTCGCGGGTCATTCCTCGTGCAGGGCGTCCCGCGCCGCGTCGACGAAGTCGGTGAGGGCGCTCCAGAAGGGCCTGTAGGAGGCCTCGAAGCGGCGTACGGCCTCGGGGTGGTCGGAGCGCATGTCCCGCAGGGCCCGGTGGAACGGGCCGGTCGCCTTCTGCAGCGCGTTCGCCGCCGTGGCCGCGGCGGGCGGCCCTTCCAGCTCGACCACGCGTACGCGCCGGCGCAGCTTCCCGTACGCGTCGAGCTCCCGCTCGACCAGTTCCTCGAGGGCGGCGGGCCGGCGCTCGGCATGGGCGGTGCGCTGGGCGGCCGATATCTCCCAGTACACCTCGACCGTCTGGTGGGCGTGTTCGATCAGGTCGAGGTACGCCGTGCGCCTGCTCTCGCGCCGGCGCTCCGAATGCTGGGCCCGTGCCGCGGTGTCCGCCTGTATCCGGGCGGCCCGGGTGTTGCCCCGGCTGGTGACCCAGCTGGCCAGGACGGCGGTGCCGCCGGTGAGGGCGGCGATCCAGAACGTGCTGTCGGCCATGGTCCGATGCTCCCGGGTTCGTCATGTCGTTCGTCATGTCAGATGGGCGGTCACTATCGCCCGATCGTAGGAAGATTAGGAAGATACGGAAGGCGGAACGGTTCGGCGGTGCGGCGCGGGAGATACGTTCCGGGGCATGAGCGCATCCGGACTACGGCCGATCGTCACGGAGTTGAGGCTGTCGGCCTTCAAGACGCACCGCCGCGCGGCCTTTCCCCTGGGGCCGCTGACCTTGATCGCCGGGCCGAGTGGAAGCGGTAAGTCCGGCGTGTTGGAGGCGTACGCGGCGCTCGCGCGCCTGGCGGGCGGCCAGCGGCTGGAGGAGGTCTTCCACGATCCCGCCGGATACATCCCGCGGCGCGCCCGGCCGGACGGGCAGGGGCGGCGCGGCTTCCGGATCGGCTGCACGGTGGACGGCCCGGTCGGGCCGGTGCGGCTGGATGTGGCCGTGCAGGCGGAGCCCGAGCTGCGGATCGTGGGCGAGCGGATGACGGGCGCGGGGGAGACCCTGCTGGAGACGGCGCTGCGTGATCCGGGGCGGCGCCGGGTGCAGGCCGCCTGGCATACGGCGGGGGCGGTCGCGGTCACCCGGGCCCCGCTGCCCGACGACCGGCTGGCGACCGCGCTGCTGCCGCTGCGGGTGGCGGGCAAGACCGAGGGGCAGCGGCTCGCGCTGGCCGCGGCCGAGCAGGTCGTCGTCGCCCTGCGGTCCGTCTTCGTCTGCGATCCGCGGCCGGAGCGGATGCGGGCGCCGGCGCCGCCGCGGGACGGGCGGCTGCGCGGCGGCTGCGAGAACCTGGCCGCGGTGCTGCGGCGCACCAGCCGGGAGTGCGGCACCCGGCATGCGGCGCTGGTCGCGGCGGTGCGGGCGGGGTGCGCCGGGCCGGTGGAGGACCTGTTCACGGAGGGGCCGGCGGGCGGGGTGGTACGGGCCCTGCTGGCGCAGGGGGAGCTGGGGGCGATGCCCGTCGAGCGGCTGGGGGACGGGGAGCTGCGCTATATCGCGCTCGCGCTGGTGCTGCTCACCGGGCCGGGGGTGCTGGAGATGGACCCGGCGGCGGATGTGCTCTCGGCGCGGCAGGCGCTGACGGTGCTGGCCGACGGGTTCGACCGGTGTCTGGACCGGCGGCAGGCGCGGGCGCTGCTGAGGGTCGCGGCGCGGATGTGCGCACGGGGGCACATCCGGCTGGTGGGGACAGTAGCGGAGGCGCCGGTGGCGGATCCGCCGGGTGCGGAGGAGGCCACTGGGACGACAGTGGTACACCTGGGGTGTGAGCGAGGCACGAGAGTACCGACACCCCGATGAATCACCCCGGGACCGGGCCGCCGATCAGCCCGTCGACCGGTCTGCCGATCAGCCCGATGAGCGGGCCGGGGGGCAGGCCGGGGAGCGGTGCGGGGACCGGGACGTGCGGGCGCTGCAGCGCCGGCTGGCCGCGTTCGCCGCGGCGCGCGACTGGCAGCCGTACCACACGCCCAAAAACCTGGCCACGGCGCTGAGCGTCGAGGCGTCGGAGCTGGTGGAGATCTTCCAGTGGCTGACGCCCGAGGAGTCGGCGCGGGTGATGGAGGAGGCGGGGAGCGCGGCCCGGGTCGAGGACGAGGTCGCCGACGTGTTGGCGTATCTGCTCCAGTTCTGCGAGGTGTTGGGGATCGACGCGCTGGCGGCTCTCGCGGCCAAGATCGACCGCAATGAGGTCCGTTTTCCGGCCACCAGACGTTAGGGATCTTCGTTTCGTCACTCTCTGTAGTGATGAAGTTATCCACAACGCAACTCTTGTCAACAGATTCCTGAATTCCCCTAGCTTTTCTGCTCGTTAGTCATCACTCTGGGTAGTGGAGGAGTGACGGGTGAGGGAAGTCCGTTGAGAGGGGATCAGGGCATGGACGCGATGCGGCTGATCGGTGTCACTCGGCACGCCCTGGCGCAGGCCGGGACCGTGCATGACATCGTGGCCGAGGCATGGCAGATACAGGCGCTCGCGGAGGCGATCGGCGGCCACTTCGTGATGAGTGGCCCGGTGGCGGCGCGTGCGGAGGCGCGCGGCCTGTGCGAGGCGGGGAGCAGGGCGCGCGGCGCCCTGTTCCGCCCAGCGCTGCACCACCCCGCCTTGCACAGCGGGGGCTTACGGGCCGCCCAGCTGTCCGAGGTGCGGGATCCGAGGGAGGTGCTGCTGGCCCTCGGTGATCTGCTCGCGGAGGCGGGCTTCGCGCTGGTCGGCGTCGCCTCCAATACGGATGAGGAGGCGCTGTACTGGCAGTGCGTCGAGGCGATCGACGCGGCGGACGAGGCGAGGGACCGGGTGCACGGGATGCTCAGGCACCTCACGGTGCTGGAGTGGGGCGGCGCGGCATGACAGTGCAGGATGGGATCCATGGATCTGCGAATCTTCACCGAGCCCCAGCAGGGGGCGAGCTACGACACCCTGCTCGCTGTCGCCAAGGCCACCGAGGACCTCGGCTTCGACGCGTTCTTCCGCTCCGACCATTATTTGAAGATGGGAGACGTCGACGGGCTGCCCGGCCCCACCGACGCGTGGATCACCCTGGCCGGGATCGCCCGCGAGACCCGGCGGATCCGGCTCGGCACCCTGATGACGGCCGCGACCTTCCGGCTGCCCGGCGTGCTCGCGATACAGGTCGCGCAGGTGGACCAGATGTCCGGTGGCCGCGTGGAGCTGGGCCTGGGCGCGGGCTGGTACGAGGAGGAGCACCGGGCGTACGGCATCCCCTTCCCGGCGGAGAAGTTCGCCAGGCTGGAGGAGCAACTGGCCATCGTCACCGGTCTGTGGCGCACGCCGGTCGGCGAGACCTTCGGATACGAGGGGACGCACTACCAGCTCACCGACTCGCCCGCGCTCCCCAAGCCCGCGCAAGGCCGGTTGCCCGTGCTGATCGGCGGCCACGGCAAGACCCGCACCCCCCGCCTCGCGGCGCAGTACGCGGATGAGTTCAACATGCCCTTCGCCTCGGCGGAGGACAGCGAGCGGCAGTTCGAGCGGGTGCGGGCGGCGGCCGAGGCTGCGGGCCGCAAGGGCGACGACCTGGTGTACTCCAACGCGCTGGTGGTCTGCGTGGGCAAGGACGACGCCGAGGTCGCCCGGCGGGCCGACACCATCGGACGCAAGGTGGACGAGCTGAAGGAGAACGGCATGGCGGGCTCGCCGGCCGAGGTCGTCGACAAGATCGGCCAGTATGCGCAGGCCGGCTCGTCCCGCATCTATCTCCAGATTCTGGACCTCGACGACCTCGATCACCTGGAGCTGATTTCCTCCCAGGTCCAGGCCCAGCTGGGCTGAACCGCCCGCAGCACCACCGCACTACCGCACCACCCTGAGCAAGGAGCATCCGTGATGTCTGCCCGCCGTACGCCACTGGCCGCTGCCCTGGAGCGGGGGCCGCTCGTCCTCGACGGCGGGCTGTCCAATCAGCTGGAGGCGCAGGGCTGCGATCTCTCCGACGAGCTGTGGTCGGCCCGGCTGCTGGCCGACGACCCGCGGCAGATCGAGGAGGCCCACGCGGCGTATGCGCGGGCGGGCGCACGGGTGCTGATCACCAGCAGCTACCAGGCGACCTACGAGGGCTTCGCCCGCCGGGGCGTGACCGGGCAGGAGGCCACGGCGCTGCTGGAGCGCAGCGTGGAGCTGGCGCGCCGGGCGGCCGAGGGCGCGGGTGACAGCGCCGGCCGGCCGGTGTGGGTGGCCGCTTCCGTCGGTCCGTACGGGGCGATGCTGGCGGACGGCAGCGAGTACCGGGGGCGCTATGGGCTGAGCATCGGCGAGCTGGAGCGGTTCCACCGGCCGCGGGTCGAGGCGCTGGCCGCGGCCGGGCCCGATGTGCTCGCGCTGGAGACGGTGCCGGACGCCGACGAGGCCGAGGCGCTGCTGCGGGCGGTCGAGGGCTGCGGGGTGCCGGTGTGGCTGTCGTACAGCATCGCGGGAGAGCACACCCGGGCCGGGCAGCCGCTGCGCGAGGCGTTCGCCCTGGCGGCGGGGAACGACCAGGTGCTGGCCGTCGGCGTCAACTGCTGTGAGCCGGGCGACGCCGACCGGGCGGTGGAGATCGCCGCCGGGACCACGGGCAAGCCGGTGGTCGTCTATCCGAACAGCGGCGAGGAGTGGGACGCCAAGGCCCGCGGCTGGCGCGGCCGGGCGACGTTCGACCCGGCGCGGGTGAAGGCGTGGCGCGACGCGGGCGCGCGGCTCATCGGCGGCTGCTGCCGGGTGGGGCCGGACCGGATCGCGGAGCTGGCGGCCGTGATGACCGACGAGGGAAAGTGAGGAGGGGAAGTGACCAGCAGAAGTGGGGAGTGGAAGTGAGGAGAAGCGGCCTAAACGATTAGAAACGCGGCGGTGGTCCGGCGATACTCGGACGGGTGTTCTTGACGATAACCACCACCGGCACCGCCGAGCGCCCCGCGACCGACCTCGGGTACCTGCTGCACAAGCACCCCGACAAGGCGCAGCGGTTCTCCACCTCCCACGGCACGGCGCACGTCTTCTACCCCGAAGCGGAGGTCGAGCGCTGCACCGCGGCGCTGCTGCTGGAGGTGGATCCGGTGGCGCTGGTGCGCCGGGGCCGGGGCAAGGGACGGGGCGGCGCCCCGGACGCGGCCCTCGGGAACTACGTCAACGACCGCCCCTACGCCGCCTCCTCACTGCTCTCCGTCGCCCTCAGCAGCGTCTTCTCCAGTGCCCTCAAGGGCCGCTGCAAGGCGCGGCCCGAGCTGCCGGAGCGGCCGATGCCGCTGCGGATCGAGGTGCCCGCCCTCCCCGCGCGCGGCGGCGCCCAGCTGGTGGTGCGGCTCTTCGAGCCGCTGGGGTGGGAGGTGACCGCCGAGCCGGTCCCGCTGGACGAGCGGTTCCCGCAGTGGGGCGACTCGCGTTACGTACGGCTGGTGCTGGAGGGCGGGCTGCGGCTGGCCGACGCGCTGCGCCATCTGTATGTGCTGCTGCCGGTGCTCGACGACGCCAAGCACTACTGGGTGGCCCCGGACGAGGTGGACAAGCTGATCGACTCCGGCGAGGGCTGGCTCGAGCACCACCCCGAGCAGCGGCTCATCACCAGCCGCTATCTGGCCCGCCGTTGGTCGCTCACCCGCAGCGCCCTGGAGCGGCTGGAGCTGGTGCGGCTCGCGGAGGCGGACGACACGGAGGTGGAGGAGATCGACAACGCGGTCGACGAGCGGTCCGACACCGAGGACAAGCCGGTGCCGCTGGCCGTGCGGCGGCGCGAGGCGATCCTCGACGCCCTGCGCTCGGCCGACGCCGCCCGGGTGCTCGACCTGGGCTGCGGGCAGGGGCAGTTGGTGGGCGCCTTGCTCAAGGACCCGCGGTTCACCGAGATCGTCGGTGTCGATGTGTCGATGCGCGCGCTGAACGAGGCGGCCCGGCGGCTGCGCCTGGACCGGATGAGCGAGCGCCGCTCGGCGCGCGTGAAGCTGTTCCAGGGGTCGCTGGCGTATACCGACAGCCGCCTGCGCGGGTATGACGCCGCGGTGCTCAGCGAGGTGATCGAGCATCTGGACCCGCCGCGGCTGCCCGCCCTGGAGTACGCGGTATTCGGCGCCGCCCGGCCCCGTACGGTCGTGGTGACCACGCCGAACGTGGAGTACAACGTGCGCTGGGAGACCCTGCCCGCCGGGCGGGTGCGCCACCCCGACCACCGCTTCGAGTGGACGCGGGAGGAGTTCCGGGGCTGGGCGCGGGCGGTCGCGGAACGCCATGGGTACGCGGTGGAGTTCCGGCCGGTCGGCCCCGACGACCCCGAGGTCGGTCCGCCGACCCAGCTCGCGCTGTTCCGCCTCGGCACCGAGACCGGCACCGAGACCAGCAGCGAGACCGGCGGCGGCAGCGCGACCAGTACCGAGACCAGCAACGACATCGACACCACGACCGCGAAGGAGACGGCCGCATGACTTCCCCAAAGCGCGGCCTCGCCGTGCCCGACCTGTCCCTCGTGGTCCTCGTCGGCACCACCGGCTCCGGCAAGTCCACCTTCGCCCGGCGCCACTTCCTGCCCACCCAGATCGTCTCCTCCGACGTCTGCCGCGGGCTGGTCGCCGACGACGAGAACGACCAGAGCGCCACCCCCGACGCCTTCGACCTGCTCCACTACATCGCGGGCAAGCGGCTCGCCGCCGGGCGGCTCACCGTCGTCGACGCGACCAACGTCCAGCCCCAGGCCCGCCGCAGCCTGGTCGAGCTGGCCCGCGCGCACGACGTGCTGCCGGTCGCCATCGTCCTCGACGTGCCGGAGAGCGTCTGCGCGCGGCGCAACGCCGAGCGCCCCGACCGGGCGGACCTGCCCGCCCATGTCATCCCGCGCCAGCGCCGCGAGCTGCGCCGGTCGCTGAAGTCCCTGGAACGCGAGGGCTTCCGCAAGGTGCACATCCTGCGCGGCGAGGAGGAGGTCGAGGCCGCCGGGATCGTCACCGAGCGCCGCTACAACGACCTGCGCCACCTCACCGGCCCGTTCGACATCATCGGCGACATCCACGGCTGCCGCTCGGAGCTGGAGACCCTCCTCGGCGAACTCGGCTACGCGCTGCGCCGCGACCCCCTCGGCCGCCCCGTCGACGCCACCCACCCCGAGGGCCGCACGGCCGTCTTCGTCGGCGACCTCGTCGACCGCGGACCCGACAGCCCGGGCGTGCTGCGCCTGGTGATGGGCATGGTCGCCTCAGGCGCGGCGCTGTGCGTGCCCGGCAACCACGAGAACAAGCTCGGCCGCTACCTCAGCGGCCGCGGCGTCCGGCACACCCACGGCCTGGCCGAGACCATCGAGCAGCTGGAGAAGGAGGACGCCACCGACCCGGCCTTCCGCGACCGGGTGCGGGACTTCATCGCCTCGCTCGTCAGCCACTACGTGCTGGACGGCGGCGCGCTGGTGGTCTGCCACGCCGGGCTGCCCGAGAAGTACCACGGCCGCACCTCTGGCCGGGTCCGCTCGCACGCGCTGTACGGCGACACGACCGGCGAGACCGACGAGTTCGGCCTGCCCGTGCGCTACCCGTGGGCCGAGGACTACCGCGGCCGGGCCGCCGTGGTCTACGGCCACACCCCCACCCCTCGGGCGTCCTGGCTGAACAACACCATCTGCCTGGACACCGGCTGCGTCTTCGGCGGCCGGATGACCGCCCTGCGCTGGCCCGAGCGCGAGCTGGTGGACGTCCCCGCCGAGCGGGTCTGGTACGAGCCGGTCAAGCCCCTGACGACCGAGGCCCCGGGCGGCGCCGACGGCCGCCCGCTCGACCTGAAGGACGTGCACGGCCGCCGCGTCGTCGAGACCCGGCACATGGGCCGCATCGCGGTGAAGGAGGAGAACGCGGCGGCGGCGCTGGAGGTCATGAGCCGCTTCGCCATCGACCCGAAGCTGCTCGCCTACCTCCCGCCGACCATGGCCCCCTGCGCCACCTCGCGGGAGGAGGGCTACCTCGAGCACCCGGGCGAGGCGTTCGCCGCCTACCGGGCGGACGGGGTGCGCCAGGTCGTGTGCGAGGAGAAGCACATGGGGTCGCGCGCGGTGGTGCTGGTCTGCCGCGACGAGGCGGTCGCGAGCGAGCGCTTCGGCGCGCCGGAGGGCGTGTCGGGCGCGCTGTACACGCGTACGGGCCGGCCGTTCTTCGACGACCCGACGATGACCGAGCGCATTCTGCACCGGCTGCGCGGCACCGTCACCGGCGAGGGCCTGTGGGAGGAGCTGGACACCGACTGGCTGCTGCTCGACGCCGAGCTGATGCCGTGGTCGCTGAAGGCGGAGGGGCTGCTGCGCAACCAGTACGCGGCCGTGGGCGCGGCCTCGGGCGCCGTGTTCCCCGGGGCGCTCGCGGCCCTGGAGTCGGCCGCCGGGCGCGGTGTGGAGGTGACCGCCCTGCTCGGCAAGCAGCGCGAACGCGCCGCGGACGCGGCCGCCTTCACCGAGGCCTACCGGCGCTACTGCTGGCCGGTGGGGGATGCGGCAAGCGGCTGGCCGGGTGAGCAGCAGGAGACCGGCAGGCGGCGCACGGTGGGGTCGCGCGGCACGGACGGCCTGGACGGCATCCGGCTGGCACCGTTCCAGATCCTGGCGGTGCGCGGCCGCAGCCTCGTCGCGCTCCCGCACGACCAGCAGCTGGCGATGATCGACCGGCTCATCGAGCGGGAGGAGTTGGACTCCTCCGCGAACAACTCCATCTGCGCCTTCACCCCGAAGCACATGAACCGGCTGCTCGCCCCCACCCGCCGGCTGGTCGTCGACACCGAGGACGAGGCCTCGGTCGCCGAGGGCGTGCGGTGGTGGCTCGACCTGACGGAGGCGGGCGGCGAGGGCATGGTGGTCAAGCCGCTGCAGGGGCTGGTGCGCAAGGGGGACGGCCGTCTCGTCCAGCCGGGCGTCAAGTGCCGTGGCCGCGAGTACCTGAGGATCATCTACGGCCCGGAGTACACCCGCCCGGAGAACCTGGACCGGCTGCGGGAGCGGCACCTCGGCCACAAGCGCTCGCTCGCCCTGCGCGAATACGCGCTCGGTCTTGAGGCGCTGGACCGGCTGGCGGACGGGGAGCCGCTGTGGCGGGTCCACGAGGCGGTGTTCGGGGTGCTGGCCCTGGAGTCGGAGCCGGTGGACCCCCGGCTGTAGCGAGGCCCACCCCGACGGCCCGGCCACCAGGGTCGTAGGGGCCTGGGCCGGGACCGGTCGGGGCCCCGGTCAGGTCTGGGGACGGCCGCCGGGCGGCGGCGCGGAAGGCGCGGCGGTGCTGTGGTGATCCCTCCGGGCGGTTGCCCGCGCGGTAGGGGCGCCGGTATTCATGCGCACCGGCGCCCCTCCTGGATGCGTCAGCCGGGCCAGGTACCGGTCAGACGGCGGACGACGGTGGCGCCGCCGCGGTCGACGGCGGCCTTGATCGCGGCGAAGATGGCGCCCTGCAGCGCGGTGGCGAGCAGTACCTCGCCCCAGGTGCGTTCCTCGTCGGTGGCGCCGGGGGCGTCATCGTCGTGGCCGAGCATCTTCCAGGTCTGCTTGAACACCGCTCTGGCGGCCATGCCGCTGACCGCGCCCAGGGCGAAGCCGACCGGCTTGTACGCGATCTTCGATGCCTTCACCCGGCTCACCCCTTTCGGCGGCGGCAGGCCAGCCACATCACGACGGTCACGCCCGCGGCCGCGAGCAGCAGCTTGCGGTTGTCCCGCGCCAGCCGCGCTCCCTGGGCCGTGGTGTGCCGCACCGGCTCCGGTGCCTTGCCCTCCCACAGCCGCTCGGCCTGGGCCGCGGCCGCTCGCGCGTGCTCGGCGGCGTGGGCGGCCTTGTCCTTGACCGGGTCGGGCAGCTTGTCCTGAGCCTGCTGTACCAGGTCGGCGGCTTTCGCCTTCAGCTCCCCGGCCTTCGCACCGGTCTGTTCCGCCAACTCGCCGGCCTTGGCGGCGGCCTGCTCATCGTGGGACGGCTGGGTCATCGTGCACTCCCCTTGATCTCGGCCACATCGGCCTTCATGTTCTGGATCGTCTGCGCGATACGGGCGGTACGGGTGGTGCGGCCCGGTCGACCTGTCCTCGACACGACGATCACCTCCCGTCCATGCGTGCGTGCGCGCCGGTCCGCCACAGCGGCGTCCCAGTCGCCTGCTGGTGGGGCGGGTACCCAGAACGGCCCAGTTCAGAGGCGCCCACTGAACAGACCGATGGCGACGTCGCTGGGGTAGTGGGCGCCCGCGCGCCCGTGCTACTCCAGGCGGCGGCGCTCTTCTTCGTCCCACTTGCGGACATCACGCGGCTCGACGTACGGCTCCTCCCGCGGCGGATACCCGCCGATGACGGCGCGCTGGCGGGCGGCCTCGGCGTCGAACTCCAGACCCAGCAGGATGGCGATGTTGGTGATCCACAACCACACCAGGAAGATGATCACGCCGGCGAAGGTGCCGTAGGTCCCGTTGTACGAGGCGAAATTCGCCACGTAGAAAGCGAACCCCGCCGAGGCGAGCATCCAGATGAGCAGGGCGAGGAAACTGCCCGGGGTGACCCACTTGAAACCGCGGACCTTCGCGTTGGGGCCGGCCCAGTACAAGATCGCGATCATGAGGGTGACCAGGAGGACCAGGACCGGCCACTTCGCGATCGACCACACGGTCAGCGCCGTGTCGCCGATCCCGAGCACGTCGCCGGCCCGGCGGGCCAGGGGGCCGGTGAAGACCACGATCAGGGCGCTGACCACCGCAATGACGATCAGGACGACGGTGAGGGCCAGCCGCAAGGGCAGCACCTTCCACACCGGGCGGCCTTCCGGCAGGTCGTAGACGGCGTTGGAGGCGCGGATGAACGCGGCCACGTAGCCGGAAGCCGACCAGATGGCCAGGGCCAGGCCGACGATCGCCATGGCGGACCCGATGCCGGCGTTGCCCTGCAGCTGCCGCACCGCCTTACGGATCACATCGCGGGCGGCGCCCGGGGTGAGCTGCTGGACGTTGTCCAGGATCGCACTGGTGGCCGACTGCCCGGCGATTCCCAGCAGGGAGATCAGCACCAGCAGCGCGGGGAACAGCGACAGGATGGCGTAATAGGTCAGGGCTGCCGCGCGGTCGGCCAGCTCGTCGTCCTTGAACTCCTTGAACGTTCCGCGCAGCACCGCCCACCACGACTTCTTCGGCATCTGGGTCGGAGTGTCCGGTGCCTTGCGCTCCACTTCCGGACCCGGACCGAACCTCTCCGGCTCCCGCGCGCGCTTGCGTCCCAGTTTCATGAACTTCGCCATGAGCAGGCGGGTAACCACAAAAGGCGCAGTCACCCGGGTGCCGCGCCGGTCAGGTCTGCGGTGCGGCGGCCGGGCGGCGGGCGTGGAAGGCGCGGCGGTAGTCGTGCGGCGGTACCCCCACCGCCCGGGTGAAGTGGCGCCGCAGATTCGCCGCCGTGCCGAGGCCGCACAGCTCCGCCACCCGGTCCACCGGCAGATCCCCGCCCTCCAGCAGCTCGCGGGCGCGCGCGATGCGCTGGGCCTGCAGCCAGCGCAGCGGTGTCGTGCCGGTAGCGGCGTGGAAGCGCCGGGCCAGGGTGCGGGGGCTGGTGTGGGCGCGCCGCGCCAGGTCGGCGACGGTCAGCGGGGTGTGCAGGCGTTCGGCGGCCCAGTGCAGCAGCGGGGCGAGCGAGTCGTCGGTGCGCTCCGGCAGCGGCGCCTCGATGTACTGGGCCTGGCCGCCCGGCCGGTGGGCGGGCGCGACGAGTTGCCGGGCCAGGGTGTTGGCGGCCTCGCTGCCGAAGTCCTCGCGCACCAGGTGCAGACAGACGTCGATGCCCGCCGTCGAGCCCGCCCCGGTGACGACGTCGCCGTGGTCGACGTACAGCACGGACGGGTCGACGAGCACGGCCGGATAGCGCTCGGCGAGCAGCCGCGCGTGCATCCAGTGGGTGGCCGCCGTGCGCCCGTCGAGAAGGCCGGTCGCGGCGAGGGTGAAGGCGCCCGTGCACAGCGATACCAGACGGGCGCCGCGCCGGTGGGCCTCCCGCAGCGCGTCGATGAGCTCGCCGGGCGGGTCACCGTGCACATCGGCGGAGGCCGGGACCATGACGGTGTCGGCGTTGACCAGCTCCTCCACCCCGTAGGGCGTCTGTGCCGCGAACCAGGAGCGGGCGGCGACAAGGCCGCCGGTTCCGCCTTCTGCCGGGCCGATGGCACACAGCTTCAGCTCGTACCAGGAGTCCGGGATCTCGGTGCGATCGGTGCCGAAGACATGGCAGACCAGGGCCAGTTCGAAGGCGGGCATGCCCTCGGTGACGGCCACGGCTATGGAACGCATGGCAGAAATGTAGCGGGTGTTGTCACCCTTGCCACTCGCAGGGCCGAGCAGTGCCGCCGATGCTGGATGGACATGAAGATCCCTGCCATGAAGGCCCAGGGGAGCGGTGTGCCCGCCCCCGCGCCCTCCCCCGCCCCTGACCCCCGCCGCTGGCTGATCCTCGCCGTGGCGTCCACGGGGCAATTCCTCGCCGTACTCGACCTGATCGCGGTCAACATCGCCTTCCCCGCGATCGGCGAGGACTTCCGCTCGGCCTCCACCGCCGAGCTCTCCTGGGTCCTGAACGCCTACACCATCGTGCTCGCCGCACTGCTGGTCCCGGCCGGCAGGTTCGCCGACGAGACGGGGAGGCGCCGTTCCTTCCTGCTGGGCATGGCCCTGTTCGGGGTGGCTTCGGTCGGCTGCGGGGCCGCCCCGGGTCTCGGCTGGCTCATCGCGGCGCGCGTGGTGCAGGGCGCGGCGGCGGCCGTCGTGGTGCCCACCTCCCTCTCGCTGGCGCTGCCCGCGTTCGCTCCGCGCGAGCGGGCCACGGCCGTGGGGGTGTGGACGGCGGTCAGCGCGGTGGCGGGGAGTGCGGGCCCAGTGGTGGGAGGGCTGCTCGCGGCCTCCGACTGGCGGTGGATCTTCCTGGTCAACGCCCCGGTGGTGCTGGTCGCGGTGTCGGCGGGCCCACTGCTCCTGCCGCGCTCCGAAAACCGGTACTCCGAGAACCGGTGCTCCGAGGCCGCGCGGACCGAGCGCGTAGGCCGTGCCCGCCGCCTGGACCCGCTCGGCACCCTGCTGGTGCTCCTGGCCACCGGCTCCCTGACCACCGCGTGCGTCGAGGCACCGGAATGGGGGTACGCCGCGCCCGCCACCCTCGCCTTTCTGACCGCGGGGGCGGTGACGGGCGGGTTGTGCGCGGTCCACGTGCGGCGTCACCCGGACCCGGTGGTGGACCCGGCGCTGTTCCGCACGCGCGGATTCACCACGGCAACTTTCGGCCTGTTCAGCTACTTCCTCGCCTACGCGGCGATCCTGCTCGCCGCGACCTGGATGTTCACGGGTGTCTGGGGCTATTCGACGCGCCGCGCAGGCCTGGCTCTCGCCCCCTGGCCACTGACGCTGCTGGTCGTCTCGACGCTGTCGGGGCGGATCGTCCGGGCCTTGGGGGAGCGGCGCGCGGCCGTGCTGGGCGCCGCCGCCTTCACCGCCGCGCCGGTGTGGTGGCTGCTTGCCGCGGGCCCGTCGGGGGACGGGGCGCACTACGTGACCGGCTTTCTGCCCGGACTGGTCCTCGCCGGGATCGGCGCCGGTCTGTACCAGCCGGTGATGTTCGCCGCGGCCGGACAGCTTCCCGCCCGGCGGCTGTCCTTGGGGTCGGGCGTGCTGATGATGGCGCGGCAGGGTGGCACCGCGCTGGGCGTCGCGGCCCTGGTGGTGGTCACCGGCGGCGCCCGGCAGCCGGACCTGGGGGCGCTGCGCGCGGGCTGGGTCTTCGCGGCGGTGACCGCCGCGGTCGCGGCGCTGGCGGGCGCGGTCTTCCGCACCGCCGACGACCGGGCGGGGAGGCGCCATTGACGTGCCTGTGACATGTGCCTAGCGTGCTGTCGCCCATGTCTCGGTCGCAGGGTTCTCGCCGGACTGTCTCAGGACTGTGCGCGGGCTTCCGCACCACCCGCCCGCGGCGCCTATAACTGGAACAGCCCCCGACAGCTGGAACAGCGAGAGTGTCCTGCGCGAGCCGGACGACGCACTTGTATCGATATGCGGCTCCGCCGCGTGGCACCGAGCGGGGAGGGTGGATGAGTCTCTTCGAGGGGGGCAGGCCCTTCCTTGACGCACTTCCCGCGCAGGACCGGCGCGCGCTGCTCGCGCTCGGCAGGCGCCGGACGTACGAGCCCTCCCAGGTCGTGCTGCGCGAGCACGACCGCACGACCTTCGTCGTCGCCATCACCTCGGGCTGGGCCACCGTCTCGGTGGAGACCGAGCGCGGTGTCCGTCTGATACTGGCCCTGCGCGGGGCGGGCGAGGTGGTCGGCGACCAGGCCGCCGTCGACCACGGCTCGCGCAGCGCCACGGTCACCGCGCTCGGGCGGCTGGAGGCGGTCGTCGTCTCCGGCGACCGCTTCCGCGCGTATCTGGCCGCGCGCCCCGCCGCCACTGTGCTGATCATGCGCCAGCTCAGTTCCCGGCTGCGCAGCTCCGACGGCGAACGGCGCTCCCTGGCCTCCGAGAAGGTGCTGCAGCGCCTGGCCGCCCGCCTCGTCGAACTCGCCGAACGCACCGGACGCACGGAAGCCGACGGCGGCATCTCCGTGGATCTGCCGCTGCCCCAGCACGACATCGCCGCCGCCGTGGGGTCGACCCGGGAGGCGGTCGCCAAGGCGCTGCGCCTGCTGCGCGACCAGGGCGTGGTGCGGACCGCCTCGCGCCGTTTCGTCGTCGTGGACACCGCACTGCTGCGCCTGCTGGCCGAGGGGCGCGTGACGGGGTGACCGGCCGCGCCCGGCCCGCGAGCGAGCGCCCGCGCGTGAGCCCCCGGGAATCTGCCCCGACTGTGTAAACGGCTACAGCCGCCCGAGCTCCGGGCCGCGACTCTGGAGAAGGCACAGGGAGCGGGACCGTGTGCGACGGGGGTGCACGCGGCGCAGCGCCCGGCACCGGAGAAGGGCGGCGGAGCGGAGCACGGGGGCAGAGCCCCGCCGCCCACTTCGGCCAGGTCGTATGACAGCCGCACGACAGCCATACGACAGGCGCACGACAGCCACGACAGCAGTGCGGCGCCATGGACCAGCCCCCGAGCCGCGAGACACGCACGGCACCAGGCATGAAGGACGGCGGGGCGATGAGCGGACCGGAAGCCACCCACACGGACAGCTGGACGCGGCGGACCACTCCGCACGAGGAACGGATCGGCACGCGCCTGGACATGCCCATGGACAGCATGGACAGCATGGCCGGCCCGCTGGGCACCGTGGGCGAGGCGGGCGGCGCCCGGGCGGCCCGCGAGGCATGCGCGAATCTGCGCCCGGACGCGCGTCCGGGCGCCGCCCGCCACCCGGCCTGGGGGCCATCCGCCCCGGCCGGCCCGCTCCCCGAGGGGCCCGTGGCCCACGAGGAGCTGGCCCGTCTGCGCCGGATCCACCGCCGGGGTCCGGGCTATGCCGCCCTGCGGGAACACCTGCGCCGCACCCACCTCCTCGCGCTGTGCGGCGAGCCCGGCTCCGGGCGCGGCTGGACCGCGCTCGCGCTCCTGGCCGAGCTGGCGGAGACGACGGGCGGTGGCGTCTGGCGGCTGGGCCCTGTCCGGGCGATCCCCGGCCCGGGCCCCGGTTACGGCGCCGAACACCCCGCCCCGGCGGGCGACAAGACCGCGCGGGGCCACGGCTATCTGCTCGAACTGCCCACCGAGCCCCCCGCCCTTCAGTCCCTCGCCTTCCAGGCCCATGCCTTTCAGCCGGCCGACGTCGGGGTCACCGGCCCGGAAGCCCTGCTGGACCGGCTGCGCGCCCACTTCGCCGAGCACGAGGCGTTCTGCGTCGTCCTTGTTTCTGGCGTTTCTGGCGTTTCTGGCGTTTCCGGCGGCGAGGCGGCCGACCGCCTGCTGCGCGGCCGCCGGCACGCCGTACCGTACGAGCCCCCGGCCGCCGCCGACGTCCTCGACGCACACCTGGCCGACCTGCTGGCCGACGAGCCGCCGGACCTCGTCCGCCGGGCCCGCGCGAGCGCCGTGAGCGCCGAGGTGACCGAGGCGCTGGGCCTGGAGGAGCCGCTGCCCGGGGAGGCGGCCCGGCTGGCCGGTCACCTCGCCGAGCACGCCCGGGGTGCGCTGTCCAAGGCGGAACTGCTCGCGCGCTGCCGGTCGTTCGCGCCGCGCCAGGCGCGCGAGTGGTTCACGGACGCCGGCCGGCCCGGCACGCTGCCCGCCGCGCTGCCCGCGCTGCGCCGAGCGGCGCAGCGCATCGCCCTCGCCGTCTTCAACGGCTCGGCCCACAGCCTCACCGTCGAGGCCGCCGAACTGCTGGCCTGGGAGCTGGCGGTCACCCTCGACCCGCAGTACGCGCCCGGGCGCCCGCTGTTCACCGCGCCCGCCGACGCCCTGCCCACCGTCGCCCGCGCGGCGCCGGGGGAGGGCGTGGAGGACCTGGGTGATGCGGCCGTGCCGGTCCGTACGGTGTGGTTCCAGGGGCGCGGGCTGGCGCCCGCGGTGCTCTTCGAGGTGTGGGACCACCACCACAACACTCGCGGCCCGATGGCGCGCTGGCTGCGCGGGCTGTGCGACGACCCACGGCCCCAGGTATGGGTGCGTGCCGCTGTGGCCGCGGGCGTGCTCAGCGCCCGCGACTATCTGTACGGCCTCACCGAACTGCTGCTCCCGCTGGCCCGTGGCGACAGCCCGGTGCAGCGCATGGCGGCGGCGACCGCGCTCGCCGAGGCGTCGCGCGACGCCCACGTACGCCCCGGGGTGGCGGGCCTGCTGGGCGGCTGGGCGGCGGGCGGCGACGAGCGGGAGCGCGAGACCGCCGCGCTGGCCCACGGCTACGGCCTGGTGGCCGGCTCGGTCACCGCGTCCCTGGAGGAGCTCGCCCGGATCGCGGCCACGGACGGCGGCTCCACCGCCTCGTACAGCGCGGTGCGGCTGCTGGCCGGGGCGGAGCCCGGGGCCGTACTGGCGCGGCTGGCCCACTGGCTGGGCGACACCCGCCGCTCCCGCCGCGACCTCGCGCTGCTGACGGTGCTGCGCGCGGTGGGGACCCGCACCTCGCACCTGTGGGGTCTGCGGGAGGTGCCGGAGCTGGCCCCGTACGCCGCCTGGCCGCTGGCCACGGCGCTGCTGGCGGCCCGCCCCGAGTGCCGGGCGGCGCTGGCCGAGCCGCTGCGGGCCGCGCTGACCTGGGCGAGATCGGCCGAGGCGGCCGAGGACGCGCTCGTGGGCTGGATGCGGCGGGCGGCCGGTGACGAGCGCCAGCTGGCGGTGTTGTGCGACTTCCTGCCGCTGCTGGTGCAGGAGGGCCACGAGGTGCTCGACGCGCGGGCCGCCGCGCGGATACGGGAGGTGCTGGAAGCACTGTGAGGAGAACGACGGCGATGGTGGATGAGGCGATGTTGGAAGAGGCACTGTTGAAAGACAAGGCGGCAGATCAGGCAGCAGACACGGCAGCAGACAAGACGGACCAGGCGCGCCCGGCCACTCCGGCCACCCCGGCGGCTTTGCCCGCTCCGGTGGCGAGGGGGCACCTCCCAGCGGTAGCCGGGGGAGCGCGGAGGCTGCGTGAGGCGCTGCGGCAGGGCGGCGAGGCGTTCCCGGCGGCGCTGCGCGAGGCCGACGACGGCCTGCTGCTGAGCGCGCTCGACGACGGGATGCCCGCCGACCGGGCCACCCGCGTCGTCGTGGAGCTGGTGCGCCGCGCCCCCGAGCGCGGGCCGGAGCTCGCGGACGCGGTCTGCGAGAAGGTGCTGCTGGCCAGGCTCTACCTCGACGCGGGGGAGCAGCCGGGCGCCGACGACCGGCTGCGGGCGCGCAACGCGCTGATGCTGTACGACGGCCTGGTCCGCCCCTGCGCCCGGCGCGGCGGCACGCCGGAACTACTGGCGTGCGTGGTGCCCGCGCTGTGGGCCGCGCGGGGCGGCGCGGGCCGCGAGGTGGTGCGCCGCATCGTGGACTCCCGGCAGCCCACGGGGTTCGGCGAGCGGGCCTGGAAGGAGCTGTTCACCGGCGCCGCCGAGGAGTGCCGCGAGCACGAGGCCGCGGCGGTCACCGCCGCCCGGCGCGGGGCGCGCCGCTGGTGGCCGCGGAGTCGGAGGCCGGGCCGGGACGGCGGCCGGATCGATCTGCAGCCCGGCCAGCTGTGGGTGGCCGTCCTGCTGGGGCTGATCTCCGTGGCCCTGGTCCTGATCGTCGTCCTGGCCGCCCGGTAGCGCTGCCCCCAGGCGCCGGGACCTCGCCGGGGCGTCGGCGGGACGCCCGTACGGCCTTCACCTCGGGACCGCAGCGGCGAAGATGGAGACATGGGATTCCATGTGGACTCCGAGGCCGGGCGGCTGCGCCGCGTCATCCTGCACCGCCCCGACCTGGAGCTGAAGCGGCTTACGCCCTCCAACAAGGACGCGCTCCTCTTCGACGACGTCCTGTGGGTGCGCCGCGCCCGCCAGGAGCACGACGGCTTCGCCGATGTGCTGCGCGACCGCGGCGTCGAGGTGCATCTCTTCGGGGATCTGCTGGCCGAGAGCATGGCCGTCCCGGCGGCGCGGGCGCTGGTGCTGGACCGCGTCTTCGACGAGAAGGAGTACGGGCCGCTGGCCACCGACCACCTGCGGGCGGCCTTCGACGAACTGGGCGGCGCCGAGTTGGCGGGGGCGCTGATCGGTGGCATGACCAAGCGGGAGTATCTGGAGCGGTATCCGGAGCCGGTCTCCATCCGCTTCCACACCATGGAGCCGGACGACTTCCTGGTGAACCCGCTCCCCAACCACCTCTTCACGCGGGACGCCTCCGCCTGGGTCTACGACGGGGTGTCCATCAACGCGATGCGCTGGCCCGCCCGCTGGCACGAGACGGTCCACTACGAGGCCGTCTACCGCCACCACCCGCTGTTCGCGGACGGCGGCTTCCACGTCTGGTCGGAGGGGCAGGCGGCCTATCCGTCGACGATCGAGGGCGGCGACGTCCTGGTGATCGGCAATGGCGCGGTGCTGATCGGAATGAGCGAGCGGACCACGCCGCAGGCGGTGGAGATGCTCGCGCGCGGGCTGTTCGAGGCCGGCTCCGCCCGGACGATCGTGGCTCTCGACATGCCCAAGGCCCGGGCGTTCATGCACCTGGACACCGTGATGACCATGGTCGACGGGGACACCTTCACGCAGTACGCGGGCCTGGGGATGCTCCGCTCGTACACCATCGAGCCGGGCGGCGCCGACCAGGAGCTCAAGGTCACCGACCATCCGCCGGAGCATATGCACCGGGCGATAGCGGCCGCGCTCGGCCTGGACGCCATCCGGGTGCTCACGGCCACGCAGGACGTGCACGCGGCGGAGCGCGAGCAGTGGGACGACGGCTGCAATGTGCTGGCCGTGGAGCCGGGGGTGGTCCTCGCCTACGAGCGCAACGCGACCACCAACACCCATCTGCGTAAGCGCGGGATCGAGGTCATCACGATCCCGGGCAGCGAGCTGGGGCGGGGGCGGGGCGGCCCGCGCTGCATGAGCTGCCCGGTCGAGCGAGACCCCGTCTAGCAGGGTCCAGGGGCACGGCTACGATCGCGGAGCCGAACAGGCTTCCGTATATATACGGTGTCTCGTATAGACTTCCATCGTTCCCCTCGTGATCGCACCCTAGGAGCCCGACATGGCGACAGATCTCACCGGCCGCCACTTCCTCAAGGAGCTGGACTTCACCGCCGAGGAGTTCCGCCACCTGGTCGCCCTGGCCGCCGAGCTGAAGGCGGCCAAGCGCGCGGGAGCCGAGGTCCGGCGGCTCACGGGCAAGAACATCGCGCTGATCTTCGAGAAGACCTCCACCCGCACCCGCTGCGCCTTCGAGGTCGCCGCCGCCGACCAGGGCGCCTCCACCACCTACCTGGACCCGTCCGGCTCCCAGATCGGCCACAAGGAGTCGGTGAAGGACACCGCGCGCGTGCTGGGCCGGATGTTCGACGGGATCGAGTACCGCGGCAGCGGGCAGGACGCCGTCGAGGAGCTCGCCGCGCACGCCGGAGTGCCCGTCTACAACGGCCTCACCGACGAGTGGCACCCCACCCAGATGCTCGCCGACGTGCTCACCATGACCGAGCACAGCGACAAGCCGCTGGAGGAGATCCGCTTCGCCTACCTCGGCGACGCCCGCAACAACATGGGCAACTCCTACCTGATCACCGGCGCGCTGCTGGGCATGGACGTGCGGATCGTCGCCCCCCGGGGGCTGTGGCCCGAGGAGTGGGTCGTGGAGCGGGCGCACGGGCTCGCGAAGGAGTCGGGCGCCCGCGTCACGCTCACCGAGGACATCGCCGAGGGCGTGGCCGGGGCGGACTTCGTCGCCACCGACGTCTGGGTGTCGATGGGGGAGCCGAAGGAGGTCTGGGGCGAGCGCATAGCGCTGCTCGGCCCGTACGCGGTCACCATGGACGTGCTGCGCGCCACCGGCAACGACGACGTGAAGTTCCTGCACTGCCTGCCGGCCTTCCACGACCTGGGTACCGCCGTCGGCCGCCAGATCCACGAGCAGTACGGGCTGACCTCGCTGGAGGTCACCGACGAGGTCTTCGAGTCCGCTCACTCCGTCGTCTTCGACGAGGCCGAGAACCGGATGCACACGATCAAGGCCGTGCTGGTCGCCACGCTGGGACGGTCTTAGCGCGCCCCGCCCGGGAGTCTGAACCAGACCGCCTTGCCCTCAGGGGTGGGGCGGTAGCCCGCCTCCGCGCTGAGGGTCCGGAGCAGCTGCAGGCCGCGGCCGCGCTCGGAGACCTCGCGCGGGTCGGGGCCGTCAGGTCTGTCCGGCGCGCCGGGGCCGCTCCCTGTGCCGGGGCCGCTCCGCGCGTCGGGGGCGCGGAGGGCGGCGGGCGGGTTCGGGTCCTGGTCGTGCACCTCGACCTGCCACGCCCCGTCCGGCGTCAGCTCCACCACCAGCTCTATGGGCTCGTCGCCGTCCGTGTGCTGCACCGCGTTGGCGACCAGCTCGGCCGTCAGCAGCTCCGCGGTGTGGCCGTCCACGGGCGCGCCGGTGTCCGCGAGGGTGTTGCGGACCAGCGCGCGGGCCAGGGGGACGGCGGCCGTGGTGTGCGGCAGGGCGAAGCGCCAGGAGGCGGCGGTGGAGGCGGGGTCGGGCACGGCTCGGTCCAGTCGGTGGCGAAACCTCACGGTCTCGGGGTGCCTCCCAGCGGTAGCTGGAGGAAGTATGAAGCGGACGATAGCGCCGTAAGGGGCTGCAGACCACTCTTGATGTGACTTATGACTACTCTCTTGTCGGGTCACAGGGCCCGTGGGGGCTCTTCCGCCGTACTCTCGGGCGCACTTATCGCGTACTCGTGACGACGGTCACAGTCGGGTGATAACTTCGAAGGGCAGGCACCAGCCGCCCGGCTGAAGGAGGGCCCTGGCCCATGAGTCCGTTCACCGGCTCCGCGACCGGGACCAAGGAGTGGCGCCATCTGCGCCTCGCCTTCGACGCCGGCGTCGCGACCGTCACCCTCGCCCGCCCCGAGAAGCTCAACGCGCTCACCTTCGGCGCCTACGCCGACCTGCGCGACCTGCTCGCCGAGCTGGCCCGCGAGGGCTCCGTACGGGCCCTGGTGCTGGGCGGGGAGGGGCGCGGCTTCTGCTCCGGCGGCGACGTCGACGACATCATCGGCGCCACCCTCGCCATGGACACCCGCGAGCTGCTCGACTTCAACCGCATGACCGGGCAGGTCGTGCGCGCCCTGCGGGAGTGCCCCTTCCCCGTCGTGGCCGCGGTGCACGGCGCCGCGGCGGGCGCCGGAGCGGTGCTGGCCCTGGCCGCCGACTTCCGGGTCGCCGACCCGTCGGCGCGCTTCTCGTTCCTGTTCACCAAGGTCGGGCTGTCCGGCGGCGACATGGGCGCCGCGTATCTGCTGCCGCGCGTCGTGGGCCTCGGGCACGCCACCCGGCTGCTGATGCTGGGCGAGCCGGTGCGCGCCCCCGAGGCCGAGCGCATCGGCCTGATCAGCAAGCTCGTCGACGAGGGCCGGGCGGCGGACGAGGCCGCGGCGCTGGCCCGCCGCCTCGCCGACGGGCCAGCGCTCGCCCTCGCGCAGACCAAGGCGCTGCTCACGGCGGAGCTCGACATGCCGCTCGCCGCGTCGATCGAGATGGACGCGGCCACGCAGGCGCTGCTGATGAACAGCGCCGACTACGCCGAGTTCCACGCCGCCTTCACCGCCCGGCGCCCGCCCGACTGGCACGGGCGATGACCCGGCCGCCGCAGCCGCCCCCGCCGCCCGAGGCCCCGCCGCGCGGGCGGCTGTCGCGGGCCCGCCCCCTGCGGATCGCCGTCGTCGGCGGCGGCCCCGGCGGCCTGTACGCGGCCGCGCTGCTGCGCCGCCTCACCCCCGGGCCTGAAGGCACCGGACCTGAAGGCACCGGGCCCGAGGTCACCGGGCCCGAGGTCACCGTCTGGGAGCGCAACGCCCCCGACGACACCTTCGGCTTCGGCGTCGTCCTCTCCGACGAGACCCTCGGCGGCATCGAGCACGCCGACCCCGCCGTCCACGCCGCCCTGCGCCAGGACTTCGTCCGCTGGGACGACATCGACGTCGTCCACCGCGGACGGACGCTGACCTCGGGCGGCCACGGCTTCGCCGCCCTCGGCCGGCGCCGCCTGCTGCGGATCCTGCACGAGCGCTGCCACGCCCTGGGCGTCCGGCTCCGGTTCGGTGCCCAGGCGCCGCCCGCCGCCGAACTGGCCCGCTCCTACGACCTGGTGATCGCCGCCGACGGGGTGCACAGCGCGACCCGCCAGGCCCGCGCCGACGTCTTCAGGACCCGGCTGACCACCCACCGCTGCCGCTATATCTGGCTCGCCGCCGACTTCGCCTTCGACGCCTTCCGCTTCGAGGTGGCCGAGACCGAACACGGCGTGCTGCAGTTACACGGCTACCCCTACGCACCGGACGCCAGCACCGTCATCGTCGAGGCCCGCGAGGAGGTCTGGCGCCGGGCCGGCCTGGACCGGCTGGACGAGCGGGAGTCCACCCGGCGGTGCGCCGACCTCTTCGCCGACGCCCTCGGGGGCCGCCCGCTGCACGGCAACCGCTCCCAGTGGACCGCCTTCCGTACGGTCGTCAACGACCGCTGGTGGCACGGGAACACGGTGCTGCTCGGCGACGCCGCGCACACCGCGCACTTCTCGATCGGCTCCGGCACCAAGCTCGCCATGGAGGACGCCGCCGCGCTCGCGGACCACCTCGCGCACCACTTCCGGGGGCACTCCACGGTGCCCGAGGCGCTCGCGGCGTACGAGGCCGAGCGCCGCCCCGCCGTCGAGTCGACCCAGCGCGCGGCCCGGGCCAGCCTGGAGTGGTTCGAGAACCTGGCGCTGTACGTGGACCAGCCGCCCCGCCGGTTCGCCTTCAACCTCCTCACCCGCAGCCGCCGCGTCACCCACGACAATCTGCGGCTGCGCGACGCCGCCTTCGTGACGGCGGTCGAGCGCGAGGCCGCGCTGCCCCCGGCCACCCCGCCGATGTTCACCCCCTTCCGGCTGCGCGGCCTCACGCTGCGCAACCGCGTGGTCGTCTCGCCCATGGACATGTACTCGGCCCAGGACGGCACGCCCGGCGACTTCCACCTCGTGCACCTGGGCGCGCGGGCGCTGGGCGGCGCGGGCCTGGTGATGACCGAGATGGTGTGCGTGAGCCCCGAGGGCCGCATCACCCCCGGCTGCACGGGCCTGTACACCGACGCGCATGAGGCCGCCTGGCGCCGGGTCGCCGACTTCGCGCACTCCGCGTCCCCGGACACGGCCCTCGGCGTCCAGCTCGGCCACAGCGGCCGCAAGGGCTCCACCCGGCTGATGTGGGAGGGCATGGACGACCCTCTCCCCCGTGGCAACTGGCCGCTGGCCGCCCCCTCCCCGCTGCCCTACCGCCCCGGCGTCAGCCAGGTCCCCCACGCCCTGGACGCCGCCGGGCTCGCCGAGGTCCGCGAGCAGTTCACGGCCGCCGCGCGGCGCGCCGCCCGCGCCGGCTTCGACCTCCTCGAACTCCACTGCGCGCACGGCTATCTGCTCTCCAGCTTCCTGTCCCCGCTCACCAACCACCGCACCGACGCCTACGGCGGCACCCTCGCGGCCCGGCTGCGCTATCCGCTCGAAGTCTTCGACGCCGTACGGGAGGTGTGGCCCGCCGACTCCCCGATGACGGTCCGCATCTCCGCGACCGACTGGGCCGAGGGCGGCACGACCGCCGACGACGCGGTCGCCGTCGCAGCCGCCTTCGCCGCCCACGGCGCCGACGCCGTCGACGTCTCCACCGGCCAGGTCGTCCCCGACGAGCGCCCCGACTTCGGCCGCTCCTACCAGACCCCGTACGCCGACCGGATCCGCAACGAACTCGGCGTCCCCGTCATCGCGGTCGGCGCCATCTCCTCCTGGGACGATGTGAACTCCCTGCTGCTGGCGGGCCGCGCCGATCTCTGCGCGCTCGGCCGCCCCCATCTGTATGACCCGCACTGGACCCTGCACGCCGCCGCCGAACAGGGCTACACCGGCCCCGGCGCGCCCTGGCCGCTCCCGTACCGCGCGGGCAGCCGCAAGCCCCCGACGGGCCGGGCCGACGGACGGTGATCGCCGGGCGCCGGGCGTCAGCCGTCAGGCGCCGGGCGTCAGGCTCGCGTGGCCGACAGCACCGCCCGTACGTGCGCGGCGCCCGCGTCGTACAGCCGGTCGTGCAGCGCCGCGAAGACCTTCGCCGCCCGGACGCCGGGCCAGTGCGGAGGCAGCAGCGCGGGCGGCAGCCCGGGGTCGGCGTAGGGGAGGAAGCGCCAGGAGTCCAGGGCGAGGACGTAGTCGCGGTAGGCGTCGCCTCGTGCCGGGGTGGCCGGTGTTCCGTGGTCCGGAGCGGCGCCGTCCGCCCAGCGCCCGAGCACCGGTTCCTGGGCGTCCAGGAAGGCGTGGTGCAGCTTCGCCAACTGCTCCAGGTCCCACCAGCGGCGCACCGCCTGCTCCGTCGGCTCGAAATCCGCGTGGGCGCCGCGGAAGAGATCGACGTAGGAGCCGAGTTCGAGGCGGGCCAGGGTGTGCCGGGTCTCGTCGTAGAGGTGGTCGGGGGCGATCCACACCCCGGGCGCGGCGGTGCCGAAGCCGAGCCGGGCCAGCCGCGAGCGCAGCAGGTGGCGCTTGTGGCGCTCCTGTTCGGGGACCGAGAAGACGGCGAGCAGCCAGCCGCCCGCGGCCTCACCCGTGCCGTCACCCGCGCCGGGGCGGCCGTAGATGCGGCGGTCGCCGTCGTCGAGCAGCTGGCGCGCGTCCTGCGAGAGCGCGTATCCGGCGGCCCCGGCGTCCGTGCGGTCGGCGACCAGCAGCCCGCGCCGTTTGAGGCGGGAGACGGCGGAGCGCACGGAGGGCGCGTCCACGCCCACCGCGCCCAGCAGCCGGATCAGCGCGGCGATGGGGACGGGGCCGGCCGGGCGGCCGGCGTCACCGCGGCCGTAGGCGCCGTAAAAGGTGACAATCAAGGAGCGGGGCGTGTGCTGGCCGGTCACGCGCTCACTCTAAGGCGCCGCTCGCACCCCACGTACCGCGCTGCGCTGTCCCGTCCCGCAGCAGATAGCGCTGGAGCTTGCCGGTGGGGGTGCGGGGCAGGGCGTCCAGGAAGACGAACTCGCGCGGGCACTTGTACGGGGCCAGCTCCGCGGCGGTGAACTCCCGCAGCGCGGCCATGGTTTCCTCGGTGCGCGGAACGCCCGGCCGCAGCACCACATGCGCGACCACGACCGCGCCCCGCCGCTCGTCCGGCCGCCCGGTCACCGCGGCCTCCACCACATCGGGGTGGCGCAGCAGCGCGTCCTCGACTTCGGGGCCCGCGATGTTGTACCCGGCCGAGATGATCATGTCGTCGGCGCGCGCCACGTACCGGAAGTAGCCGTCCGCGTCGCGGATGTAGGTGTCTCCGGTGAGGTTCCAGCCGTCGCGTACGTACTCGCGCTGCCGCTCGTCCGCCAGATAGCGGCAGCCCGTGGGCCCGCGCACCGCGAGCAGCCCGGGCCGGCCGTCGGGGACCGGCCGCAGCCCGGCGCCCGCGTCCGCATCCCCATTCCCATCCACATCCGCGACTTCCACCACCCGCGCCTCGAACCCGGGCACCGGGACCCCGGTCGTGCCCGGCCGGATCGCGTCGTCGGCGGCCGAGATGAAGATGTGCAGCAACTCCGTCGCCCCGATGCCGTTGATGATCCGCAGCCCGGTCGCCCGGTGCCACGCGTGCCAGGTGCCGGCGGGCAGGTTCTCGCCGGCCGACACGCAGCGGCGCAGCGAGGAGATGTCGTACGGGCCGCCGTCCGGCGCTCCGCCGTCCAGCCGCGCCAGCATCGCCCGGTAGGCGGTCGGCGCGGTGAACAGCACGGAGATCCGGTGCCGTGCGATATCGGTCAGCAGCCGCTCCGGGCCGCCCCAGTCGGCCAGCAGCGCGGAGGCGCCCGCGCGCAGCGGGAAGACGACCAGGCCGCCGAGGCCGAAGGTGAAGCCGAGCGGAGGGCTGCCCGCGAACACGTCCTCGGGGCGCGGCCGCAGCACCTGCGCCGAGAAGGTGTCGGCGATGGCCAGCACATCGCGGTGGAAGTGCATACAGCCCTTGGGCCGCCCGGTCGTCCCCGAGGTGAAGGCGATCAGCGCCACGTCGTCGGCGGAGGTCGCCACCGCCTCGTACGACGCGGGCGCGGCGGCCGCGAGCCGCAGCAGGTCCCCGGGCCCGTCCCCGCCGTAGTACGTCGTCCGCAGCCCCGGCACCCCGGCCTTCGCCAGGTCGTCCGCGCACCGGATGTCGCACAGCGCGTGCCGTATCCGGGCCAGTTCGCAGACCGTCGCCAACTCCCGGGCACGGTGGGCGGCCAGCACGGTCACGGCGACCGCCCCCGCCTTCATCACTGCCAGCCAGCAGGCGGCCAGCCACGGCGAGGAGGCACCGCGCAGCAGCACCCGGTTGCCGGGCACCACGCCCAGCGTGCCGGTGAGGGTGTGCGCGATCCGGTCCACATGCGCGCGCAGTTCGCCGTACGTCCACACCTCGCCCGTGGCGGCGCGCACCGCGACCCGGTCCGCGCCGTACCGCTCGACGGTGCGGTCCAGCAGCTCCGCGCCGCAGTTGAGGCGGTCGGGGTAGGGCGGACCGGGCAGGTCGAGGAGGAAGGCGGGCCACTGCTCGGCGGGCGGCAGATGGTCCCGGGCGAAGGTGTCGATGTGCGCGGAAGGCCTGAGCTCCATCGAGAACGCGCCCCCTATGCCTGCCCGAAGTCGCCTTGCCAGCGTAACGTGTTAGTGACGACAGTCAACAGATCGCGATAACCGACCCGACCGGGAGGGTGACCGGTGCCGTCGTTCGCACTCGATCCGAAGCAGCGGCGCTGGTGTGCCGACGTGCGCTCCCTCGCCCGTGACCTGCTGCGCCCGCTCGCCGACAGCGGCCCGCCCGGCCGGGTCAACCGGCCGCTGACCGCCGCGCTCGGCGAACTGGGCCTGCTGCGGCGGCTGTTCCCCGAGGACGGGCCGGTACGCGCGCTTGACCTGTGCCTGCTGCGCGAATCGCTCGCCCGGGAGTGCACGGAGGCCGAGACCGCGCTCGCCCTCCAGGGCCTGGGCGCCTACCCGATCGTGCTGTCCGGCAGCCCCGAGCAGTACGCGCGCTGGATGCCCGGGGTCCGGGCGGGCCGCGCGGTCGCCGCCTTCGCGCTCAGCGAGCCGCAGGCCGGCTCCGACGCCGCCGCGCTCGGCCTGCGGGCCGACCCCGACGGGGCCGGCGGCTGGCGGCTGACCGGCGAGAAGTGCTGGATCTCCAACGCCCCGGAGGCCGACTTCACCGTCGTCTTCGCCCGCACCACCCAGGGCGCGGGCTCGCGCGGCGTCACCGCCTTCCTCGTCCCCGCCGACCGGCCGGGGCTCACCGGCGAGCGGCTGGAGATGCTCAGCCCGCACCCCATCGGCAGCCTCGCCTTCGACGGCGTCCCCGTCACCCGCGAGGACGTCCTGGGCACGCCCGACAAGGGATTCGGCGTCGCCATGCGCACCCTCAACCTGCTGCGGCCGAGCGTCGGCGCGTTCGCCGTCGGCATGGCCCAGGCCGCGCTCGACGCGTCGGTCGCCCACGCCGGGGAGCGCACCGCCTTCGGCCGGCCCCTGAAGGACCTTCAGGCCGTCTCCCACCAGCTCGCCGAAATGGCCACCCGCACCGAGGCCGCCCGCCTCCTGGTCTACGCGGCCGCCACCGCGTACGACGACGGGGCGCCGGACATCGCGGGGAGCTCGGCGATGGCCAAGCTCCTGGCCACCGAGACCGCCCAGTACGTCGTGGACACCGCCGTCCAGATCCACGGCGCGCGGGCGCTGCGCCGCGGCCACCTCCTGGAGCACCTGTACCGCGAGGTCCGCGCGCCCCGGATCTACGAGGGCGCGACCGAGGTCCAGCGCACGATCATCGCGAAGGAGCTGTACCGGTGACCGAGCCGACCGAACCGGCAGAGCGCCCCGGCGTGGCCCCCCGCCCCGCCCTGCTGCGTATGAACCCGCCCGAGCTCTCCCCGCCCACCGGCTTCAGCCACGCCGTCACGGCCACCGGCGGACGCCTGGTCTTCCTGGCGGGCCAGACCGCGCTGGACGGCGCGGGCGCGGTCGTCGGCGCCACGCTCCCGGACCAGTTCCGGCGCGCGCTGGCCAACCTCCTCACCGCCCTGACCGCCGCCGGCGGCACCCCCGGGGACCTGGCCCGGCTCACCGTGCACACCACAGACGTCGCGGCCTACCGGGAATCCGCCCCCGAACTCGGGCGCATCTGGCGGGAGCTGGCGGGCCGCGACTACCCCGCGATGGCGGTCATCGGCGTCGTGCGGCTGTGGGACGAGGCGGCGCTGGTCGAGCTGGACGGCATCGCGGTGCTGCCGTAGCCGCGCGCCTCGCGCGCGGTAGCGGTATTGGCCGGGCCCGCGTCGCGCGGTACCGTCGGTGCGATATCGACGACGGCAAGACGGAAGCCGGTGGGAACCCGGCACGGTCGCGCCACTGTGAACGAGACGTTCCAAGGGATGTTTCGTGAGTCAGACCCGTAGCCGTCGTCCTGTGCACCACCGAGTTGGGACGCGAACTCCCTGAAGGAGGCCCTGCCATGGCGCAGCATGCCGCGCAGCCGACAGTCACCACTCCCGCTCTTCCCGCCAAACTGCCGATCGGCGCGATCGTCCCCTGGGCGGTCTTCTTCGGCATCCTGATGCTGGTCCTGCTGTACTTCGTCGGCGCCGAGCAGGGCGCCACCTCCGTCGTCTCCGGCGAGGACGTCCACGAGTGGGTGCACGACGCCCGCCACCTCCTCGGCTTCCCCTGCCACTGAGGCAAGGGACACCGACACCCTCATGAACTCCGCAACGGTGAGAAACCTGCTCGTCCGTGGCATGCTCGCCGGCCTCGGTGCCGGCGTGCTCACCCTGATCGTCGCCTACTTCCTCGGTGAGCCGAACGTCGACAAGGCGATCGGCTTCGAGGAATCCCACGCCCCAGCACACGGGCACGAGGTCGAACTCGTCTCCCGCTCCCTGCAGTCCACCGCCGGCCTGGCCACCGGGATCCTGATCTACGGGGTCGCCTTCGGCGGCATCGCCGCCCTCGCCTACTGCTTCGCCCTCGGCCGCGTCGGCCGCTTCAGCCCCCGGGCGACCGCGCTGCTGCTGTCCGGCTGCGCCCTGCTCGCGGTCTACGTCGTGCCGTTCCTGAAGTACCCGGCCAACCCGCCCGCCGTCGGCGACCCCGGCACCATCGGCAAGCGGACCACCCTGTACTTCCTGATGATGGCGCTCAGCGTGCTCCTCGCGGTGGCCGCGACCATCCTCGGCAAGCGGCTCGCCCCGAAACTGGGCACCTGGTACGCCACCGTCACCGCGGTGTCCGCCTTCGCCCTGGTGACCGGGGTGGCGTACGCGTTCCTGCCCGTCGTCAACGAGGTGCCCGCCGATTTCCCGGCCACCGTGCTGTGGCGGTTCCGCCTCTCCGCGCTGGCCATGCAGGTCACCCTGTGGGGAGGCTTCGGACTCGTCTTCGGCGAGCTCGCCGAACGCCTGCTGAATCCCAAGCCCGCCGCAGCGGCCCCGGCCTCGGCGGTGGCCGCCCCCAGCTGACGGTGGCTCGACCACGCGAGAGGGCCCCGGACCCTCCGGGCGCCCTCTCGCGTTCTCCTCTCAGCGTCCGTTGCCGCCCGACCGCGGATGCAGCGGCTGTCCCAGCGTGAGGTTCCAGCGCCCGGGCCGTCCGCTGATCCCGGTCGCCGTCAGCGGCGGAACGTCGGCCCGCCAGAAGGCCGCCGCGGGCGCGCCCAGCACATGCACCACCACGGCCCGCACCACTTCCGGCTCCACCACGGCGAGTGTGCGGCCGTCCGTCCGCGACGCGGCCTCCAGCCACCGCCCGACCCGCAGGCACATGTCCCGCACCGACTCCCCGCCGTGGGGCGCGGCCGCCGGGTCGGCCAGCCACCGGCCCACCGCCTCCGGCTCGACGGCACCGACCTCGTCGAGAGTGCGTCCCTGCCAGCGGCCCGCGTCCAGGCCGGCCAGCTCCGTACGAGGCTCGGCCCCGCCGAGTCCCAGAGCCGCGGCGGTCTCCTGGCAGCGCAGGCTGGGGGAGGTGACGACGCGAGCGGCCGAAGGCAGCGTCCCGGCCGCGGCGCGGGCCCGTGCCGCGCCGCTGTCGTCGAGAGGGGTCGTGCCGTCGTCGAACCGGGCCCGGCGCAGCGATGGGTTCATCGCGGGCGAGATGAAAGTGACGCGGCTGGTCACGCGGTCGCTCCTCTGCCTGTGTGATGGGACGCGGTCAGCTCACCGCGGACCGTGCGGGCGGCGACGGCCGGATGCTCCAGGGAACCTTGATAGCCTCTGGGGGCCAGTCGAGCCACATCCGAGGCCAGGGAATCCGGTGCGAATCCGGAACTGACGCGCAGCGGTGAGGGGGACGGGCGGGGCACACCATGCCACTGGGAGGGGAACGGGCCGGCCGAAGGGCGGGCGCGGGACCGCACCGGGAAGGCGCCCCGTCCGGACGAACCCGAGTCCGAAGACCTGCTGGCACCTCCGCGCCCCCGCGGGGAGGACGTCCGTAGGCCAGGCTCCGCGTACGAGCCCCGACCACCGAGGCATGCCCGTGCTCCGTACCGCTCTCCGCCCCGCGGCTCTTCTGCTCGCCCCCGCCTTGCTGCTCACCGCGTGCGCCGGCTCGAGAAGCGGCGCCGAGGACGACGTGGGGAAGTCCGCCGGTTCGGGCTACCCGCTCACCCTCGACGACTGCGGCCACAAGGTCACCCTGAAGTCGGCCCCGAAGCGGGCCGTCTCCCTCAACCAGGGCACCACGGAGATCCTGCTCTCCCTCGGCCTCGCCGACCGCATGGCCGGTACGGCGACATGGACGGACCCGGTGCTGAAGGGCCTGGAGAAGGCGAACGCGTCCGTGCCGCGGCTGGCGGACAACGCGCCCTCCTTCGAGAAGGTGCTGGACGCCGAACCCGACTTCGTCACCGCCTCGTTCGTCTCCACCCTCGGCAAGGGTGGCGTCGCCACCCGTGAGCAGTTCGAGAAGCTGGGCGTGCCCACGTACGTCTCGCCCTCCGACTGCTCGGCGGGCAAGGACAACGACAGCGGCGGCGACGGATCGCGCTCCACACCGCTCACCCTCGACAGCGTCTACGGCGAGATACGCGACCTGGCCCGGGCGTTCGGCGTCGACGCGCGGGGCGAGAAGCTTGTCGCCGAGCTGAAGGAGCGGGTGCGCAAGGCCACTGCCGGGCTGGACGCCTCCGGCGTCTCCCTCATGTACTGGTTCGCCAACTCCCAGTCGCCCTACCTCGCCGGCTGCTGCGGCGCGCCCGGTGCCATCACCCGCGCCGTCGGCGCGAAGAACGCCTTCGCCGACACCCACGACGAGTGGCCCCAGATCAGCTGGGAGACCGTCGCCGACCGCGACCCCGACGTCATCGTCCTCGGCGACCTGACCCGGAAGCAGCAGACCGCGGAGACCGCCCAGGCCAAGATCCGCTTCCTGGAGACCAACCCGGCCACCCGCAACCTGACCGCCGTGAAGAAGAAGCGGTACGTCCTGCTCAGCGGGCAGGCGATGAACCCGTCCATCCGCACGGTCGAAGGGATCGAGAAGGTCGCCGCGGGGCTGCGCGACGTCGGGCTCGCCCCATGAGCGTCCGCACGCTGCTGCTGACCGGCGGCGGGCTGGCCGCGCTGCTCATGTCGGTCGCCGTCGCCGTGACGATCGGACCGGCCGACATCTCCACCGGCGATGTGTGGGCCTGTGTCGCCGCCCATCTCGGCCTGGGCGAGAGCGGGCTGGCGCCCTTGCGGGACGGCATCGTGTGGAGCCTGCGGATGCCGCGCACCCTGCTGGCCGCCGTGTGCGGGGCCGGGCTCGCCGTGTGCGGAGCGGTGATGCAGTCGCTGCTGCGGAATCCGCTGGCCGATCCGTTCGTGCTCGGAGTCTCCTCCGGCGCGTCCACGGGTGCCGTCGCCGTGGTCGTGCTCGGGGTGGGCGGAGGAGTGGTGTCCCTGTCCGCGGGCGCCTTCCTCGGCGCGCTGCTCTCCTTCACCCTGGTGCTCCTGCTCAGCCACACCCTCGGCGGCAGCACGGACCGGGTCGTGCTCTCCGGGGTGGCCGTCATGCAACTGTTCTCCGCGCTGACCTCGTTCACTGTCCTGACCTCCGCCGACGCCGAGACCACCCGGGGCGTGCTGTTCTGGCTGCTCGGCTCGCTCTCCGGCGCCGACTGGGGACAGGTGCTGCTGTGCACCGCCGTACTGGCCGCGGTCCTCGCCGTCTGCCTCGGATACTCCCGCACCCTGGACGCGTTCGCCTTCGGCGACGAGGCCGCGGCCGGACTCGGCGTCCGTGTCGCCCGTACCCGCCTGGTCCTGCTCTCGGCGACCGCGCTGCTCACCGCCGTCCTGGTCAGCTGTGCCGGCGCGATCGGCTTCGTCGGCCTGGTCCTCCCGCACGCCACGCGCGCCCTCACCGGCGCCGGTCACGCCCGCCTCCTGCCCGTCACGGCGCTGACCGGAGCCGTCTTCCTGGTGTGGGTGGACACCCTCGCCCGCACCGCCCTCGACCCCCAGGAGGTCCCGGTGGGCGTGGTGACGTCCCTCATCGGCGTACCGGCGTTCGTCGCCGTGCTCTACCACGGCCGGAGCACGGCATGACCGGCCTGCGCGCGGACCGGGTGGGCCGCCGCGCCGCCGACAAGGTCATCGTCGACGGCCTGACGCTCACCCTCGGCCCCGGCGAGACGGTCGGCCTGCTCGGCCCCAACGGCTCGGGCAAGTCGACACTGCTCAGACTGCTCGCGGGCGTCCTCGCCCCCACCGCCGGAGTCGTCACCCTGGACGGCCGCCCGCTGTCCGAGGTCGGCCGCCGCGCCACCGCCCGGCGCATCGCCACCGTCGAACAGCACGCCCACACCCAGACCGAACTGACCGTCCGTGACGTCGTGGCCCTTGGCCGCATCCCGCACCGCCGCGCCTGGACACCGCCCACGGCGGCCGACGCCGAGGCCGTCACCGCGGCTCTCGCACGCACCGGGCTGACCGACCGGGCCGCCCAGTCCTGGCACACCCTGTCCGGCGGCGAACGCCAGCGCACCCAGATCGCCCGCGCCCTCGCCCAGGAACCCCGCGAACTCCTGCTCGACGAACCCACCAACCACCTCGACATCCAGCACCAACTCGACCTGCTGGACCTCGTCGCGGGCCTCCCGGTCACCACCGTGATCGCCCTGCACGACCTCAACCTCGCCGCCATGTACTGCGACCGCCTGCTGGTCCTCCGCGACGGCCGCGCCGTCGCCGAGGGCACCCCGGCCGAGGTCCTGACCCCCGCCCTCATCGAGCAGGTCTACGCCGTCCGCGCCGAGGTCACCACCGCCCCCGGCCACCCCGTGATCCGCTTCCTGCGCCGTGGTGCCGGACAGCCGGCCCGGCCTGCCTGATCGACGGGCCGATCCCATCGTCGTCCTGCCCTCCGCCGGTCAGATGTCCCGGAAGGTCTCGATCTGCGCGCCGATCGTGTTCAGCCGCTCCGCCAGGTCCTCGTAACCGCGGTTGATCACATACACGTTGCGCAGCACCGACGTCCCCGGCGCCGCCATCATCGCCAGCAGCACCACCACCGCGGGGCGCAGCGCCGGCGGGCACATCATCTCGGCCGCCCGCCACCGCGTCGGGCCCTCGACCAGCACCCGGTGCGGGTCAAGGAGCTTGACATGGGCGCCGAGCCGGTTCAACTCGGTCAGATAGATGGCCCGGTTGTCGTAGACCCAGTCATGGATGAGCGTGGAGCCCTGCGCGGACGCGGCGATGGCCGCGAAGAAGGGCACGTTGTCGATGTTGACGCCGGGGAACGGCATCGGGTGGATCTTGTCGATGGGGGCCTGGAGCTTGGAGGGCCGCACGGTCAGGTCGATCAGTCGTGTACGGCCGTTGTCCGCCGCGTACTCGGCGCTGCGCTCGTGGTCCAGGCCCATCTCCTCCAGTACGGCCAGCTCGATCTCCAAAAACTCCACCGGCACCCGTCGGATCGTCAGCTCCGACTCCGTCACCACCGCGGCGGCCAGCAGGCTCATCGCCTCCACCGGGTCCTCGGACGGGCAGAAGTCCACGTCCCGGTCGATGTGGGCGAGGCCGTGCACGGTGAGCGTGGTGGTCCCTATTCCTTCGACCTTGACCCCCAACTCCTCCAGGAAGAAGCACAGGTCCTGGACCATGTAGTTGGGGGAGGCGTTGCGGATCACGGTGACGCCGTCGTGCCGGGCCGCGGCCAGCAGCGCGTTCTCGGTGACCGTGTCGCCGCGCTCGGTCAGCACGATCGCGCGGGTGGGGGCCACCTCGTGGTCCACCCGCGCGTGGTACATCCCGTCCGTGGCGGTCACTTCGAGGCCGAACGGGCGCAGTGCGGTCATATGCGGCTGCACGGTGCGGGTGCCGAGGTCGCAGCCGCCCGCGTAGGGGATCTTGAACTGCCGCATGCGGTGCAGCAGCGGGCCGAGGAACATGATGACGCTGCGGGTCCGGCGGGCGGCCTCGGTGTCCATGGAGTCCAGGTCCAGTTCGGCGGGCGGCACGATCTCCAGATCGGCCCCGTCATTGATCCAGCGGGTGCGGACGCCGATGCTGCCCAGCACCTCCAGGATGCGGTAGACCTCCTCGATCCGGGCGACCCTCCTCAGGGTCGTACGGCCCGAGTTGAGCAGCGTGGCGCACAGCAGCGCGACGCACGCGTTCTTGCTCGTCTTGACGTCGATGGCGCCCGAGAGGCGACGGCCGCCGACGACCCGCAGATGCATCGGCCCCGCGTATCCGAGTGAGACGATCTCGCTGTCGAGGGCCTCACCGATCCTGGCGATCATCTCAAGGCTGATGTTCTGGTTGCCTCGTTCAATGCGGTTGACCGCGCTCTGGCTGGTGCCGAGCGCCTCCGCGAGCTGCGACTGCGTCCAGCCGCGATGCTGTCGTGCGTCGCGGATGAGCTTGCCGATACGGGAGAGGTAGTCGTCAGTCATACGGCAGAGGCTATCTCAGATATGAGATGCAGTCGCGCCGGGTGAGGCGTTCGGGTGAGAGGTCGGAAGGCGCTCTGCCTGCACTGTCATTGTTCTAGTTGCATGCGAACAACTATTATGCGAACAGCTGACACCCGAACGGCCGACATCCGAATACCCACGGCGGCAGCCCACAGGAGGCATCCGTGCATCACCCGCTACGTCGCACCTTGGTGGTCGCCCTCCCCTTCGTCCTCGCCTGCGCCGCCGTCCTCACGACGTACGCGGCGCTGCACGACCGGCTCCCGGACCCGCTCGCCACCCACTTCCCGGCGAGCGGCAAGGCCGACGGATTCACCAGCGCGAGCTCCTTCCTCTGGGTGGCCATCGCCGTTCTCGCGGTCCAGGGGGCGGTCTTCGCGGTCATCGCGCACCGCTCGGGCCGGGGCCTCGGCTCGCTGCGCCTGATGGTCGCGCTCGGGTACGGGGAGTCGGCGCTGCTCGGCTACCTCTTCTCCGCCACGCTCTTCGCCAACGCCAACGCCAACGCCGACGTCCCCGACGCCGCCGACGTCCGCCTCCCCATGTGGCAGCTGGCCGTGGCCCTGGCCTGCGCGCTGCCCGCCGCGGCGGTGGGCCGGCTGCTGGCCGGGGCGGACGCCCCGCCCGCCGCCGGGCCCGCCGACCAGCCGCAGCGCCTGCCGCTCGGCAAGGGCGAGGTCGCCAGTTGGACGCGCACCGTCACCTCACGCGTGCTGCTCGCCACGGGGCCGGCCCTCGCGGGGGCCGGCGCTGCCCTTGCCTTTACGGAGAGCCCCGGGAGCGGGCTGCCGATGGCCGTCATGGGGGTGATCGTCGTGTCGCTGTCCGGCTGCCGGGTCACCGTCGACCGGCGCGGCCTGACCGTGTCCCCGCCCGTCGTCCGGCTGCCCCGCCTGCGGGTGCCGCTGGGACGCATCGAGGAGGCCACCAGCCGTCAGGTGAGCGCGTACGGCGACTTCGGCGGCTGGGGCTACCGGATCAGGGCCGGGCGCAGGGGCCTGGTGCTGCGCTCCGGGGACGCGCTGTGTCTGCGGCTGAGCACCGGCAAGGAGTTCGTGGTGACAGTGGACGACGCCCGCACCGCCGCGGCGCTGCTCAACACGCTCATCGAACGGGCGGCCCGCGGCGCGGGCCGCCCGGCGGACGCGAGCTGACATGCTGTTCAAGGTCGACCCCGGCTCCCCGGTCCCGCTCGGCGACCAGATCGCCGCCTCCGTACGCCGCGCGATCGCCGACGGCACGGTCCACCCCGGCGAACGCCTCCCGGCCGCCCGAGCCCTCGCCGACTCCCTCGGCGTCAATGTGCACACCGTCCTGCGCGGCTACCAGCGGCTCCGCGAAGAGGGCCTGATCGAACTGCGCCGCGGCCGCGGCGCCGTGGTCACCGGCGCCCTCACCTCCGCCGGCCGCGCCCGCCTCGTCGAGGGCGTCCACGGCCTGGTCACCCAGGCCCGCGCGATCGGGCTCTCGGACGACGAGCTCCTGGCCCTGGTGCGCAACGGTCTCGCGGACGGCTGAGGGCGGGCGGAGTGGGTATGCGATATCCCAGCCCACGGACCTTTCGCCCCGGCGATCACTCGTGCCGGTGACCGCCCGCCCCCGCCCACGCGACCATCCCCGTCACCAGCTCCGCGAAGTCCGCCGCCGGGTCGTCCAGGGCCGTTCCGTGGAGGAGCTCGACGCGGTGCACCAGGCGCGGGGAGATCAGGGGGACCGCGACGAGGCCGGGGGCGCCGGCGGTGGCGGAGTGGGGGAGCAGGGTCAGGCCGTGGCCCGCGGCGGCCAGGGCGAGGAGCGCCCGTACGTCGGTGCCCTCGTACCGCAGGGCGGCGCGGAAGCCATCGGTGCCGCTCGCGGCGCGCAGCAGGCGCAGGGGGACGGCGGCGTCGGGGGCGTCCAGCCAGCGCCAGCGGGGGGCGGCGAGGTCGGTCAGGCGCAGGCCGAGGCGGCGGGACAGCGGATGGCCGAGGGGGAGGAGCACGACGAGCGGGCCCTCGGCGACGGCCAGGGCGGGCAGCGGGCCGGGGTCGGGCAGCGGCAGGGGGTCGCCGGGGGCGGTCAGACCGTCGGTCAGCCCGAGGTCGAGCTGCCCGGCGGCCACGGCCGCGGGGATCTCGTCGCGGCCCAGGAGCCGTACGGCCGTCCGCAGACCCGTATGGGCCCGGCGCACCTCGGCCAGGGCCGCCGCGACCCGCGGCGCCATGGCCAGGGGCGACGCGCCGAGCGTCAGCCGGGCGGTGGCGGCCCCGGCCAGGCGCTCGACGTCCGCGCGGGCCGCGTCCAGCCGGTGCAGCAGCGGGCCCGCGTGTTCCAGCAGCCGCGCGCCCGCCGCGGTCGGCGCCACCGGACGCCGGGTCAGCAGCGGGGTCCGCAGATCCGCTTCGAGCGTGGCGATGTGCCGGGACACGGCTGACTGGGGGAACCCCAGGTCGCGGGCGGCCTCCGCGAAGGACGCGCGGCGGGCCACGGACACGAAGGTGCGGAGCAGGTGCGGATCCATTGCCTCAGTATTCCGGCTCGCGCGGCACCCGATGGCCTGGTCTCCGGGCGCCTGACGCTCAGGGAGCGTCCCCTGGGCGAGCGTTCGAATCCGGGGTGTCCGGCGGTCGGCCGACCTGCCGCGCGTACCAGGCGGAGGAGGCCACCAACTGGCCGATCGCGAGTCCCGCCACCACGATCAGGAACATCGCGATAAGCCAGGACAGGAGGGTGAAGACGGGGCCGAGGGGGCCGAAGTCGGCGAGGCTGCGGTTCATGGCCAGCGGCATGACGAGTCGGGAGGCGTAGCCCAGCGCCACGCCGCCGGTGCCCGCGAGCACCGCGCCGGGCAGCAGCGGCAGCCAACGGACCCGGCCGCCCAGCAGCAGGTGCTGGGTCCACCACCACAGCAGGACGGCCGACAGCAGGGACAGGACGAGCCCGGAGACGATCCCGGTGCCGAAGCCCCTGCGCAGCGGCGCCTGGACGAGCAGCACCGCCAGCCAGACCAGCAGCCACAGCAGCCAGCGCCACGCCGCCACGCGGATTCTCGCCCTCGGCAGCTTCCAGCACCGTTCGCAGACCGCCTGCAGCGCCCGGCTGAAGGCCGTCGCCGATACCAGCGCCACCACGAGACCCACGGCGCCCGAGGGGTTCCTCGCCGGGCCGGACGCGGCGAGGGCCCGGCGCACCTCGCCCAGCGCCTTGCCCTGTACGCCGACCACCGAGCGCACGGAGTCCGCCAGCAGGCCCTTCATTCCCTCGGGGGCGAAGGCCGCCACCGCCATCAGCAGCGGCAAGGCCGTGAGGAACGCCTGGGCGGCCAGCCGCATGGCGGCCTCCACGGTGTTCACCGCCAGCAGCCGTTCCGTCAGCCTGGTGATCAGCCCGGCGACGGACGGGGCGCGCGCCGCGGCCAGGACACTCCGTGCTCTGCCGAACCGGGGTGGCCGGTGTTCGTCTCCGCCGGAACTCACCGCCTGCCTCCTGCGTTCCAGGCTGCCACCTCGGACGGTCGCGGGAGTCCACCGCTGTCGCCGCCATCGATGCCGCCACCGATAAGCGGTTCTCGTGGCGCTGAGGCCCGTTCGCCGCCGCCGAGAGAATGCCCAGCAGTGCCAGGACGAGGACGACGAGGCCCAGGACGAGCGCCACGGACGCCGGGGTGGGGTGGTTCCACAGGACGAGGGCGAGTGCGCCGCCGGTGATGACGACGCCGGTGGTCCAGCCGCGGTGGGCGTCCAGCCAGCGGCCCGTGCCGCCGGTGCGCAGACCGGCGCGGGCCAGGGCCCGGCCGGTGGCGCCGGTGGCGCGGGCGGCCCCCGAGCGCACGGCCCGGGCACCGCGCCCGGGCCCGTACAGATAGCCGGACAGCACGGTGATCACCGCGATGACCAGGATCGTGCGGGTGCTCTCGCGCAGAAAGCGCACGAGGGTGTCGTAGATGGTGGCGGCGGCGTCCTCGGGCAGTGTGGTGGGCGGGACGGAGTCCAGATACACCCGGCGCAGGACGGCGAGGCCGACGAGCAGCACCAGCATCATCACCGCGACGCCGATGCCCACGCTGATCAGCGCCACCCGGTGCGCGGGGGCCGTCCACACGGCGAGCGCGGCGAGCGCGATCGCCGTGACCGGCAGCCAGACGCCAAGAACGTTCAGCAGCCGCATCGCGTTCTGCGCTTTGTCGAGCTTGTCGGTCCGCAGCAGCGGGACCGTCCGGTCCACGGTGGGGATGTGCGCGGCCTTCTCGTAGCCCGCGTCGACCAGTCCGCGTTTGACGTTGTCGACCAGGGTGCCGATGTCCAGGACGATGGTGTTCCCTCTGGCCTGGACGGCGCTCGGCCCCTCGCCGGTGAGGACCTTCACCACGGCGGCGTGCGCCCGGCGGTTGGCGGCGGTCCACACCTGGGCGAACTGGTCGCTGTGCACCGCCTTGGCCACCACGTCGTGGACGGCCGTGCTGAGGGCGGTCTCCAGCGGCCCGGTCAGCAGCCGGGCGCTGTCGGCCACCCGGGGCGGGGCGCCGACCCGGTCGAGGGCTTTGGTGAGCGAGGCGGTGAGGCCGGCCACGTCGACGTTGCCGACGACGCGCTTGGTGAGCCGGTCGGTCACCGCGTCCTGTACGGCGGGGTCGGAGCCCAGCGGCGCCACGGTCCGCACGTACTGGTCGGTGTCGGAGACCTCCTCATGCGCCCAGGTGGCGACCACGGCGAGCGGTGCGAGCAGCACGGCCAGCACCAGCAGCACCGACGCTCCCGCGTACCGCAGCCGGCGGTGGCGGACGGCGACCGCCTTGCGCAGCCGCTCGTACTCCTGGCGCTCGGTGGCGCTCAGCGGAGCTTCGGAGGGGGGCGGGGGTTCGGAGGGGGGAGTGCCCGAGGAGTCCATACGGTTCTCCTTCGCGTGATCCTCATGGTGCGCGGAGGCACGGGTGATCGCCACGCGAGGCGTCTTGGGGGCTTCAGGGGCGCGTATGGACTTCGTGGGTGTGAGAAACGGATCACGGCAGCGCGAGCCCACCGTGCGGCGGTCCATGTATTAGGGTTATCTTGACATCGAGATATCCGCCGGAAGGCGCACCGCGGCCGCACTGGCAAGGCTTACCTAAGTAAGCCTGACCTTACCTGATGGGTGAGGGCATGTGACGGCAGGATTGCGGTAGTACGCGCGAGATCATGCATGAAGGAGACTGTCGTGTCGGCGAACAGCTTCGACGCCCGTAGCACGCTGCAGGTGGGCGACGAGTCGTACGAGATCTTCAGGCTGGACAAGGTGGAGGGATCCGCCCGTCTGCCGTACAGCCTTAAGGTGCTGCTGGAGAACCTGCTCCGCACCGAGGACGGCGCGAACATCACCGCCGACCACATCCGCGCGCTGGGCAACTGGGATCCGAGCGCCCAGCCCAGCCAGGAGATCCAGTTCACGCCGGCCCGCGTGATCATGCAGGACTTCACCGGTGTGCCCTGCGTCGTGGACCTCGCCACCATGCGCGAGGCCGTCAAGGAGCTGGGCGGCGACCCCGCCCGCATCAACCCGCTCGCCCCCGCCGAGCTGGTCATCGACCACTCGGTCATCGCCGACCGGTTCGGCACCCCCGAGGCCTTCACCCAGAACGTGGAGCTGGAGTACGGGCGCAACAAGGAGCGCTACCAGTTCCTGCGCTGGGGCCAGACGGCGTTCGACGAGTTCAAGGTCGTCCCGCCGGGCACCGGCATCGTCCACCAGGTCAACATCGAGCACCTGGCCCGCACCGTCATGGTCCGGGGTGGCCAGGCATACCCCGACACCCTGGTCGGCACCGACTCGCACACCACCATGGTCAACGGCCTGGGCGTGCTGGGCTGGGGCGTCGGCGGCATCGAGGCAGAGGCCGCGATGCTGGGCCAGCCGGTCTCGATGCTGATCCCGCGCGTCGTGGGCTTCAAGCTCACCGGCTCGCTGCCGACCGGCACCACCGCCACCGACCTGGTGCTGACGATCACCGAGATGCTGCGCAAGCACGGCGTGGTCGGCAAGTTCGTCGAGTTCTACGGCGAGGGCGTCTCCTCGATCCCGCTCGCGAACCGCGCCACCATCGGCAACATGTCGCCGGAGTTCGGCTCCACCGCCGCGATCTTCCCGATCGACGGCGAGACCATCAACTACCTCAAGCTCACCGGCCGCAGCGAGCAGCAGCTCGCGCTCGTCGAGGCGTACGCCAAGCAGCAGGGCCTGTGGCTGGACCCGGCCGCCGAGCCGGACTTCTCCGAGAAGCTGGAGCTGGACCTGTCGACGGTCGTCCCGTCGATCGCCGGCCCCAAGCGCCCGCAGGACCGGATCGTGCTGGCCGGGGCCGCCGAGCAGTTCGCCCAGGACGTCCGTAACTACGTCTCGGAGGACGAGGAGACGGGCAAGGAGTCCTTCCCGGCCTCCGACGCCCCGGCCGTCGACCACAACGGCATGCCGACCAAGCCGACCCCGGTCATCGCCCCCGACGGCAGCCAGTACGAGATCGACCACGGCGCCGTCACCGTCGCCGCGATCACCTCCTGCACCAACACCTCCAACCCGTATGTGATGGTCGCCGCCGCCCTCGTGGCGAAGAAGGCCGTCGAGAAGGGCCTGACCCGCAAGCCGTGGGTCAAGACCACCCTGGCCCCCGGGTCCAAGGTCGTCATGGACTACTACGACCGCGCGGGCCTCACCCCGTACCTCGACAAGCTCGGCTTCAACCTGGTCGGCTACGGGTGCACCACCTGCATCGGCAACTCCGGCCCGCTGCCGGAGGAGGTCTCCAAGGCCGTCAACGAGGCCGACCTCGCCGTCACCTCCGTGCTGTCCGGCAACCGCAACTTCGAGGGCCGGATCAACCCGGACGTCAAGATGAACTACCTGGCGTCCCCGCCGCTGGTCGTCGCGTACGCCATCGCGGGCTCCATGAAGGTGGACATCACCAAGGACGCGCTGGGCACCGACCAGAGCGGCAACCCGGTTTACCTGGCCGACATCTGGCCCTCCGAGAAGGAGGTCGAGGAGGTCGTCGCCTCCGCGATCGGCCAGGAGATGTTCAACACCAGCTACGCCGACGTCTTCGCGGGCGACGCGCAGTGGCAGGCGCTGCCCATCCCGACCGGCAACACCTTCGAGTGGGACCCGGAGTCCACCTACGTCCGCAAGCCCCCGTACTTCGAGGGCATGGCCATGGAGCCGGCGCCGGTCCAGGACGTCACCGACGCCCGGGTGCTCGCCAAGCTCGGCGACTCGGTCACCACCGACCACATCTCCCCGGCCGGTGCCATCAAGGCCGACACCCCGGCCGGCAAGTACCTCACCGAGCACGGCGTCGAGCGCCGCGACTTCAACTCCTACGGCTCGCGCCGCGGCAACCACGAGGTCATGATCCGCGGCACCTTCGCCAACATCCGCCTGCGCAACCAGGTCGCGCCGGGCACCGAGGGCGGCTACACCCGCGACTTCACCCAGGAGGGCTCGCCGGTCTCCTTCATCTACGACGCGTCGCAGAACTACCAGGCCGCGGGCATCCCGCTGGTGATCCTGGCGGGCAAGGAGTACGGCTCCGGCTCCTCCCGCGACTGGGCCGCCAAGGGCACCGCGCTGCTGGGCGTCAAGGCCGTCATCGCCGAGTCGTACGAGCGTATCCACCGCTCGAACCTCATCGGCATGGGCGTGCTGCCGCTGCAGTTCCCGGAGGGCGCCTCGGCGCTGTCGCTGGGCCTGACCGGCGAGGAGACCTTCTCCATCTCGGGCGTCACCGAGCTGAACGACGGCACCACCCCGAGCACCGTGAAGGTGACCACCGACACGGGCATCGAGTTCGACGCGGTCGTGCGCATCGACACTCCCGGTGAGGCGGACTACTACCGCAACGGCGGCATCATGCACTACGTGCTGCGCCAACTTGCCGGTTCTTGACCTGATGTGAACGAGCGCCCTACCCCTGCATCTCGCGCGCGGGGGGCGGGGCACTCGCGCTCGACGGTGCGGAAGACGCCGCCTGTGACCATGATCGCAGGCGATCTGTTCCCGGAGCGGAGCTGCGCATCCTACGACGACGAAGAACCCCGCACCTGGTACCAGGTGCGGGGTTCTTCTGTCCTTGCGCGCGTGTGGTGAACGAGCGCCGCTAGGAGCGTGTCTCAGTGACCGGCAATCAGGCCACGCCTGGAGCCTGACACCATGCGACGCCGGCTGGCGTGCCGCCGCCGGTACACCGGCGGCGCGCCAGTCGGCGCCGTTGTGGCTACGCGGCCCCGGCGGGCTCTGAGAAGGGCTCGGTCATCGCAAGGCGT